>NZ_JH114158.1:0-29543 GCF_000224595.1 Prevotella sp. C561 | reverse complement strand
TGAATAGATCACGGCTTTCAAGTATTTTCTTAGAATTGTCTTGAAATGAGTTAGTGGCATATAGCTTTGAGGAAGTCCCTTATTTATAGTTCTTCCGTTAAATGTGTAGATTGTTAAAAGAATGAGATTAATCCATATACATGGTAAGCTTACCTCCAATAAGATTGTTTTATAAGGAGGGGGTAAACTATACGATAAATGTAATTAGGTGTGATGTCTATCTGTCGTCTATAACCTGCTTATTCCCTTATTAAATCATGTTTGTAAATTATTTTTGTACATCTCAAACCCAATACATGCTCTTTTGGCTTCTAAAAGACGCCCTTTTGGCTTGCAAAAGATGCTCTTTAAGACCCTTGCTAACGCCCTTTTGAAGTCCAATTAGGCACCTTTTACTTTATACCAGGTAACTAATTGATACTCTGTTGATTGTAAACCTGCTTCATGTGTGTATTTTTGCCGTTAGTTATAGGTGTTTTCCTTGAATTTATGTAATGATTTTTCAAACCCTTGCCTGCAGGTTTTCGAAGTCTTAAAACGAAAAGATTTTCAATGAAAGAGGATGAAAATAGGATAGATAGTTGACTGTCTCAGCTATATTTTAGTTTAGTGAGTAATTTTGGCTCTTACGTTAAAGCACTACGAAAAGCGTCCACACATTTAACGGAAGAACCTTACTTATTAGTAGAGAGAGACCGTTGGCGGAGTGACATCGTACTCGTAAGTTATTTTGTAAATACACAGGATGAGGGGAGTGTGGCCTGTAAGCAGAGGGAACTTGGGACTGGTTGCAGGATAATGGGCGGTCTGTTCTTTATTTGCTTGATACTGCTTTGAGTCGGATTTATATGGTTGAGAAGTTATGACCCTTGTTGTCTCCTTTGAAAACCATGTAGACCTATCCTCCAGAAAAGCCGTACGACGAGGATAGTTAATAGGAGAGATAGTACGCCACCAATGATGTAGGCTGTTCTTCTTTGTTCCCAGTAGTAGGTGTTATTATCAATGAGGTGGATGGAAGAAGGACTTATTTGGCGTGTAAGAGCTTGATAGGTAAGACTGTCAGTATGGGTCCCGTCCTGTAGATTAAATATAAAGTATCTACCATCCGCCTTACCGATCACGGAGTCACCAATCACTTGTATGTGTGTAACGTCAGATATTAGTATCTCGTTGTAAAGGTCGTCTTTCTTGCATATACCTCCATTGTCGGGTGTATCAGTACTGCTCAGTTCGTAGTTATTCTTCAGTGGTGTGCTCCAACTATCACCAATTCCTATATCCGTTCCAAGAATGATTGCGATGATAATCATTGCTACTAAGCTACTTGCAGCGTAGGTGAAAAGAGCCACACCCGGCGTGAAGAAGGAGAGTATCATCCTCCTCTTCCTCTGTTCTTTACAAAGGAAATAAGTAAAGGGAAGCGTTAGTAAGCCTGATACTAAGAATAGTAGTAGGAAGATAACGGCCCAGAAAATAAGAACGAAAAGCATTCCCATATTTTATATTGATTAATTTAAAGAGAAGAGAATGACGGTACTCTCTACCTCTCTTTGATGTACTTAAAATGATGTTATCGCCTTTTCAAGTGATAGAGACATCACGCTTTATGGTGTTCATCTCCGTCTCTTGAAATAGTATTGGCTAACTCTATGATAAATGAGTACTCCCTACATGCTCTGTCTCTGTACATAGATAATACGTCTCTCCACCCAAAATAAAAGTTGCTGTCATTACTGTCATTCTATCTCATCACCTAACTTATTAATTTACAGGAGGGTTGTATGAAGTGTTAAATATGACAGCAAACAAAAATAAAACTTATCTTGTATAATATGTAATGATATAGAGTAAGAGGTTATCGCTCATATTCATCTGGTTTATATGTCGTTTATTATTAGAAGCGAGAGTGTTAGCTTATCAGTTCCATGAGGCCGACAAGGGTGGTGGAGTACTGGTTGACAACTGATATTATTGATGTTCTGCTAACTTCTCTTTGCACAATGCAAGTGCTTCCTCGGCTCTTCCATCTATTAAATAAGCAGGGAAAGCGTAGTTGGCATTGATAGTTTTTAGGTTGTATTCCATTGTCTTGCGTTTAATCCACGATGGTTCGCTTGCAAGAACCTCTGTAGGATTCTTCATTTGGATGGTTATCAACCTATTACCCTTAAAGCGTATCAAATCGAAGTCGGCTATTTCACGCCACATGATTTCCTTAGCTCCATAGATAGAAAGGCCGCTATCAGTAAACTCAATATCTTTCTTATGGGTTATGATAAGTCTTATCTTTCTATAAGTCATGTATAAAACACTTCCACCAAAGAAGGTGACGGAGAGTACACCAGCAACCTTTATCTTCCAAACAGGATAGGTTGTTGTGGAGGTATCCATGGTAAGGAGCCATATTCCTAAGATTGTAAATGCTATGCCACCTAAGTAAGCAAGGGTCTTCTTTGTCTTATTCATATCTTTATTGTTTGATATTCTTCATACTTAATCCAATGCGTTTGCGACGCATATCGACCTCAACAACACGGACACGGACGTGCTGATGGAGGCGAATAACCTGTGTGGGGTCGGAGACGAAACGGTCGGAGAGCTGGGAGATGTGTACAAGTCCGTCTTGATGAACACCGATGTCAACGAACGCACCAAAGTTGGTAATGTTCGTTACAATACCCAGTAGTTCCATTCCAACAATGAGGTCGTTGAGGGAATGGACGTTCTTATCAAACTCGAAGACCTCCACCTCGCCACGTGGGTCACGTCCTGGCTTCTCAAGTTCGGCTATGATATCACGTAGGGTAGCCTCTCCTAATCCCTCAGAAGGGGTGAGAGATAACTCGCTCAAAGCCTCAGACAGAGAAGAATAGGTCTTCTTCGACCCCCCTGAAAGGGTGTTAGTAGCAATCTCACTATCAGTTGATAAAGGCTTACTATTATTCTCTCTTTTATGCGAACCATTGCCTGTATTCACCTTCTCTACAGAAGAAGAGGAACGAGGAGGGAGACTGCTTGGGCTTAGAGAGGTAAGACCTTTATGGATGTAGCGTTGGATATCGATCTGAGACAAGAGTGACTTATTACCGATCAGGTCCTTTATCGTACAACCATGGTCCTTTGCCATCTGTTCAACAATGTGATAGCTTTCGGGATGAACAGCAGAGTTGTCGAGCGGGTTCTTGGCATTGGGGATGCGAAGGAAGCCTGCACATTGTTGGTAAGCAGTATTACCCAGACGCTTCACCTTCTTTAATTGGGTACGAGAAGTGAAGGGACCGTTCTCATGACGATAGTCGATAATGTTCTGAGCAAGGGCCGGACCGAGTCCGCTAACGTAGGTAAGTAAGTGACGAGAAGCCGTATTGAGATTGACTCCCACCTGATTGACACAACTCATCACCGTTTGGTCGAGTGAGTGCTTGAGCTTTGATTGGTCGACATCGTGCTGATATTGTCCGACACCGATACTCTTCGGGTCGATTTTCACAAGCTCGGCAAGAGGGTCCATGAGCCTTCGTCCGATGGATACAGCACCACGTGTAGTAACATCTTCATCGGGGAACTCCTCACGTGCTACGGGTGAGGCTGAATAGATGGAAGCACCATCTTCGCTCACTACATATCTTAATATATTCCCAAAGTCGTTCGTTGTGTCTTGGAGAATATTACTAATGAAAGTCTCTGACTCCCTACTTGCCGTACCATTACCAATGGCAATAGCCTCAATCTTATAGGTCTTTATCATCCTTTGCAGCGCTTCTGTGGCTTGTCTCATCTGGTTGCGTGGAGGATGCGGATAGATTATCTCGTGATGGAGAAGGGTACCCTGTTCGTCAAGGCAAGCTATCTTACAACCATTGGCGAAGCCGGGGTCGAGGGCAAGAACACGTTTCTGACCAAGTGGAGGGGACAGGAGAAGTTGACGGAGGTTCTCTGTAAAGACTTTAATAGCTTCTTCGTCGGCACGTTCCTTACTCAAGGCTGCGAACTCATTCTCCATACTTGGATTGATAAGACGCTTGAAGGAGTCCTCAACAGCTTGGCTGACAAGGGCCTGACAAAGACCATGTCCACGTACAAACTGCCGTGTTAGACGTGAGACACATTCCTCCCCCTCAATCGTAATACTTACTCGTAGAATACCTTGAGACTCACCTCTACGCATGGCAAGTAGCCTATGGCTATTGCATCGACGGAGTGGTTCAGAGAAATCGAAGTAGTCAGAGAACTTCTGTGCCTCGTCTGTATCCTTCATCTTCTTGATAACTTTTGATGAGATGATGGCCCCACGATGGTAAGCTGTGCGGACAGTATTACGTGCTTGCTGGTTCTCTGATACAATCTCGGCGATGATGTCTAAGGCTCCTTCTAACTCCTTCGAAAGGGTGAGAGAAGCCTTCCCTAACCCCTCCAAAAGGGTGGAAATATCTATATGCTCACGGACGAATAAAGACCCTTTGGTTCCTCCTTGATATTCCTGCCAAGCACTTGCAAGCTTGTCTCTCTCCTTTTCGGATAAGCAGGAAAGAGCTACTCTCCTCCCTACAGAAGGGTTGGAAGAGGCTGCCACGCTCATGATCTCCATTGCTAAAGGCTCCAATCCTTGTTCACGAGCAATCTGTGCTCGTGTGCGTCGTTTAGGTTTATAAGGTAGGTAGATATCCTCCAGTTCGGTAGCATCCATACAAGACTGAATCTTAGCCTCTAATGCTGTCGTGAGTTTCCCCTGCTCACGAATGGTCTTGAGGATAGTTTCCTTACGTTTAGCGAGTTCTTTCAGACGGTCGTAAAGTTCGCTGATATCGGTTATCTGAACCTCATTGAGGTTTCCTGTACGTTCCTTTCTATAGCGAGAAATGAATGGGATTGTACAGCCTTCATTGAGTAGGATGAGGACTGCCGATACACTTCTGCGAGGGAGGGAAAGTGATTGAGAGATAAAGGAGGCCTCCTTCAGTTCCCCTGAAAGGGAGGGTGTCGTATTCGCAGTCTGCTCGTTATTATTCATTGGTTCGGTCTTTTTGCCGTATGATGTTGGTCTATCCATTTATAGATGTTTTTTTGTTTGCATAGGGAGGAGAGATAATATCCCTCTAATCTGTGGAGAACAGGATAAATAGCGAACTACCTCTACAAGGTAGGCTATGCTTTTACTACTCATTTACCCTTGTCTATTCTATCTTTATAAGCACCTTTTACTTATCATCTCCCATTCCTTGTTTGTCATGCGTGAGTATCTTTTTCTCTACTTGTTTAGAATGGAACAGTTTATGCCAATACCTTATCTCCTTCTTTTAGAGGATTTAGTAGAGGCTTTTTTGGTCTCAATAACGATGGTCGGACGCATCTCTTGTCGTGGGTCCTTCCTATATGTAATAAGGTGTAGAGCGGAGATATCAGTAGACTTAATCCCCTTTGGCATTGCTTCTATTATGCTTTTGGGTGAGAGCATATACTCAATGATAGTCAACCACTTATGTGGTTTTTTCGGTCTACCATCTATTATCCATTGTAGTTCAGCAAAGGAGTTGGTCCTAATGAGGACGATGTCTCTTGGAGTCTTACAGAAAGTAATATTTTTCCCTTGCTTTATCTGTTCTTCTGGTGAGAATATTTGTATAGACTCAATGGCATAGGGTGGAATAAGTCTGAGTCTGTTTGCCACAATTTCTTTGGCCGAATCCGAACGCATCTCATTGATAGTGACATGCAAGAGGGAGTCGGGTAGGGGTGTACCATCAATGATACAAAGGGCTTGCCCACGTGTGCTGAGGGTGACAAGCATTGTCAGTAGAATGCAAGTCAGGAGTCTTTTCAACTGTAGTTTCGTCATCATCTTTTGTTCATCAAACATATTTATAGGCATAAAGCAAGATGGGTTTCTTACTTTTATCACAGATGGCTTCAATCTTCTTCAGCATAGCTGGGCTTGTAGTGAAGCATCCCCACGAAGCATTGGAGAGTGGGAGATAGGAGGTTAGGTGGTGCATAATATCCACGTAACGAGAGCTATGAATGAGGATATGTCTCCGTCGTGCATTATCGTTTGAACTATCAAGACCATCAAGGGCAAAGCATAGTCCAACATTAGCAGAATAACTTTTCTCAGCAATCTTGAAATGTCCAAGACTCGAACATTTACTTCCTTCCTTGTTTGAGAAGCGTGGTTCCCACGCACTGTTGCCTTCTCCTTTGCCGTGTGCACAGGGTCCTGTGTCGAGCACGGATAATGTGTTTAAGTCGATGATAGCCATTCTGTCCTCACCTGATGGGCGTGAGAAATCAACGAGGACACAGTAGTCTTCGTTAAACCCCTTGTTGTGACAGATTTCCCACACGTCTTTGAATTGGCTTTGAAATGTGTAAGACTTTATCTTCCAATAGCCTTTTACGCCAAAGTTGAGCGTTAAGAAGAGGAGAAGGAATAAGATGAAAAGGCGGCCTCTCCTCCATCCTCTCCCTTGTAGAAAGGGGTGTGAACAGTGCGTTATCCCCATCGTTTGGGCATCCTTTGACTTGTTTCTTGTCTTATCGTTTCCCATTACTTATCTAATAGATAGGGTTATCTTGATGTCAACTCCCCCTCTCCATTCGGAGAGAGGATGGGGCTGAGGCTGATAGCGATAGATGTTCTTTCTACATCCCTCTGGCCTTCAGAAGACCCTTTGTATCAGGTGCCTTTAGGCCAGTGAAGTCTGAGAAGATAGTCATAAGGTCACGAGTATTACCACGTGAGAGAACCTTCTGGCGGAAATCATCACCCACCTTACGAGTCAGTGCACCGTGTTCTGCAAAATAGTCAGCAATATTCACGGCCAATACCTCACTCCATAGGTAGCTATAATAACCTGCTGCATAACCTCCACCCCAGATGTGGTTGAAGTAAGAAGTAGAGTAACGAGGAGGTATCTGACTGTTTAGTAGACCAATCTCAGCCAACACCTTCTTCTCAAAGGCCGGTGCCTCTTCAGCTGTTGGAACCTCTGAAGGAGAGAGACAATGCCAAGCCATATCCAAGCAGGTCGCAGCAAGGTTCTCACCCAATGCGTATGCCGAAAGGAAATTGAGCGATCCAAGCATCTTCTCACGCAATGCGTCAGGCATAGGCTCATTGGTTTTGTAATGGCGTGCATAGTGGTTGAACACCTCTGGAATACTTGCGAACGACTCATTAAACTGTGATGGCATCTCTACGAAGTCACGTGCTACGGCCGTACCGCTCAATGTGTTATACTTACAATGAGATAGCATACCATGCAGGGCATGTCCGAACTCGTGGAACATTGTTTGTGTCTCGTCCCAAGTAAGGAGTGTAGGCTGACCTTCTGGAGCCTTCGCATAGTTGCACACATTATATATTAATGGTTTCTGATTCCTATCTAAGCTCTGCTTGAGGAAGGCACTCATCCATGCACCACCTCGCTTTGTTGGACGGCGGAAGTAATCACAATAGAACAAAGCCAACTGCTTACCATCAGCATCAAGTACGTCGAATACCTTCATGTCCTTATGATAAGTCGGGATATCCTTACGTTCACGGAAGCTAAGACCATAGACGCGATGGGCCGCATAGAAGATACCATTGACAAGAACAGAGTCAAGATTGAAGTAAGGTTTCACGTCTTCATCTGAGAAGTTGAACTGGTCCTTCTTCATCTTTGACGAATAATAGAAGCGGTCGTAAGGCTGGAGAGCAGTAAACGAGTTGACTGGTTGACTGGTAGACGAGTTATTTGCATTAACTTGTTCACCTGTCAACTTGTTCTCTTGTTCACTTGCTAACTTGTTCACTTGCGCCTTCATATACTCCTCAATCGCCTTTGTCTGCTCCTCAGCCTTTGGTTTATAAGCACCAATCATCTGGCGGAGAAAGGCATAGACATTATCCGTGTTCTTTGCCATAGTCTTCTCCAACGAGTATGAAGCATAGTTCTTATAGCCCATCAACTGCGCTTTCTCAGCACGAAGACGTGCTATCTTCACGATGATAGGGAAGGTGTTGTAAGCCCCCGTACCGTCTGTACGATGGATAGAAGCATTGTAGACACGCTCACGTAGGCTACGGTTGTCGAGGCTTGCAAGGATAGGTTGCTGTGTGGTGTTCGTAATCACGATACAATAAGGTGCCTTACCGCCACGGCTCTCAGCATCTTTCTTACACTGAGCAATATCTGCTTCGCTGAGACCAGACAGTTCCTTTACATCGTTGACCCATACTGTTGCCTCATTGGCAGCTTTCGGAAGCATATCACCAAAGTCCTGCTGAAGTTTTGCCAACTCCTTATTAATTTCTTGCATACGTGCCATCTTCTCCTTTGGGAGCAAGGCGCCAGCATGAGTGAAGTCTTTATAGACTACTTCCAACAGCTTCTTATCCTCGCCTTTGAGCGTATTGTATTCGTGGTCATATACATATTTAATACGTTGGAAGAACTTCTGATTAAACTTAACCTCGTTCTCAAACTCCGTCATTAAGGGTACTATGCTTCCTTGAGCCTTCTCTATTTCTCCTGTCTTATCGGCTGATACGAGTGCATAGAAGATGTTTGATATACGTTCCAAGTTCTTTCCACTCCGCTCGTAAGCTAAGATAGTATTGGTGAAAGTAGGCTTCTGCTTGTTGTCTGTAATCTTCTTTATCTCAGCTCTTTGCTCAGCAATAGCCAACTTGATGGCAGGTAGGTAGTCTGTACCCTTGATATGACTGAAATCAGGAGCGTTAAAAGGTAGCGTACTCTGTTTCATAAGCGAATTACTGACCGTCTGTGTCGTCTTCGGTCTTACGTTTTGTGCCTGACCTGTAAGTGCTGTGCAAGCAAGTCCTGCGGCCAGTACAACATTCTTGAGGTTCTGTTTCATGTTTTTAATTGTTGGGTATTGAATGTTGGGTAAGGGGGGAATGGGTGGTAGGTGTTAAATGTTAGGTGTTGATGTAATGCAATTCAACTTACTTCCATAGTAACTCCATAGTGGTAGGTGTTAAATGTTAGGTGTTGATGTAAAGCAATTCAACTTACTTCCATAGTAACTCCATGGTGGTAGGTGTTAAATGTTAGGTGTTGATATCACCTATCATTTATCTCCATCTCCCTTTATTCCGCAAACTTACATAAAAAAAACGAGAGTATCAAATAAATCGAATAAGAAGTTAAGGTTTCTTCTCTCATAGAAAGAATGGGTGAGCAGAAGATACAGACGTGGTCAAGCGAAAAGTACACACTTGCCCCTTTCAGAGTTGAGGGGAGTGTAATCACTGAGATACGTCTATGAGAATCTTAGAGAAGGTATCGCACATCACGAGATAAGTATTAAAACAGCAGTAGACAATAGGGAGGAAGAATGATAGACGGTATGATAACAAACGAAGGAATAGGTGGACTTGTAAATAGTTTTCAGTCGGCTTGAAACCAATACTTGCCCTTCAAGGATGAAGAAGAGGCCTAACTACGTTCAAGAACATGCCCTTCTTGCCTCTTAAACATGCCCTTCTTGCGCCTTGAAGACGCCTTTCTTTGGTGGTGTATATAACTGATTGATTATGTGAAGGTTATATGTTCACTTTTATACGTGCTTTGCTCTCTCGTTCCCAACGCTTTACAAGGTTGTTTGTAATGATTTTTCAGGACACTCTAAACAGCTTAGATGACCGACAGCGACGGCGAGCTTTGAATGGACAAAGGGTAGAATGAACAAGACTACGCATTACGTTCCTTCCATGAATGTAAACTACACAATAGGTTAAACGTAATTTTACGTGGGATTATCACAGTGTTCATGCTCCTATTTCATTCAGAAATGAATAGGAGGTAAGGCCTGTCGAAGCATTTTGGGATGAGTGCTCTGATATGATAAAGACTGTTTGGTACCACATTCAGAAGGTGGGGTAGTAGAAGATTTGTTACTTTCTATACCCCTACAGTCAGCCTCAGTCGCCCATATACGTCCCCATAAAACAGAGGTTATTATACCGGTCAAGGACGTAATAAAGGAAGGGGTGGTCAGCTTTGAAGCTAAAGGAAGACGTGTTATCATTTGCGGAGAGATAAGCAATGTGGGTTACTTGAATGGCTTTTGCACTGACTCCGTCTTCATTAACATTCAGGTTTATCTGTTGGAAGACATCATCGACAGCAAGAGGTTGCGCACTCATCCTACTGAAATCGGCTTCATGAGAGAAGAGATTCGCCAGTCCCATGTCACCATACAACTGCTTCAACGGGATATTCGAAGATGTAGAAAAGCAAGGAAACAGTATGTTTACATTGTCGTATGTCTTGGTGCTTTGCGCTATTTTTCGTAGTTCTTTGACGGTTAACTTACGGATGACATCCTGCAAGTTAACCTTCTTTTGCGGTAGGATAGCATATAGTCTAAAACCGTTCTGTAGAGGCATTAGCAGCACCTGATAGTCCTTTGCGTTATAGCCTTGGTACATTTGCATCGTATCATCGTTCATCATCATCCGAACCTGGCGTGTTCTCCCATCTTCACAATGGAATGGCATGGACTTAGTAAGCTCCTTATAGAACGGTAAAGACCAAGCCGTTTTGAGCGTAACAGCATTGAAAAGCTGTGCAGCACGTGGTCCTGTGAGGTTGATGGGCAGCTTCGTAATGTCTCCTTTGGTTATCGTCTTACAGAGTTTGTTTGCTCTTTCTTTTCCCTTCGGAGTGTTGGCATTGTCGATAACATTGGTGAAATAATCATGTTCTAACACCTCTTGAAAATCGGGTAAAAGCTTTGTTTGCCCATTCAGTATCAGGAAGTTGGCCGTAATCATGTATCCTGACGAATCGTTCTGTTCGTCAATTCCTCCCTTTCTCTGACCGATCAGCATCGTTCTACTTAGTGAGTTGATGTCATCAAGGTCGTCAGCAGTATAGCCGAGAGCCTTTGAGATAACCGCTTGTGTCTTCCCATTCGCCCCATTGTTGAGCATATTCAGCGAATAGATGACGGCCATTGGTGAGAGAGCCACACTCTCCTTTCCCTTTTTATTAGCAAGTAGTTGGAACAACTTAAGGCTGAACGCATTAGAAGAAGACACCAACCTCTCCTCTTCCTTAGACAGTTGATAGTCGGGATCGGCCTTCTTTGCAGCGTCCTCAAGGGTAGGCTGCAAACTTGTTGTAGCCTCCTTGGCAGTTTGTTCAAGTTTCTGTAAAGCCTTCTTAGATTGAGTACAACAAACTAATAAGAGTAGGATGGGTAGGAATAGAAGCTTTTTGGCCATAGCGTTGCGTATGTTTAGATTTAGAAAAGACGACATCAAAGATACAAAAAGAATTGGGTAAACATCTATAAAGACATACTTTTTCTATCAAAAAGTCTTTTTTTAGTTTTTTCAACCACATTGACACACATTTTTTATACTTTTGCAAACCGAATAGAAGACAATACATCTTATCCTAATAAAAATCATTCTTTACATGAGTAATTTACAACTATCGCCAATAAGAAAGACCATTGTGGGAGTTCAATTCCTCTTTGTTGCTTTCGGCGCAACGGTCCTCGTCCCTCTACTTGTGGGACTTGACCCAGCGACAGCGTTATTCACAGCAGGTTTAGGAACGTTTATCTTTCATTTTGTAACGAAAGGTAAGGTTCCTATTTTTTTAGGTTCTTCCTTCGCTTTCATCGCCCCTATTGTCTATGCCTCAGGTCGTTGGGGTATGTCAGGGACCTTGGCAGGAATCGCTGGTGTGGCCCTTGTCTACTTTGTGATGTCTGCTTTGATTAAATGGCAGGGCAAGAAACTATTAGACAAGCTGTTCCCTCCGGTCGTGATAGGTCCTGTGATTATTCTGATAGGCCTTTCTTTATCTAAGTCAGCGGTTGATATGGCAAAGACAAATTGGATACTTGCCTTTATCTCCTTAGGTGTTGCCGTCTTCGTTCTGTCCATGGGACGGGGCTTGATGAAGCTTGTTCCAGTAATTAGTGGTATCGTTGTAGGTTATTTAGTGGCTATGTATATGGGTGTGGTAGACTTTACTAACGTTAAAGCTGCCCCTTGGTTAGCATTACCTCCAGCGTTAGCTCATTTCCATTTGCCGCAGTTCTCTTGGGAAGCCTTCCTCTATATGATACCTGTGGCGATAGCTCCAGTGATAGAGCACGTGGGAGATGTTTATGTGGTGAGTGCTGTTGCAGATAAAGACTTCACAGAGTCTCCGGGCTTACATCGTACGATGTTGGGTGATGGTTTGGCTTGTTTAGCAGCTTGTTTCCTTGGTGGTCCACCGGTGACAACCTATAGTGAGGTGACAGGAGCAATGAGTATTACGAAGGTGACCAGCCCTCAGGTGATTCGTATAGCAGCCGCTACAGCCATCATCTTCTCGATCATCGGTAAGCTGAGTGCCCTCTTGCGGAGTATTCCCCCAGCTGTCTTAGGAGGTATCATGTTGTTGTTATTTGGTACGATAGCGTCAGTTGGTATTCAAAACCTTATCCAACATAAGGTAGACTTCAACCGTACACGTAACATTATCATCATATCTATCACCCTGACAATGGGTATTGGTGGGGCTGTACTGAACTATAAGAGTTTCTCAATCAGCGGTATCGGACTTTCAGCAGTTGTCGGTGTCATCTTAAATCTACTCTTGCCACCTGCAAAGGAGAAGAAGCCTGCAAAGAAAGAATAAGCTTATCAGTACATTTATCAGATAAGCTGAATATACGAAACCTCCGACCTTTAGAGTGCTTTTCAGTCACTGTAAGGTCGGAGGTTGATTGTTTTTTATCAGTTGGAGAGCGAGTCTCTATACTGCTGTTTAATCTTTTCTTCGAGTTCCTCTAACGTCTGTTTGCTATTGAATAAACTCTTGATAAGGCGATAGCCCAACCATATCAAGATCATTCCTACAAGTGCAAGGAGATATTGAAGTACGATACTGTTTACGATAGTCTTTGTGTAGTTCTCGCAGATAACAAAGCCTGCAATGAAGATGACATAGTCTATCCAGCCTGAACCTTTATAGCTTTGGGCAATGTGTTGATACTCTTCGTTGTTGGCAAGAACCTCTTTGCGGTGCTCTGCCCAGTTCTTTTCAAATTCTTCGTTGGTCATGGGTTGAGTGTTGGGTGATGGGTGTTGAATGTTGGGTGATGATGAGTAGTGATGTTATACTTATACTTTCATTAAATCGCTCATTATGGAGTCGCTGACATAGATGCCGTTGCGGGTGAGGTGGAGATGGCCGTTATCTTCCTTCAATAGACCTTGCTGTAGTAAAGGGGTTGCAAGACGCATGAGGTAGGTGCGGTATTCTGCAGAGAGCGACGATAGGTTTATTCCTTCACAAGTGCGTAGGGCTGTCATTATCATATCGTTATAATGAGTGTCAGCATCAATCTCTTCTTCCTCACAAGGACGTCTGTTCTCTTGTAGAGCAGCGATATATGCCTTGGTGTCTGCTATGTTCCAACTTCTTTTACCATTGCTGTAAGAATGGGCGGCAGCACCGATACCTATGTAAGGAACGTTGTGCCAGTAAGAACTATTGTGTTGGGAACGATAAAGACTCTTAACTTTATGTATCGAATGATGGTTGTTGAGCTTGGCAAAATTACTAATCTCGTATTGCTCATAACCGGCTTCGGATAAGCGGTCGATGAGTCTATCGTACATCTGACGATAAAGTTCATCGTCCATGTCCTTTACCTTTCCCGCTTGAAGGAGGCGGTAGAGGGGAGTCCCTTCCTCATACATAAGACTGTACGCAGAGATATGCTCGACATCTAAAGCAAGTAGTCGCTCTATATCTTCCTCCCATTCTTCAAGCGTCTCATTGGGGAACCCGAACATAAGGTCGACTGATATGTTCTTGATCTTGACGCCTCGTAGACGCTTGACAGCTGTCTCCACCTCGTCAGCTGTATGTCTACGATGTAGGAAGCGTAGCCGTTCATCGGAGAAGGTCTGTGCTCCCATTGAGATACGATTGATAGGTAGTGAACGCAAGCTCAGCGCAAACTCTTCCGTTACATCATCTGGGTTGCACTCCATAGTGACTTCGATAGCTGCGGTAGTGGTGCACCTGTTGCTCTCTGTTTCCCATTCTAAACCAATGTGATATACCTTATCTATTGTTTGGAATATCTTCTGTAGGCTCTTAAAAGAGAGCTGTGAAGGAGTACCACCACCTAAGTAGATACTTGTCAAAGCTGTCGTTATCCCACCAGACATCGTATTGTCTTTCTCCGCACGCAGCTCCATCTCATGGCAGATAGCGTCCACATACTGTTCTTCAACAGAACGTCTTTCATCCTTCTTCTTTGCTGGTACGGTGGAATAGAACCCACAGTAAATGCAACGACTGGCACAGAAAGGTATGTGAATGTATAATCCTAACATGATAGAGCGTGTATGTGTATATATTAATGTATGCCTTACAAGAAACAATGCAAATGTACTAATAAGTTTTAAAAGAACTTGTTTTTTTCGTAAGAAACTTTGGTGCTTTCATTGAAAATGCCTAACTTAGACCGCTGAATGGATGAGTTAAGACTTATCCCCTATAATCGAATAAATTATTACTAACAGCTTAAATCTATCAGATATGAGAGTATATCAGACAAACGAGATTAAGAACATTGCCTTAGTTGGTAGTGCGGGTAGCGGCAAGACGACCCTTGCCGAAAGTATGTTGTTCGAAGCTGGTGTCATTAAACGCCGTGGTTCAGTTGAAGCTAAGAATACAGTTAGCGATTACTTCCCTGTCGAACAGGAGTATGGATATTCTGTATTTCCAACGGTGTTCCATGTTGAATGGAACAATAAGAAGCTTAACATCATTGATTGTCCGGGTAGTGATGACTTCGTTGGAGGCGCTATTACTGCGCTTAACGTTACTGATGAGGCTGTTATCCTTATTAATGGACAGTATGGACCAGAGGTTGGAACGCAGAACATCTTCCGCTATACTGAGAAGCTGAAGAAGCCTGTTATCTTCCTTATTAATCAGTTGGATTCTGACAAGTGCGACTTTGATAACCTCATCTCAAGCATGCGAGAGATTTATGGTTCTAAGTGTGTTCCAGTGCAGTATCCTATCGAGACGGGTCCAGGCTTTAATAGTTTGATAGACGTTCTACTGATGAAGAAGTACAGTTGGAAGCCTGAAGGAGGCGAGCCGATTGTTGAAGACATCCCTGCCGACCAGTTACCAAAGGCGATGGAACTACATAAAGCGCTCGTTGAAGCTGCTGCAGAGAATGACGAAGGATTGATGGAGAAGTTCTTTGAAGAGGAGACTCTGACAGAAGATGAGTTGCGTACTGGTATCCGTAAGGGCCTCGTAACACGTTCTATCTTCCCTGTTTTCTGTGTTTGTGCAGGTAAGAGTATGGGTGTTCGTCGTCTGATGGAGTTCTTAGGAAATGTCGTTCCTTTCGTTGATGAGATGCCTAAGATTCATAATACACGTGGTGAGGAAGTAACGCCAGACAGCAAGGGTCCGGAGTCACTCTACTTCTTTAAGACGGGTATGGAACCGCATATTGGCGAGGTAAGTTACTTTAAGGTGATGAGTGGTTGTGTAAAGTCTGGTGACGACCTGACCAACTCTGACCGTGGTTCTAAGGAACGTATGGGACAGCTTTACGCTTGTGCTGGTGCTAACCGTATTGCTGTCGACCAGCTTAATGCGGGTGATTTAGGTTGTACGGTTAAGTTGAAAGACGTGAAGACTGGTAACACCTTGAATGGTAAGGGTACCGACCAACGTTTCGATTTCATCAAATACCCTAACTCTAAGTACTCTCGTGCCGTTGAGGCTAAGAGCTCACAGGAGACTGAGAAGCTCATGGCGGCTTTATTAAAGATGCGTCAAGAAGACCCGACATGGGTTGTAGAGCAGAGCAAGGAGTTGAAGCAGACGATTGTTCATGGGCAGGGTGAGTTCCATCTCCGTACGCTTAAGTGGCGTTTAGAGAATAATGAGAAGCTACAAGTAGTGTTCAAAGAACCAAAGATACCATATCGTGAAACGATTACTAAGCAGGCTAAGGCTGAGTATCGCCACAAGAAACAGAGTGGTGGAGCAGGTCAGTTTGGTGAGGTGCACTTGATTGTTGAGCCATACGCAGAGGGTATGCCTGACCCAACAACTTATAAGTTTAATGGGCAGGAGTTCAAGATGAATATCAAAGGACGTGAAGAACGCGACCTCCCATGGGGCGGTAAACTTGTGTTCATCAACTCTGTTGTCGGTGGAGCTATTGATGGTCGTTTTATGCCAGCAATCCTGAAAGGAGTGATGGATTGCATGGAGCGTGGTCCTCTTACAGGTAGTTATGCACGTGATGTACGTGTGATTGTCTACGATGGTAAGATGCACCCAGTTGACTCTAACGAACTTTCATTCACCTTGGCAGCTCGTCATGCTTTCTCAGATGCCTTTAAGGCGGCTGGTCCAAAGATACTTGAACCTATCTATGACTTAGAGGTCTTTGTGCCAGGTGACTATATGGGCGATGTGATGAGTGACTTACAGGGACGCCGTGCGATGATTATGGGTATGGACTCTGAGGCTGGTTACCAGAAGCTGCAGGCTAAGATTCCTTTGAAGGAACTTGCTAACTATAGTATTTCACTGAGTTCTCTCACTGGTGGTCGTGCAAGTTTCACAACCAAGTTCGCAAGCTATGAGCTTGTTCCTAACGACATTCAGCAGAAGTTGATAGCTGAACATGAAGCTGAAGTGAAGGAAGAAGAGGAATAAACATACCATTTTTTAGATTAATATAAGTGAAGAGGTTGATTCGATGGCTACGTGATGTGGTATCGAATTCAACCTCTTTTCTTTTTTTTACGTAGTTGTTTTTTTAAGATATCTCTGAATAACCACGTGAAAAAGGCCACTGAAAATAATGGAAATAATACAGCTTATTACAAGAAAAGTTTTATTTTAGTTTGCTGTCACATTTAACATTTGCCGTAACCATACTGTGAATTAATGAGTTAGGTGGTCGGATTGGGTGACAGGAGTGACAGGAAAATTATTTTCTCATAAATTCTCTCGCTTTTACTTAACCATAAATTGTATGGTTCAACCGATTTTATTATGATAGTTTTAGTCATTTTTTATTGTCTCCAAAAGTGTTTCCAAACGCATGAATAGTTAGCCTCTCCTCCTTCTTCTCCCTCGTAGGGAGGAGAAAGGGGAAGGACTAACTGTATATGTGGGCCCAATCTATATTCAAAAATTTGTGCTTCTCCGTGAGAGAATGTGTTGTCCTCTCTATAAGAAAAAAAGTTTATCTCAGCTTATCACTATTTCACATGCGAGCTTTCAGCCATAATATTGCGCTCTGAAGGTATTAGTTGTATTGTGAAAAAGATTTTACATGCTATCGTACTAAACCTCCTCAAAAGAAGGGTGTAGCGTCTTCTAAAACTTGGTTTATAACCTACAAGAAATCAGAGTGTTACAGACTGAATAGAAGAAGACGCCCTTCTTGCGTCAAGAAGAGCGTCTTCTGCCAGCAAGAAGGGCATGTTCTCGAACGTAGAAGGGCCTCTTCTTGTCTCATCCTCGGCCTCTCTACAAACAGAGAGGGGAGTGATTACCGAAAAATCCGCACAATTTCTGTCTACAAGTTTACCGTCCTTTCTTCTTTTGTCCGCAGCCTCCTAAGGGTAGCCTCATCTTCTTCTCTCCTCTCTAAACGGTAAGGGGAAAGGGCTGAGGCCACCTTCGTAAGGTACAGAAAGTTCAGCTAATAAACTTTATCGACCAGTAAAATCGACTGTCTTCAGCTGTTTACTTATTAGGAACAGCAAACTTATCACCAGTCTGTTTAACCAGTTCACGCTTAAAGTAGTCGCTGTAGCCTGGACGTTTTACGTGTTCGCCAAGTCCTGTAGAGGTACGAAGGAACTTACCATCCTTCTCTGGCTTGACTGCCATATCATTGAATTTCACAATCAGATGGATAGCTAATTGACGCCAACGTGCAATCATCTCGTTGCTCTTCTGAATAGAATAGTCATTGAGATACTTCACAGCAGCAGCCTTGTCGGTAGCATAGAGTGATTCAGCCTTAGCCTCCACGCCTTTTTGAGCAGCGAGGAAAGCATTGTCAAGTGAGTCGCGCACCTCCTTCAAAGCAGGGAAAAGCTGAGAGTAACGAGGGTAAACCATGTTGCTGACCCAGTTGCACACCCAGAAAGCATTCTTATCAGAGAATGTTACAGCGTCTGCTCCAGGGGTGTTAAAACACTCTGCACGCTCTGTATTGCTACAATAGATAGGTACGTAAGCAACCATATTACCATCATCATTACCGAACCACAAGATACCACCAATCTCACGTGGCAGCCATGAGCGGAGCTGTGCGATGTAAGAGAAACCAGTCTGCTGGGTTGAGATAGGACGTTCGTTGAAGTATTGCTTGCCATCAACTACGTATTTCAACGGAGTAGGACGGTAAGGAGACTCCCAAATTCCCTGTGCTATATCCTTATCGAGTGACAATGGAGTACCCTCATAATGGTCGCGCATACAAGCCTCCATCTTAGGTAAGTCTACCTTCTTGTCAGGTGCAATCCAAAGTGGCATGTCCTCTGCGTTAGGGTCTTTACCCAAGGCCCAAGGCAACCAATGAGACATATCCTTAAAGTGATTGAAGTAGCTCCAAACACGTGCATCACACCAGCGACGGCCTCCGAAGTCTGGTGCTGCGTAGGTCATCTTCCAGTTGAAGTCCTTGTCTTTACCTTTGAACCAGCCCTTAGAACGAGCGAAGCTGATACAGTTCTTAGACTTGATAACCTCTGTGTTGTAAGTAGAGAACTGTCCGATGCGGCTTTGATTAGCATGAGCAGAAATCATACCGTCAGGGATGCGAACAGCAACCCATACCACCCGTTGTTCCTTTTCACCTCCACAACCCTGCATCTCAAGGAGCCATACCTCGTTAGGGTCGGCTATGGTAAAGGTCTCACCACCAGAGTTATAACCGTAAGTCTCTGCGAGTGATGTCATCACCTTAATAGCTTCTCGAGCAGTCTTACTACGTTGTAAGCCAAGATACATCAATGAGCCATAATCGATAATACCATCCTTATCGACCATATCTTCGCGTCCGCCGTAGGTTGTCTCGCCAATGCTTACTTGGTACTCATTGATGTTACCAATCACATTGTAGGTCACTGGCGCCTCTGGAATAGACCCGTGACGCTCATGTGTGTCGTAGTCAATAATCTCGCGACGGTCTCCCTTGGCATGAGTGCCAGCAGGATAATGACAAAGGTTAGTAAACATGCCGTAATCATCAGCGGTGTAAGTGACAAAGACAGAGCCATCTGTCGTTGCTCCCTTAGTAGCAATGAGGTTTGTACAGGCGTTAGCATACGTAATCATTGTAAGGAAGAATAGTGTTGCAAATGATTTCTTCATACTCTACAATTTAATTGTTAATACTTTATTTTAGTCAGATATTCGTTCTTATTGTTACGGTTGTCTGTTGCAATAAGGCGCAATGAGCGTTCTTTCCCAGTAGGACGTACAGGGGTGTCAGCGAGATCACAGAAGAGTATCTCTTTGTTCTTTCCAAACTGAAGTAGGATGAACTGTCCATCGAGATAAGCCTTATAACCCTGTAGACCGCTGCCCGTGTCGGTCACCTTAAAGGATAGATGGCGTGGGTTCAGACTCTGCTGTGTAATCGTTGGTGGCGTGTCGTCGTAGGCAAGGAAGTAGGCACATCCTAACTCACGCATCCGTCCTGTAACCCAGCCCTTTGCGTATTTCCCACCGCAGAAGGATGCTGGTGCATCAGCGTTCAAGCTGTTACGCATCGCAACATAGAGTTTCTCCGGATTATGTACCGCACCGCTTGGTTTCAAACTTATCTGTGCATAGTTGAAAAGAGGATATGCCGCTTTAGCGAAACTATAAGCCTCGGAATGTGCATTGTATGTTCGCCCATGCAGTAGTTGTAGCCATCCATTCTTTGCAAGAAGGCCTTTCTGTATATTCAGTCGTACGCCGTCTGCGTTGAAGTGATTGTCTTTAGCATAATAGAGTGGAGTTGCACCCTCTGGATGATAGGCTACTGGGATAGCTTCAGGTTCACCCCTTACAGTGAATTCCTTGACGGTTTGGTTGCCAAAGACATCCTTTAAGACATAACGAAGGTGGTAGTCGCGTTGCTGGTTGAAGTTGATAATACCCTTGTTAGCGTCAGCTCGTAGGATAGGGAGCGTATTACCAGGTTCGATATAAGACTTCATAAACCAAATCTTCGTCGACAGGAAATGGTCGTAATCACCCCACGAATTAACCATTCTGTGGCAGTTTGTAGGGATGTTGTTCACATCTGAAGAGAAAACCAGTCTACCATCACAATACAGCTGAGTGTATCTAACGCCATAGTTGTTATATACCGAATCCATGTGATCACTTGCTCTTACACCAAAGCCCACCTTTCCCCATGCTTGGAAATGTCCTTTGTCAAAGGTGAAGATACGTGAGTCTGGTGAGTGTTGGAAGACACCTTGTCCTGGTTGAGGATAGGTTTTGAATGAATAAACGGCTGGGGCTGTCTTGTCTTTAACGATGCTCTTTAAGAAAGTGAGTGGGTCGTAAAGGTTGCCATTGGCGGTCTTGTGCATCTCTAAATGGATGTGTGGACCTTGTGAAGAGCCTGTATTACCGCTAAGAGCGATGAACTGTCCCTTCTTGACAGGGAACTCTCCCGGTCGGAACTTCACGTCGCAGGCAAATTGCTGGTGCTGGTATTGCCATTTGCGTACGGCCGCCTCAATCTGAGGGGCAAAGCGGTTGAGATGGACATAACAACTGGTATATCCATTAGGGTGGGTGACTAAGATAGCTCGCCCATATCCGTGTTTCTCGACAACAGCACCAGAGATATAGCCATCGGCAATGGCATAGACGCCCAGATTTACCTCTCTCTCGGTCTTAATATCAATTCCTCCGTGGAAATGATTGGGTCGTGGCTCCCCAAAGTTGCCCGCCAGTTGCACTGGGACATGAACTGGTGAACCGAAGGGGAGTATGGATAATAAAATATTCAATAACAGATTCATAGGCTATCAGATCCTTTCTTTTTATGTATGTATCTGTTGTTTGCTTCGAAACAACGGATAGAATCATTTCAGTAATTGGTCACCTTTGTAGGCCCTGTACTTTCCTTCATTATCAAGGCGTAGGATTATCGTCCCAGTTATCCATTCTGTCATAGCTTCTTCCTCGGAGAAAGGATAGGTCTGGACGACTATTCCGTCTTCAATAACCACTATTCCTTGTTCGATAGTACCTGTGGTTGTCTGAATGACGTTAGCTGCGATCCGTCTTAAGGACTTTGGGGAGTCTGTCATAACTTGTCTGGCCTGTCTGGTATCCCTCGTTCTCTCCTTGCGTCTTCAGGTGTCCTTGTTGGTGGAGCAGGGGGATTGCTGGAGGCTTCCTCAGGGCTGACAGGTTCGCCACCGATGGTTCTGATAGGGTCAGACTGTTGTAAGGAATCCTTTGGCTGAGCCGACTCCTGTTGTTGAAGATGCATACGAACGAGTTGGATGTTATTGATTATAAGCATCTTGAACGTACTTGATGGCTGTTGTCCCTTTAACATTAGGAAATAGCCACGTATGTTCTTTATCCGTAAAGAGTCGCTTGTGTCGATTGTCAGAGTGTTGCGAGAATCAGAAGTGATGTGTTGGTATTGTGTGATGATACTGTCATTTGTGTAAGTAACTACCATCATGATGATTGCATCACGCATCCCGTCTTGTATAATAAACTGTGAGTCGAAACTCATGAGTAGTCGATCGCCCTTATGAAAGGCCGTGTCTGCCTTGATTTCAAAGGTCTCACGGTCGACAGGAGCATACGGAGAAAGTACCAATGAGCGTTTTCCACGCCAGATGTCAGTGGTGTCTCCCTTAGAAGTAATATTGCCGTATTGAGCCAACTCGCCCTCTGAAGCACCTTGGCTACGTGCTTCATTCTCCAATCGCTTTGTTAGGTCGACATAGATATCGTGTAGTTTCTCTGTATGTCGCATATAGTATTGAAGTGACCTATCGAACTTCTCTTCCGATACACCATATTTCTTCATTACTGCTAACTTATATGCTTTCTGCTTGACATCCGTATAACCTTCACGATTAACCATTGCCATGGATATATGATAATCGTAAAGCATATCCTCCATCTCCGATGGTTGGATATACTCTGAAGGGATAGTTGGCTTACAACTTACGACGAGGAGTGCAAGTAATACTACACAGAGCGTGACGAAAGGACGGACCAAATATTTACTTCTCATTGTCTTTCTACTGATTATCAGCAATGTTTTCTTTGTCAGTAACCTTCTTCTCTGTTGCTGGCACCCATCCGTTGAAATCCTTTCGGAATGCAAGAATGATGATGAAGACGCCTACGGAGATGCAAGAGTCTGCAAAGTTGAATATAGGAGAGAAGAAGGTGAATGACTCTCCACCCCATACTGGGAACCAATCTGGGAATGTTCCGTGGAAAAGAGGGAAATAGAACATATCAACTACCTTGCCCATTAACACTGGAGCATAGCCCTGTCCCCATGAGACAAGTGTGGCTGGTGTAGCCCCTTCTACGTAGTATGGGGTAGAAGCGGTGAATATCTGTCCATAGAAAAGAGAGTCAAAGATATTGCCTGCAGCACCTGCTGTAATCATTGATAACACAATGATATAGCCCATTCTTGCCCCTCGTTTGATACGATTCGATATATACCAGATAAGAAAACCTATCGCTACAATACGGAAGACACTTAGGAAGAGCTTGCTTCCTAACTCCATTCCCCATGCCATACCATTATTCTCGATGAATTGTATCTGAAACCAATCGAAGATATGGATAGAGTCACCTAAATTCATATTAAGCTTGACAACGACCTTAATAATCTGGTCTATTAATATTAATAGAATTATCAGTAAGGTCGCTATCAAGCTTTGTTTTTTCTGTTTACTACTCATTAGTGATTTTTATTTGCCATCTTAGAAGCTACGCTTAGTGTCGCATGTGGCACGATACGTAAGCGTTCTTTAGGGATAAGCTCTCCTGTGATACGGTCGATGCCGTATGTCTTATTGTTGATTCTTACAAGTGCTGCTTGGAGCGCTTGGATAAACTTTTGCTGACGTTGCGCCATCTGAACCAACTCTTCTTTGGTCTGATTAGAACTACCTTCCTCCAATGCCTTGTACGTAGGTGACGTATCATTAACATCGTTAGTATTCTTATTCATCAGAATCTTCATCGTCTCGTCGTAGTCAGACTTTGCAATCGCTAACTTGTCATTTACTATCGTTCGGAACTCCTCGAGTTCCTCATCGGAATAACGCTTCTTGGTTTCCATAAGATAAAATTGAATTAGGTTATGAAAGTAATTATGATATATAGGAACTGTTGAAAGCCTGATAATAGGGACGTGCACGCAACACGTCCGCTATTGTCTTGGGCTTATAGGTGAGTGGCTTACACACCCCAGTATTCTTATTAGTCTTTTCTTATTTCTATATGGAGGCTGAATTCGTCAAATTCAACATCTGTTCCATTGTTCTCTGCGAGTGTGATATCGTTGGCAAGAACCTGTGTCTTAATGAGTTCACCGAATGATGATACTGCTGCCTCAGCCTCTTTATTTGGCTCGATAACAACAGAGATGCGGTCAGTAATCTCAAGACCAGTCTCCTTACGGAGGTTCTGTATGCGATTGATCAGCTCACGTGCCATTCCTTCACGACGTAGGTCTTCTGTCAGTTCAACCTCCAGCGCAACAGTCAAGTTACCCTCGTTGCTTACCAGCCAGCCTGGGATGTCCTCTGAGATGATTTCTACATCTGCTGCCTCAACCTTGATTGGCTGTCCTTCTAAGTCGAAATTGAACTCGCCAGTAGCCTCCAATGCAGCAATCTCGTCCTGTGAGAGCGCATCCATGCGGGCTGCTACTTGCTTCATCAACTTGCCGAACTTCTTGCCCATAACACGGAAGTTGCACTTAACCTTTTTGACAAGGATGCCCTGACCCTCAACGAATGTGAGGTCTTTAACGTTCACCTCGTGCTTAATAAGGTCTGCTACAGCCTCGATGTGCTTCTTTTGTGTTGCATCGATAGCAGGGACCATGATCTGTGCCAACGGCTGACGTACTTTGATGTTAACCTTACGACGCAGCGCGAGAACCATTGATGTAATGCGTTGTGCCATGTCCATACGTGCTTCAAGGTCAGCATCAATAACAGACTCGTTGGCTACTGGCCAGCGATCCAGGTGTATGCTCTCCAGTTTACCACCCAAGTCAGAGTAGAGCTGGTCGGCATAGAATGGAGCGAAAGGCGCCAACAGACGTGCAACAGTCATCAGACAAGTGTATAATGTGTCGTATGCACTCTTCTTGTCAGCACTCATCTCCTTGCCCCAGAAGCGTTTACGGTTCAGACGAACATACCAGTTACTGAGGTCATTGTTCACGAATGAGTCGATAAGACGACCTGCACGTGTTGGGTCAAAGTTCTCTAACTCTGTTGTAACACCCTTTATGAGGGAGTTAAGCTTAGAGATAATCCAACGGTCAATCTCGGGTGCCTCGGCCTTTACAGACTCGCATGTTGTAGCATCATAGCCGTCAACATTTGCATAGAGAGCAAAGAAGCTATACGTATTATATAAGGTACCGAAGAACTTACGACGACACTCATCAACACCTTCTGGGTCGAACTTCAAGTTATCCCATGGTTCGCTGTTAGTCATCATATAGAAGCGTACAGGGTCGGCACCGTACTTGTCCATCATTTCGAATGGGTTTGTCACATTACCCACATGCTTACTCATCTTGTTACCCTTGGCATCAAGCACAAGACCCGTTGATATAACGTTCTTGAAAGCAACTGAGTCAAACACCATAGTAGCAATCGCGTGGAGTGTAAAGAACCAACCACGAGTTTGGTCAACACCCTCATTAATGAAGTCAGCAGGGAAGAATGCTGGTGGAACAGCCACGCCCTCATAGCATGAGTGTACTAATTGGTCGCGATATTCAGCCTCTGTCTTACCCGTAGCCTTCAATCCTTCTGCATTAATCTCACCTTCAAATGGATAATGAAGTTGAGCGTAAGGCATAGAGCCGCTGTCAAACCATACATCAATAAGGTCTGATTCACGGTGCATTGGTTTACCTTCATCATTTACGAGGACAATGTCGTCAACGTAAGGACGGTGTAGATCAATCTTATCATAGTTCTCTTGACTGAAGTCACCTACCACGAAGCCAGCCTCTTTCAATGGGTTTTTCGCCATGATACCAGCTGCGACAGCCTTCTCAATCTCGTTATATAGTTCCTCAACAGAGCCTATGCACTTCTCGCCACGGTTCTCATCACGCCATATTGGCAGTGGTGTTCCCCAGAAGCGTGAACGGCTGAGGTTCCAGTCATTCAGGTTCTCGAGCCAGTTTCCGAAGCGACCAGTACCAGTTGATTCAGGCTGCCAATGGATTGTCTTGTTCAACTCTACCATGCGTTCCTTCCTTGCTGTGTCCTTGATAAACCAGCTATCAAGAGGATAGTAGAGGATTGGCTTATCCGTACGCCAGCAATGAGGATAGTTGTGTACATGCTTTTGGATATTGAAGGCAGTACCATCCTGCTTCATCTCCATACAAAGGACAATGTTCAAGTCCTCGGCTTTCTCTGAGGCTTTCTTGTCCCATACACCATCAGGATTGAAGCGTGGTTCGTATGAGTTCTTCACATAGTCGCCTGCATGATGACCGTATGCTTCTACGTTGACACAGGCTTTTACGAAGTTCTGGTCTAACTCGTCAACGGTATAGTATTTACCTTGGAGGTCGACCATTGGGCGTGTCTGACCTTTCTTAGAAATCAAGTAGAGGGCAGGGATGTTCGCATCCTTTGCCACCTTAGCATCGTCAGCACCGAAGGTAGGAGCAATGTGTACGATACCTGTACCATCTTCTGTTGTGACATAATCGCCAAGGATGATACGGAAAGCCTCGCTCTCCATCTCCACAAACTTGTCACGACCATCTTCGCTTGCAAACACCTTCTCTGGGTGAGCAGTAGCGTAATCGTTTACAAACTTAGGTGCATAATCGCCCGTCTGTTCAACCGGCTTCACCCATGGCATGAGCTGTTGATAGTGCAGACCCTCAAGTTCTGTACCCATCATGCGGCCTACGATACGATAAGGAACGTACTTGTCACCACGCTCGTATGCAGGTAGTTCGCCACCATCAGTTATCTCTCCTTCTGATTTCAGATACGCTGCTACACGACTGGCAGCCATGATGAGCGTCAGTTTCTCTGCGTCGTATGGATTATAAGTCTCGACAATGACGTATTCAATCTTTGGACCAACACAGAGCGCAACGTTTGATGGCAATGTCCATGGTGTTGTTGTCCATGCTACGAAGCATGGCTTGCCCCATGTCTCCTTTGGCAAGTTTGCCTTGTCAGCCAATGCTTTCCAATCTTCTGCTGGGATAGTAAACTGTGCCGTAACGGTAGTATCCTTTACGTCACGATAGCAGCCAGGCTGATTTAACTCATGGCTTGACAGACCAGTACCTGCACTCGGTGAGTAAGGTTGAATAGTATAACCCTTATACAATAACCCCTTGTTATAGAGTTGCTTAAGGAGCCACCATAGGGTCTCAATATACTTGTTGTCGTATGTAATATATGGGTGTTCCATATCAACGAAATAGCCCATCTGTTCAGTCAACTGCTGCCATTCAGCAGTGAACTTCATTACATTCTCACGACACTTATGATTATATTCCTCTGTTGAAATATACTTGTCAGATGCATGGTTGTCGATATCTTTCTTTGTGATACCCAACTCTTTTTCTACACCCAACTCTACAGGCAATCCATGAGTATCCCAGCCCGCCTTGCGGTGTACTTGGAAACCCTGCATGGTCTTATAACGGTTGAAAGTATCCTTAATTGAGCGTGCCAACACGTGGTGAATACCGGGATGACCATTCGCAGATGGTGGTCCCTCAAAGAAGATGAACTGTGGTTCGCCCTCACGTTCATCAATACTCTTGTGGAAGATATCTTTCTTCTCCCACTCTTTCAATACTTCCTGATTTGTGCTAACAAGGTCAAGTCCCTTGTGCTCGGCGAATTTCTTTGCCATACTATATAATTGTTTTGCTTATTTTCTAAATACATGCAAAGATACAAATAACAACTGAAACTACCAAACTTTTTATTATATGAAAGACTATCCATCCTCTTTCATGCAAAGTATTAGCTTGAATTACATTTCTTGTGTCCTAATGTGTCTATTGCTATACAAGGTGTGTTTTGTCGTTTTGGGGTGTATTGTGTAATCATATTGCAATGGTGCGATATTATTATGTACGGCCTTTATACTTTCAGAAGATAAGGGTCGTAATGGCCTTTAGATGTAAGAAAGGATTTGTCACATCTTATTATAAGTTGTGGTTTGAATTGTTTTGCTGTCATGTTCCGTGTCTTGTGTGACATAGCTGGTAGCTAATAAGTTAGGTGACTGTGTTCGATGAAGGTAATGAAAGGAAGGCTTGTTACTTGTGGCAGTCGTTGGGTTCTGTTCGTTGGATTGTCTTGTTTGGGTAGAGATTATGGTCGTGTTTTGTAAAGAAAAATCACAGCTCCGTTTTTGAAGAGGCCTAATAAGGTTGTAGAAGATGCCTTTCTTGCATGGAGAAGACGCCCTTCTTGAGTGTTACTAAGGCCCTTCTTGAACCTTAATAGGCGTCTTCTTCGGTACAGTTTGTAATAGTTTGATTTCTTGATGGTTATGAGGATAGTTTGAGAGAGCCGTTTTGAGTTGGGAGGGGTACGTGGGTGAGGTTTTTTGTAAGATAATTTCTAAATGGCTGATGTAGCTTGGTTTGAGAGTAAGAAACAAATAACGGACGCACTGAATGTGCGTCCGTAGGGGTTGACGGATGTGCCGACTGTGTCGGTCACGGTCGTAATTTCGTTAGTTGTATGCTTATTTTACTTGTGCGATAGTCCTATTGAAAGGCATCACACTATGGGCAATGTTCCTTTGAGAACATAGCAGAAAGCAGTGTTGAAAAAACTTTTGAGATAAAGTCTCCTTGTCTGTTTTTGTATTATAAATGGGTGTGACGCTCTTCTCAATACATTAGAGAGCTGTCGTCAGTCGCCTATTCTGGTTCTGTGCAGAGCGTTAGATAGGTGTATGTAACACATATCGAGGGAGCGACTTAGTTAAGTCCTTCCTCCTCGCTCATTGCTTTAAGGCAGTCAGGACAGATACCTTTATAATAAAGCTGTGTATCGTCAATTCTGAATCCCTTGCCGATTTCGCCAGTATAACGTGGCATTTCCATTGCCTCAAAGTCGAATACTTTCTCGCAGCGCTTGCAGAAGAAGTGTGCATGTGGCTCTGTTACGCCATCGTAGCAGACACGATGATCGTCAATAGTAATCATTGATGCCGCTCCATGTTCAGACAACATACGTAGCGTGTTATATACTGTTGTACGGCTGACAGTAGGGAGTTTCTTCTTTAAAGCAAGGAATACTTCCTCAACAGTAGGGTGAGTATGATGTGTAGCAAGATAGTTCATGATTGCTACACGCTGAACAGACGGACGAATACCTAACTCTATTAATTTGTTATAAACTGAATCCACTGTGTCTATCTTTTATCTATTTATACTTAAATCTCTACTCTCTTTTCATAACAAATCACCCGATTTTATATGGGTGACCACTTTAGTGTGATTGCAAAGGTACACATTTTGCAATAAACTGACAAATATTATGTTGGAAAAACTACAGAAGTTGATGTGGATAAGTGGGTTGAGTAGACTGGTTAACCTGCCGATGCGGGACAAGGGAACAGGCTGCTTGTAAGAAAGACAGGGTAACAGAGTAAGTAGACAAGGTGGACGAGTAGACGAGTTAACGAGCTGCTTGTAAGAGAGACATAGTAACAAAGGAACGTTTTTATAGTAACGAAAAGACGTGTGAACAGGCTGCTTGTAAGAAAGACATAGTAACAGAGGAACGTTTTTATAGTAACGAAAAGACGTGTGAACAGGCTGCTTGCAGGAAAGACATAGTAACATGAGAACGGAAGGGGGCCAGTAACAGAACAATTAACTCGTTTACTTGTAACGTGTTAACTTGTCAACTTGCGACTTGTTAACTTGTCAACTTACATGAAAGACATAGTAACATAGGAACGGAAGGGGGCTGGTAACAGAACAATTAACTCGTTTACTTGTAACGTGTTAACTTGTCAACTTGTGACTTGTAAACTTGTCAACTTGCATGAAAGACATAGTAACATAGGAACGGAATGAGACCAGTAACAAAGCTATTAGTTTATCGACTTGTCGATTTGTTACTATAAAAATGTTCCTTTGTTACCCTGTCTTCTCGATAAGCAGTCAGTGCTCTCGTCTACTCGTTACTATAAAAATGTTCCTTTGTTACCCTGTCTTCTCGATAAGCAGCCAGTTCTCTC
>NZ_JH114157.1:5373-55156 GCF_000224595.1 Prevotella sp. C561 | reverse complement strand
GAGCATAGCCTCGATAGTAGAAGTGTCATCAGTAGACTCGATAGTGACGCTGATACGACCAACCAGAGATACTTGATGCAGGCTGACCCTTCTTGTCAGTCGTACGACTGAACTCGTAGTTAGAATAGAGTACGTCGTACTCCTTGCCACCTAATTCCAATGTTGCTCTAAATGAACTCATGATAGATAATTTTAAAGTAGTTAGAAAAAATAAGAAAACGAGGTCATCTTAATTTCCCTCACGTATGAGAAACAAAAAAGAGAAAACCCCTAACAACGTTTTGAAGTCTCCTCTGCGTGTGGCTGTAAAACAGTCTTGCTCTTTGGAAGAAGAGGAAGATTTGCAATCTGTTGTCATTTTCGTTGTCAAAAGTAATTATATAATATCATAAAAGCAATTGATACAACATTAAATAACAAAGGTTTAATATCTTATACACATTCAAAGCCATCTTCATTCTGCCCCTTATCCACCCTTTGTGTTTGTGTCATTCTGTCTATGTAAGAGCTTTCAGTCACTCTATATCATTATGTCATTCTGTCTGAGAACATTAAAATCTCCAATAGTTCAGTGCTTTCAGTCACTCTATGTCATTATGTCATTCTGTCTGAGAACATTAAAAGCATAGTCCATTCTGTCCCCTCTGTCTTAGTGCAATTTGCGTAATTCGTAGTTCTTTGTAGATAGTTGTATAGTATAGTCCATACCAGTCTTATTCCCATGTGGCATTATATCATCTTTTAATATGTCATTCTATTTATGGATAGTCCGTCTTTGTACCACTCAATTAAACCTCCGTATTTGTATGTCTGTGGAACTCGGTGTGAGTATGAAAAGTCTCAACAAAAATGTAATGAAAGGTAGGAGTTAATGACGAAGGTTATATACATGGTTCACGTCTATAATCTGCATTAAATCAGTGTGTTGTGAGCAGTGGAGGAGAAGGTGCTTATTAAGACACAAGAAGAGCCTTAACAAGCATCAAGAAGGGCATGTTCTTGAGGGCAGAAGGGCGTCTTCTTGAACCATGAAAAGGAAGTATTGGATATGGTGTATGCGATAAATCTTTACATCATCCATCCTTTTCCTTAGTTTTATTCATGGCTGGTTTATATGGGAACTCTACGCCTATACCTTTAAATCGTACAATTAATTTCTTAAGGTCAGGACAATGTCATTTCAACTGTCCTACCAGCTGACACAATAAAAAGTTTGTCGACCGCTTCCAATTATTATAAGTTCTTGAAGTTACATATCCAAAAATTAGGAAGCTCAGAAATACTGTCGTATCTTTGCAACATCAAGAAAAACGATGTTTTATACCACCAACAAATTAAAAACCATACTGTGCATCGAATCCAGCGTGATTTTACCAAGAGAAAGACTGCTCCGGTATGCCCATCAGCATTCCTCATGCTCCTAAAGAAATGAAGCCAATGACACCATTCAGATGACGTACCCCATCTTCATTCTGCCCCTTATTCACTCTTTGTCATTATGTTCTTCTGTTTATGTATGAGCTTTCGGTCACTCTATGTCGTTATGTCATTCTGTCTGAGAATATTGAAATCGTTGTTCCTTCTGTGCCCTCTGTCTCTCTATGTCATTATGTCCATCTGTCTGAGAACATTAAAATCTCCAATCGTCCAGAGCTTTCAGTCTCTTCCTGTCATTATGTCATTCTGTCTGAGAACATTTAAAGTGTTGTTCCTTCTGTATCCTCTGTCTTCGTGTACTTCGTAGTTCTATGTTGATAGTTGTTTAGTATAGTCCATACTGTTTTGGGGTTTCTTCATAATTTTGGAGTAATAATGACTCGCCTAAGCTTAGGTCTCTGATGAAATGTCACATAGAGAAAAGGAGAGTACGGAGAGTTATCAAAATAAAGTACTGTTAGTCATGGAGGTACCGTCGGTGCGTAGAGTGACGGAGATTGTTAGCCAGTTTTATTAGAGCTTATATACCCAAAGTGGTTAACCCAAAAGATTTATCAGGAATCTGGACGCTACACCTTCGTTGCTCTTTGTGCCTAGTAGGGGTATGATATCGTCTGTTACATTGGTTTAACATTCTATTTTTGACGCTGCCTGTTATTTCCTACCTTTATATACAAGGTGAGTTTAGGTAATTAACGATGAAAAACAATAGCTTTTATTTTGTCCTTTAAGGAATTTACTTTATATTTGCAGAATAAATAGAAAAATAAAAACCGAATGTCATTTACAACACATTGTAACGAGATTTTCAATCAGGCAATCCGTGATTATCATATTACGGATAATGTTGATACACCGATTAGTAACCCTTATGACAGAGATTCTATCGAAAATCGTCTCTATCTGAAATGCTGGATTGACACTGTACAGTGGCATTTCGAGGACTTAATCCGTGATCCGCATATCAATCCTGAAGAAGGGATGAGCCTTAAGCATCGTATAGACCGTTCTAATCAGGACCGTACTGACCTTGTTGAGCAGATTGATTCATATTTCCGTCAGCTCTACTCTGATGTGACGCCTCTCCCAGATGCTACTATTAATACCGAAAGTCCAGCATGGGCAGTAGATCGCTTGTCTATCCTTGCATTGAAGATTTATCACATGAAAGAGCAGACGGAGCGTACAGATGCTTCGCCAGAACACATCGAAAAATGTAAGTCTAAGCTGAACATCCTCCTCGAACAACAGAAAGATCTCAGTCTTGCCATCGACCAATTGCTCGATGACATCGAGCATGGTCGAAAGTACATGAAGGTTTATCGCCAGATGAAGATGTACAACGATCCTGCAACAAATCCGATTCTTTATAATAAGAAATAGAATGATGCCCCTCCCACAAGACATAGGGAGGGGTGTAATTACTCGTCTTGAGTAAATGCAAATATGCTTTATAAGGTTATTGAATAAGTATATCTTATTTGCTTATCCTAACTGATAATAGCCAGTGTTCTCGTTTCTTATTCTGCTTATTTATTCTTGTTAGCCTATGAAAACCCCACATATTCTTATCATTCGATTCTCTGCCATGGGTGATATAGCCATGACTGTTCCTATCGTTTATTCGCTTGCAAAGCAGTATCCAAATGTGAGAATAAGTGTGCTTTCTCGTCCTTTTGCACGACCATTCTTCCAAGGTCTTGCCTCTAATGTATGCTTTATGGAAGCTGATCTGAAAGGGGAATATAAGGGATTGACGGGTCTTAACAAACTATATAGGCGCTTGGTGGCAAAGCAGTTTACCGATATAGCCGACCTTCACAATGTACTCCGCACTCGTTTCCTTCGCTTTCGTTTTCTCCTTGGTGGCTATTCTGTGGCACATATCAATAAACATAAGCAAGGTAAGAAATTGCTTTGTCGGGAAGAAAATAAGGTTTTCATACAACAGCCCACATCCTTTCAGAATTATGCAGATGTGCTTAAGGAATTAGGTTATCCTATTAAACTCGAATTTACGAGTATCTTTCCACCTGAAGGAGGCGACTTACAACGTCTGCCAAACATTATAGGAAAGAAGCAGAAAAAGGAGCGTTGGATAGGTATTGCACCCTTTGCAGCTCATGCGGGTAAAATGTATCCACAGGAGAAAATGGAACTTGTGATACGTAAACTAACTGAGCAACACCCGTCTTGGCGTATCTTTCTCTTTGGTGGAGGCAAGGAAGAGATTGAAGTACTCAATCGTTGGGCTACGCAATATCCACAATGTTTATGTGTGGCAAGTGTCCTTAAAGGGTTAGAGCAAGAACTTATCCTTATGAGTCACCTCGATACTATGGTCTCAATGGACAGTGCTAATATGCACCTCGCTTCCCTCGCAGGTACACGAGTTGTAAGTGTGTGGGGCGCAACCCACCCTTATTGTGGATTTATGGGTTGGCAGCAGAAGGAAGAAGATGCTGTTCAAATCAATACACTCTCTTGTCGTCCTTGTTCAGTCTTTGGTAACAAACCCTGCCATCGTGGCGACTTTGCTTGTATGAATAATATTCTTCCAGAAGAGATTGTGCGTCGTCTTGAAGAAGGGTTGCATTCTTAATAGAAGAATAAAAGAAAGAAAATGATAAAAGAGATTAATCTTTAAACTTCCAATAATATGAAACAAACGGTCACTCTACTCGTCTTTCTTCTTACCATGCTGTCCTCCTGCTGTAATAAGACAAGTTCCAAGCTGACGGAGAATAATCCATTAGATAGTCTGGTTCTCGTTGATACAGTACAGATGAAGACTGCCTTTCTAAGTTGTATTCGCGATTTTGTTAAACAATATCCTAAGGATAGTACGTTTATTCTTAAAGCTGGATATGGCTATGAAGACCATGGTGTTATTAGCAATGGTGTCTATATCAACAATGACATCTTTGTTATCCAACCTGCTTATAATGATGCTTTTATGGGAGGAGAATGGTCTATTGAAGATATGTATCCTTCTCATTATTTCAAGGTTGACAATCGTATTGTCTTCCTCTGTTCACGTTCAGATTCCTTCATGAGGCAGGAGAAATATAAGAAAGCTTATCATCAGATAGTGCCTGATAGTCTCCATGAGCGCTATGATGACTACGCCTTTATACTTATTGAACATAATGACAATAAGGCAACATTGCTGTCAAGTGACGAAATAAGAAAGAGAACAATTAGTCCTATCAGTCCTTTTAGAAAAAGAATCAAGTTTATTCCACCAAAGATTAAATAATAGGAGTGGAGGATAAATAGTTTTACTCCTTTCAAGCCCTTAAAAGGTTAATTTCTTGAACGTTTTTCCTTGTAAGATATAAAAATATTTTTTTCTCCTCAAAAGATTTTGTTTTCTCAATAATATTTTGCACTTTTGTCCTCAGAATATACTAACGTAAACAAAAGATAATCTAAAAAAGGGTAAGTCGAGAAAGTTACATGGGAGAAAGCAGACCAATGTCATGTTATGAACCCTCTGTTATCACCTATTTATAAGGATGATACTACGCTTTCCAAGTACTACCGTTTCAGATAAGATCTTAATAAATTCATGTCGCAAAAGAAGAACATTAAGAGAATGCTTACAGTGCTTATAATGGCATTGTTATCCACAATATCATTTGCACAAGATGTTAACTTGGTAAATGGTGTTGAGCCTTTGCCATCTGGTGAGCAAACTCCTGGTTCAGAATACACACTCGTCTTCCATGATGAGTTTAATGAACCAAATGGCACCTTACCTAATACAAAGGTGTGGAGATACTGTACGCGTTATCCTAAAGTGACATGGGCACGTTTTTTGAGCAGCTCTCCTGAAGTCGCATATATGCAGGATGGTAATCTTGTTTTGCGTGCTATCCCTAATCCAGACAAGTCGAAAGACAACGTGGAAATGCTCTCAGGGGGAATAGAGACCAGTCAGAGTTTTATGTTCCGCTTTGGTCGAGTAGAATGTCGGGCGCTGGTTAATCCGTTTATCGGTAATTTCCCTGCTATTTGGATGATGCCAAAGACAACATTAGGGTGGCCGAAAGGCGGTGAAATTGATATCTTTGAGCAGATTGATAATGAGCAGCGTTGTTATGCAACCGTACACTCTGCGTGGACACAAAGTCATGGAAATGAGCCACATTCTGGCAATCTTTGGATGCCTATGAATCGTTATCATATTTATGCGGTAGAGTGGGAAGAAGACGTGCTGACCTTTTTTGTAGATGGTAAACGTGTTTACCAATATAAGAAGCAGAATGATAGTCAGGAGCAATGGCCGTTTGATAAGTCTAATTTCTACCTGATTCTCAATCAGTCAGTGGGCAATGGTTCATGGGCGAAAAAGCCAGATGTTAATCATACCTATGAGATGCACATAGATTGGATACGTGTCTATCAGAAACAAAAGCACATCCCTACTGTTATCAGCGTCCCTATGACGAAGATTCAAGAATGCACGGAGAGCAACGATGTCTATTCGCTACAGGGTGCTAAGATGGGGATGACAGAGAGTGAACTGCCCAAGGGCATCTATGTCTCTAATGGCAAGAAATTTATATAATAAGCTTTACTACTATGGTAGAAAAGCTAAGTAATACAGAAACGATTTACTAACATAAACAAGAAATAATCTATGGAAGAACAAATCGAAGTGAAAGAGCTCGACAGTGTTGTAGTACACTTTTCTGGTGACTCAGGTGACGGTATGCAACTTGCAGGTAACATTTTCACTACTGTCTCGGCATCTGTCGGCAATGGTGTGTCTACTTTTCCAGACTATCCGGCTGATATTCGTGCCCCGCAAGGTTCCTTGACAGGTGTGAGTGGATTCCAAGTTCATATCGGTGCGGGTAAGGTTTATACTCCTGGTGACCGTTGTGACGTCCTTGTAGCAATGAATGCTGCAGCGTTGAAGATGCAGTATAAGCACTGCAAGCCCAACGGTACGATCATTATTGACACCGATTCTTTTGGTCAACGTGACCTTCAGAAGGCCGAGTTCCGTAGTGATGACTATTTAGGCGAGATGGGTATCGACCCTGATCGCGTAGTGGCTTGTCCAATAACAAAGATGGTGAAAGACTGTTTGGCAGATACTGGTATGGACAACAAATCCATGTTAAAGTGCCGTAATATGTTTGCCTTAGGTCTTGTTTGCTGGTTGTTCAATCGTGACTTAGAGTTGGTAAACAACTATCTTGAGACAAAGTTCAAGAAGAAACCAGCCATTGCAGAGGCAAATATAAAGGTTGTACGTGCAGGATATGACTATGGTCATAACGTACATGCTTCTGTTCCTAATACTTATCGTATTGAGTCTAAGGTCAAGGAGCCTGGCCGCTACATGGATATCACAGGTAATAAGGCAACTGCTTATGGTCTGATGGCAGCGGCAGAGCGTGCTGGTTTGCGCCTGTTCTTAGGTTCTTATCCTATTACTCCAGCCACAGATATCTTACACGAGTTGGCAAAGCATAAGTCAATGGGTGTGACAACCGTTCAGTGTGAGGACGAGATTGCGGGCTGTGCATCGGCTATTGGTGCTGCTTTCGCAGGTGCTTTAGCTGCTACTTCAACCTCTGGTCCTGGTATCTGTTTGAAGAGTGAGGCCATGAACCTTGCGCTTATCGACGAGCTTCCATTGGTGATTGTTGACGTACAGCGTGGTGGACCATCAACCGGTATGCCTACGAAGAGTGAGCAGACCGACCTCTTGCAGGTGCTTTATGGCCGTAATGGTGAGAGTCCAATGCCTGTTATTGCAGCGACAAGTCCTACCGATTGCTTCGATGCAGCATATAACGCTTGTAAGATAGCACTGGAACACATGACGCCAGTCGTGCTCCTTACCGATGCTTTCATAGCTAATGGTTCATCTGCTTGGAAGCTACCTAATATCGATGAGTTGCCAGAGATTCATCCTCATTTCGTCACAGAAGATCAGAAATATAAGTACACTCCATACAAACGTGACCCTGAGACGTTGGCACGTTACTGGGCTATCCCAGGTACGGAAGGGTATGCACATATCTTGGGTGGACTGGAGAAAGACGGAGAGACAGGTAGTATCTCTACTGACCCAGAGAATCATGACAAGATGGACCACATCCGTTGGAACAAGGTGGCACGTATTCCTGTACCTGACTTGACTGTTTTAGGCGACAAGGATGATGCCGACTTACTCATTGTAGGCTTCGGTAGTACATACGGTCATCTCTATTCAGCTATGGAGGTGTTGCGTGGTAAGGGACATAAGGTTGCTTTGGCACAATTCAAGTATGTGAATCCATTACCAAAGAACACTGCAGAAGTGCTTGCTCGATACAAGAAGGTTGTTGTTGCAGAACAGAACCTTGGACAGCTTGCTGCCCTCCTTCGTATCCGTATGAACCATTTCGCTCCTTATCAGTATAACCAAGTTAAGGGACAACCATTCGTTGTCACCGAGTTGGTTACAAGTTTCGAGAAGCTCCTTAAGGCGCCTCTACCAAAGGAGGAAACGGGTACTTTCTATACGAAGATACTTGAGTAAGCATATTGACGAGTAAACAAGTCACAGGATGACGAGTTACTTGTTGATAATGCAGAGTGAATAGCAGTAATCATAATTACGTATGATGAATTAAAACAAAAAGTCATGAATCAATATACAGCACAAGATTTCAAGAAGGGACAGCCACGTTGGTGTCCTGGCTGTGGCGACCATTTCTTCCTTGCCAGCCTACAGAAAGCTATGGCAGAGTTAGGTGTTCCACCTTACGAAACAGCCGTTATTAGTGGTATCGGATGTTCAAGTCGATTACCATATTATGCAAATACATACGCTATGCAGACTATCCATGGTCGTGCAGCAGCTATTTCTACAGGTGCAAAGGTCACGAACCCGAACCTTACTATTTGGCAGGTTTCTGGTGATGGCGACGCTCTTGCTATCGGTGGTAACCATTTCATCCACGCTATGCGCCGTAATGTAGACTTGAATATGATTCTCCTGAACAACCGCATCTACGGTCTTACTAAGGGACAATATTCCCCAACAAGTCCACGCGGCTTCGTCTCTAAGTCAAGTCCATTCGGTACAACGGAGGACCCGTTCCGCCCAGCTGAGCTCTGTTTCGGTGCTCGTGGCAATTTCTTCGCACGTAGTGTTGCCAGCGACAATACTGAGACAATCGCTATCCTCAAGGCTGCCTATCAGCATAAGGGGGCTGCCGTATGCGAGATTTTACAGAACTGTGTCATCTTCAACGACGGTTGTCACAACTCTGTCTACACCTCTCAAGGTCGTAAAGAGAATGCTATCTACGTCAAGCATGGCGAACCTTTGATCTTTGGAGCCAATCAAGAGTTTGGACTCGTACAAGAAGGCTTCGGCTTAAAGGTGGTGAAAATAGGTGAGAACGGCGTTACCCGTGATGATATTCTCATACATGACGCCCACTGTCAAGATAATACTTTACAGTTGAAGCTTGCCATGATGAGTAATGAAGAGGGTTTCCCAATCGCCCTCGGAGTTATTCGTGACGTTGAGGTTCCTACCTACGACGCTGCTGTTAATCAGCAGATAGAGGAGGTAAAGGCGCAGAAACATTACCACACCTTTATGGAGATGCTCGAAACCAATGATATTTGGGAAGTAAAAGAGTAATAATTTAAGACGAAATACACTTGCACGAAAAGAGGAAAAGATGTATCTTTGTGGGCAGAACAACCATTTAAGATGTCATGAGTAGGCTAACCTCATTTCTACGTAGCAAGTATATGATACATACAAATGCCAGTTCCTGGCGCACAAGTGTTGCGTTGGGAGTTGGCATTTTTTTGTTTCTTTACCTCCTGCAGCCGTTTGGAATCAGTCGATATAGGGGTAGTATTTTCTTGATGTGTCTTGGTTTTTGCGTCATGACCATAGGTGTTCAGTGGCTATGTACTTTCTTTTTCTTCAGACGACCAGCACAGAAGAAGATGCCAGTAACCAATGCTTACATGATTATTTACAGTGTTGCTATCGAGTTTGCGTTGGCTATCTCTCTGACGCTCTATGCTGCTTTCTTCTTCCACATACCGTTGTCATGGCAGCTCTTTTGGGTGTTCTTTTATTGGACCTTCCTTGTTTGGGTAATCGTTACGGCTATCTTTACGTTGTTAAACTATAACCGTATGTTGAATAACAGACTGGAAGAGATGATAAAGAAGACTACAGACGAGCAAGAGGATGTCATCATTACGCTGCACGACCAGAACCTTCGGGGGACCGACCTGACCTTACCTATCAACAATCTACTCTATATCGAAGCACGAAAAAACAATGTTTGTGTTTGTTATATAAAGGAAGGTAGGTTACAGAAGACCGAGCTCCGCTCTACATTGACAGCCTTGAAGGATGACCTTCCATACGATAATGTCTTCCAATGTCATCGTTCCTTCCTTGTAAATGTCAATAACATCGTATCTGCAAAAGGTAATTCTAACGGCTATCAGTTGCTCCTCACTGGTTGTGAAGACATCATTCCCGTCTCTCGTACGTTTGTTTCAGGCCTTCGCCACTTTGTTGGTTAAGGTCTTTGCAGGCTGTAGTCTGTCTTCTGTTTAGTGCTAATAGCATTGTTAAAATGCGTGTTCTCTCCGCTTGATAACTGCCTGTAAGTTCTCTCTACCTACTTGTTCTACCCCTCGCAAACGAATTAGGAACGACTAAACCACCCTTCCTTTCGAATTATTTTCATGTAAGAAAGAAATTATTTTCATGAAAAAAAATATTTTTCTTCACGACAATAAATATTTATTTTCATGAAAATAATTCGCAAGAGGGGGAGTTGTCTGATAATAAAGACGATTGGAATACTTGTAATAAACAGCTTTTACCACTATAAAAAACGTCAAAAGAAAAGGGAGAGTAGACTTTTTATATACCAAGAAAGTAGTTGTTTACGTTCAAGCCAATAGAATTTCTATGAACAAGAAAGTAAGAGATTATGTTCAGTCGATAGGACTTCTATCTATAAGAAAGTCAGTGATTATGTTCAAACTAATAGGCTCGCTATATCCAAGAAAGGATGTGTCTATTTGGTAGGGGTACGCCTATTTTACAAGAGAGGGAGAAGAAAAAGGACAACTATACCGCATGTGGTGAGATCATATCACTGACACAATGCTGGTATAGCTGTCCTTGGTTTGAATAATATTTATCGATGACTAAGGATAATCCCCACTATCATCATGCTTACATCAGATGGCAGACCATCATAGAGATGAGGCTGAATAAGGCTAATGCCTATCGGTCAAGTTTCCACGTAACACCGTCCTTGGTGTCCTTAACTTGGAAGCCTGCGTCAGCAAGTGCATCACGAATCTGGTCGCTGACAGCCCAGTTCTTTTCTGCTTTCGCCTTTGCACGAAGGTCGAGAACCATGTCGACTACCTTGCCATAAGCCTCCTCACGAGCATCGTTATTGGCCCCACGCTCATTCTGAAGACCGAGAATATCAAAGGCAAAGAGCTGCATAGCCTCTGTTAACTCCCTAAGATCGTCGGCTGAAATCTGCGCTTTATGGTCGATGAGGATGTTCACCAAGTGGCAAGCCTCAAAGAGAGTTGAGATGACAGCAGGGGTCATCAAGTCGTCGTTCATTGCATCGTAACACTTCAGACGGAAGCCATCAACAAACGTCTTCGTATTCTCATCCGTCGTAGCAGCAGGTTGGATGCGTGCTAAATCCTCAATGCCATTCATCAAACGCTCGTATCCCTTCTCAGCAGCCTGTAGTGCTTCGTTAGAGAAATCGACTGTTCCACGATAGTGAGCAGATAGGATGAAGAAGCGAATCGTCATTGGAGAGTACGCCTGTGTGAGCGTTTCATGATTGCCCGTAAAGAACTGTTCAAGCGTAATAAAGTTACCAAGCGACTTGCCCATCTTCTGTCCATTGATGGTAATCATATTGTTGTGCATCCAATACTTCACCATTTGGTCGCCTTGTGAAGCAACTGCTTGTGCAATCTCGCACTCGTGGTGAGGGAAGATAAGGTCCATTCCACCACCATGAATATCGAAGTGATCGCCCAAATACTTGCGTCCCATCGCTGTACACTCGCAGTGCCAACCAGGGAAACCATCGCTCCAAGGAGACGGCCAACGCATGATATGCTCTGGCATAGCACGTTTCCAAAGGGCAAAGTCAATCTGATTACGCTTCTCACCAACGCCCGCCAACTCACGAGAATTGTTTATCATGTCAGTGATGTTACGCCCAGAGAGAACGCCATAGTGATGGTCTTTATCGTATTTCTCTACATCGAAATAGATACTTCCATTGCTTTCATAGGCATAGCCATTGGTTAGGATTTGTTTTACTAACTCCTCCTGTTCAATGATATGACCCGTTGCGTGCGGTTCAATACTTGGTGGAAGCACATTGAGCAAACGCATAGCATCGTGATAGCGGTTGGTATAGTGTTGTGCTATCTCCATTGGCTCCAATTGCTCAAGACGTGCTTTTTTCTCAATCTTGTCGTCACCCTCGTCAGCATCATGCTCCAAATGGCCCACGTCAGTGATGTTACGAACATAACGCACCTTGTACCCTATGTGTTTAAGATAACGGAAAAGGATGTCGAAAGTGATAGCCGGACGAGCGTGTCCGAGGTGTGGGTCGCCATAAACGGTTGGTCCACAAACATACATTCCGACGTTAGGAGCTGCAATCGGTTGGAAGAGTTCCTTCTTACGATGCAGTGTATTGTAAATAACTAAGTCTTGCATAATGCCGTTGTTTATATCTTATTGATGCAAAAGTACAAAATTATTGTCAGCCATGATGCGTCTACATAGAATTTTTATTATCTTTGTCATGTATTTGTAAGACATCAAGTAATAAGTCTACATATCAATTATATTATTAATACTGACAAAAGATTATGATTATCACAACAACCCCAACCATTGAAGGTCGTCCTATCAAAGAGTATAAAGGAATTGTCACAGGAGAAACAATTATCGGTGCTAACTTCATAAAAGACTTCCTTGCTGGCATCAGGGACTTCATCGGTGGACGTAGCGCAGCCTATGAAAAGGTGCTGCGTGAAGGCAAAGAAACCTCCATTCAGGAAATGATGCAACGTGCAGAAGCACTTGGTGCTAACGCTATCGTTGGTATTGACCTCGATTATGAGACTGTCGGACAGGGTGGTTCTATGCTCATGGTCACCTGTTCTGGTACTGCCGTAGTAATATAAGAGACGGTTGTCACAAGTCTTAAAAGGCTCTGAAATACAGAAAAGAGTACTTTCCCTTCGATGAATAATAGTGGGGAATTGTATTGAACATATAAATAAAGCACGCCATGCAGGATTGTATGGCGTGCTTTATTTATCTACTATTACCTATTTATTCATCAAAACCTATCGGACGAAACTGGTGTTGCTCCTCGCTATAGACGTAACCAGCATCATGCAAGTAGGCTTTGAGTCGCTCAGCATCTTCGTTGAAGTTATAACAAAGAGACTCTAAAGAGTCGAACTCTTCATCACGTAGTAGCATGTTAACACTGCTAACTAATATCTCTGGGTCTTTTGGTAAATGGTCCATAATAACTAATTTTTAAGAATGAAAAGGCTACTTCATTGACTCTCCAATAAACTGAAGAGGCAGCAAGTCCTTTATACTATTGATTACATATACGCCCACCGTACCATAAAGAAGGATACGAATAGGCTGTTTATAACGGTCTTCTATTTCTAAGATAACTTGTCGACAGGCTCCACAAGGTACTATCGGGTCACGCATCAGACCATACTCATTGGCTGCAGCAATGGCAAGAGTGGTTACTGCTTGGTCTGGATAGACAGACTGAGCAGCAAAGATTGCTGAGCGCTCAGCACATAAGCCTGATGGAAAAGCAGCATTCTCCTGATTGGCTCCGATAACTTCTGTACCATTAGCAAGCAACAACGCAGCTCCAACACGAAAGCGGCTATAAGGAGAATAACTATTACCTGTTGCCTCCACAGCCCTTTGAATGAGGTGCTGATCAGCCTCTGAGAGTTCCTCTTGTTGGCAAAAACCAATCTTGATGCTTATGTCTATTGTTTTCATTGTTGATATTTATTATTGGTGATGGGGGTTATTGGGCTTATTAGGCTTATAAGGCTAATGGGGCTAATAGGCCTTATAAGGCCAATAAAGCTAATTAGCTATCAGCTCATAACAGCCGATATCTGGCTTACTATCACGCTGCTTACCATCATGGTCGGTTGCAAAACGGGGATCGCCAAGGGCCAGTCCCGCATCAATTGCAGGATATTTCTCTCCTTTTTCAGCCTTCTTTAGATGAAAATCATAGTTCTGCTTGTCGCCATCTACCAGTACAAACTGCTTTGAACCACCCTCTGGATAGTCCTTACTATTTTCCCATGTGACGTCTGTGAAACGTGCCATAAGAGACGAGTCCTTAGGTTTTGACGTACGAAGAAGACAATTATAGAAATGATAGTTGGCTGTCACACCCTCCTTATTATTGCCCATAAGCACAACATCCGCATATCCTGTTACAAGTGAATTGACCACGTGGAGGGTCTGGAGCGGGTAGTCCTTGTTGTCAATATGATTGCCAAAGCTCAATGCAGCACCACGGTTACTATCGAAGGGATAAAACTGTGCGAAGGTACAATGTGTCAGGGTCACCTCGCCACCCACAAAGTCAGCACAGTCCATCAGCGTGTTAGAGAACTGAGTGTTATAAGCAACTATCTTACAGTTAATGGCTTGTAAGCCATGACCCTGACAGTTATGAACAGTAGAGTTCGCTATAGTCAGCTTCGTACGTGCAGCCGTTGCGGTATCGCAGAGAATACCATTATAGGTAGAATGGATGTCGGTGTGTTCCAATAGATTATCATAACTATCCTTGTGAAAACGCACACCTTGCCACTGACCACTGACCCGGTCGTATGGTAAATACTTGAACATTTTATCTAATCGGTCGCCACGTAGTGTCACAGGATTAGCTGCCGTACCCTCACAACGCAGTGTTCCGTAAACGTCAAGGGCAGCCTTCTGAGAGAAGTAGACGGTCGTACCGGCAGGAATCGTCAGTGTAGCACCCGCTTCAACCCGCAATGTATCTTGGAAGACTATAGGTTTTGTACTATTCAGTGTGGTGTTTGTTGTAATCTTCCTACCCTTAATCAACTCCGCATCCCAGCTGTAAGCAGACAGGTTAACCTTCTGTTGTACACCGCTTTCGAGCGTAAATAATAGGTTATCAGACAATTCTTGCGGTGTCAGTGCATTGTTCAAAGGGGATGTCATCTCAACGAACACCTGAATACTATCCTTGTTCCTAACCTCAAGGTTGCTAACTTGATAGCCGTTCTCAGCCGACAGTTCGATGCCATCTACGTTCACTCTGAATCCTGTTTGATTACCTTGTGCGAGGCGAACATTAGTTAATCGCAGTCCATCACCCGACTTATTATACACCCAGAAAGTCTTAGTAGATGTCGGAACATTGGAGAAAGTGGTGTCAAGTCGTAGTGTATCTGTTGAGAAAGAGAGGAGATTACTGCGCGATGTAGTGAACGTATCATCATCCGTACAGGCCATCATCAGCATGACAACAGACAGAAAAAAGAATATAGAAAACTTCTTCATCATTAATCTTATTAGTTCTTATCTAACGACTCAACAGGCTGTTTTATTGCCTTTGGGTGTCTATTCCAAGTCTACATGCTCCACATCGACTTGTTCATGTAGGAAGATACGTGCCGTCTCCTTGAACTTCTCGGGGTTTTCTGTGGTGAAATACTTCACGCTACCATGCTTTGTACAACGTGCATCCATATCGGGATGACGTTGAAAGTAGTCTTTCAGGCTCTCTGCGACATACTCACCCTGAGCAACAATCTGTACGTTCTTTGGTACATGCTTCTGTATTTTTGGCATGAGGATAGGGTAGTGTGTACAGCCAAGGATGAGCGTGTCAATCTGTGGGTCACGTTCCATGATAAGGTCGATACGCTTTTTCACGAAGTAGTCAGCACCGGGCGTATCTGCTTCATTGTTCTCAATGATTGGTACCCAAAGCGGACAAGGGATACCTGTCACCGTCACGTCGTCCCATAACTTCTGTATTTCAAGCTTATAACTATGACTTTTAATCGTCCCTTCGGTAGCTAACACCCCCACATGCCGTGACTGTGTAAGTTTGCCTATCACCTCAGCAGTCGGACGAATTACGCCCAACACTCGTCTATCTGGGTCGAGCTTCGGTAGGTCATTCTGCTGAATAGTGCGCAAGGCCTTGGCCGAAGCGGTGTTACAACCTAATATTACCAAGTGGCAACCGAGGTCGAATAGCTTCATCACAGCCTGCCGCGTGAACTGATAGACCACGTCGAAGGAGCGTGAACCGTATGGCGCACGTGCATTATCACCTAAGTAAAGATAGTCATAGTCAGGGAGCAGCTGTCGAATACCATGTAGGATGGTCAGTCCACCATACCCAGAATCGAACACACCGATAGGTCCCGGCTGTTTAGAATATGCTGTCATTTATCCTTACTAATATTATTTCAGCACTGTAATCAGTGCGTCTGTGATATCTTCTCCCATGGTTGTGTTAGCGAAAGGTAGCCCGTTATTATCCGTATTAAGGATGAACGCATAGCCTCTCTCTTTTCCCATCTCACGAACAACATTGTTCAGTTTAGTGCGAACAGGTGCGTAGATATCTTCTTCAGCCTTCTTCAACAGTCGTTCTGACTCCTTACGAAAAGCGATGTTGCGGTCCATCAGTTCCTCTAACTCTGCCTGACGCTTACGGAGAATAGACGGTTCCAACTTACGCTGTACGTCAAGGAAATCTTCATATCGGTTGTTGAAATCCTCTACTGAACGCTTTGTTTCAGCATCATACTTTGCTTTTAGGTCGTTTAAGTTACGTGTTGCAGCAGCATAATCGGCCATAGCACGAAACACTTTATCATAGCTAAAGTATGCGAACTTGAATGCTGGTACACTCTGCTGTGCCGTTGCCAAGAGTGGCAAAAGCATGAAAACGAAGGAAAAGATTAGTTTCTTCATTACGTTATATATTATCTTTTCTATATTTAAACATAAGTGAGGTCATCGCAAGAACATAATATCCGTGCGGTGACCTCACCCTTTTTTCTCCCTTAATTTAGTGTCGGTTCGTTGAAAGAAATATTCTACTTTCTAACCAGCGGTCTGTCTTTCTCGAATTCTTTTCATGAAGAAAAATATTTTTTGTCGTGAAAAAAATATTTTTTTCATGTAAATAAATTCTTCTTGTCATGAAAATAATTCAGTGTCATCAGATTGTTTGATGCTCAAAGACAAACTATCAGAGAAATACTTACCAGTCTCAAGGGCTTAAAAGAGCATTAGCATGTTTCGTCAGATACCTTAGTAGTCCTCGACAAGCTAACCTTCTCTGGCAAAGAAATTTCTACTATAATAGCCCGTTCATTCTAAACAATGGAGAAACAAACACGGGGCAAAGGCACCCGCATTGCTTTATTTCATCTTAGCCAACTGAGCCTTTACCTCTGCAGTGATATCCTTGCTGAGTGCCTCGTTGATATACAATGGCTGACCAGCTGCCTTCTCCATGATGTAAACATAGTTACCTGCTTTAGCGACAGCAGCGATAGCATTACGAACCTTCTCAAGGACAGGGCCGAGCTGCTTCTGCTGCTCCTCATTGAAAGCCTTCTGGTTGTCCTGAGCAGTCTGCTGAATCTTGTTGTACATATCCTGCAAGCTCTTCTCAGTCTCAGCCTGCTTTGTAGCGTTCATAGTGCTCTTAGACTTGTCGTAAGCCTCAGCTTGACGCTGCAACTCAGCCTGCATGTCCTCAATCTGCTTCTGATACTCCTTGCCCTTAGCCTCGAGTTTACTCTGAACGGCTGTAGCCTCTGGGAGAGACTGAAGCAAAGCCTGTGAATCAAGATGACCAAACTTCTGTGCGAATAACGTCATTGGTGCGCAAAGCATCAACATCAAAAATAACTTCTTCATTTCTTTCTATTGTTTAATTGTTTATTAATTTGCTTTTTATTTGGTGGTGATAGTATTCCTAGGATAGTTAGGAGAACTAGTTTTCCTAGCCTCCCCTTACTGATAAGAATATCCTAACTTCTGCAGCACCTCATTACTGATATCCACCTTTGGCGAACCATAGATAATACCAGAAGCATTGCTTGAACGGTCGATAACTAAACTATAACCACGCTGGTCAGAGATATCCTTTACAGCATTGTAAATCTCGTCCTGTATCGGAGTAATCAAGCTCGTACGCTTCTTGAAGAGCTCGCCCTCTGGGCCGAAATACTTACGTTTGAGGTCGGAAGCCTGCTTTTCCTTAGCCATGATAGCGTCTTGTCGCTTCTTCTTCTGGTCCTGTGAGAGGAAGACAACCTCGTTCTGATAGTTCTTATACATTGTTGAAGCCTCAGTATTGAGCGCCTCAACCTCAGCTTGCCACTTCTTACTAACCTGATTCAACTGCTCATTTGCACGCTCGTAAGCAGGTACATTCTTGAGGATATACTCCATATCAATCAGCGCAAACTTCTGTGCTGATGCCATTAAAGGCATAAGAGTAAACACACAAAGAGGTAAAACATATCGCAATACACTCTTAAACATATTCTTCTTCATCCTTTACTAATTCAATATTTATAACTTCTAATTCTCTTTACCGATAGTCACTCAGCCTATTAGAACAAGCAACTTGTCTACTCGTTTACTCATTCAACTCGTCAACTCGTCTACTTGTCAACCAGTCAACTCGCCCTTAAAACTCCTGTCCAAGGATGAAATGGAACTGACTTCCGCCCTTTGTACCAAAGACTTTGTCGAAGCCATAAGCCCAGTCGATACCCATCATACCCACCATTGGAAGGAAGATGCGAACGCCAAGACCAGCAGAACGCTTCATGTCGAACGGATTGAACTTGCTTGTCTCTGTCCATGCGTTACCTGCCTCAACAAATCCAAGACCGTAGATGGTCGTGTTACCCAAGAGGAATGGATAGCGAAGCTCTAACGACATACGGCTGTAAGCATAGCCCTCGGCCCCGTATGGAGTAAGAGAACCATTCTCATAACCACGAAGACCGACAGTCTCTTCGGCATAACCAGTAGAGTATCCGCTCATACCATCACCACCCATATAGTAGGTTTCAAACGGACTCTTCTTGTATTTATTGTAACTTCCTAACAGTCCAAACTCAACACGTGTCATCAAGACGAAACATTTCTGGCCACTTGTAAGGGCTGTGAAGGTGCGTGCCTTGAACTTCCACTTGTGGTATTCAACCCAACGATACTTCTCTTGCTGCTCTTGTGAGTAGGTTGGAGAGTTGCGGTCAGTTGCCAGATGGGCGTAGTCTTTGCCATCCCACTTAGACCATGGCGGTGTAATCGTCAGTGATACAGAGAAGTCAGAACCACGACGTGGGAAGAGCTGATTGTCTGTTGAGGTACGATTAAGTGCTATGTTAAGGTTCAAGTTATTTGCTGAACCATTCGACATGATAAAGTATCGCCAGTTACGCAACATGTAACGTTGGTACTGAAGTTGGAGTGACAAGGTGAAATAGTCGTCAGGCCAGCTAAGACGTTTACCCCAGCCAGCATAGACACTCAAGAGTTTCACATACTTATCTGGGTCGTAATAGTTCTCATAACTATTGTAATTATAGTTACCATAACCATAACGATAGTTGTTATAGTTATTCATGTAACCACTGTTATAATAGTTGCTTGATACGTCAGTCTGCTTTGAATATGACATACCCACACTGAACTGGATAGGACGCTTACCGCCCAACCAGTTGGTTGAGTACTGTGCATTGTATGACTGGTAGTAAGTACCGTTAGTCTGTGCGCCCAATGAGAGTGTCTCACCATCTCCAATAGGCATGATACCACGGTGATCACGGTTCTTACGGAAGAGGTTTGCCATTGAGAAGTTATTCAACTTCAAACCAACACGGCCGATAACACCCGTCTGACCCCAACCAAGTGAAAGTTCAACCTGGTCGTTTGACTTCTGCTTGAGGTTATAATTGATATCCACAGTACCGTCCTCATAGTTTGGCTCTGGTACAGGGTTGATTGCCTCTGGGTCGAAATGTCCCATTGAAGCAAGCTCACGTGCAGAACGCTGGAGTGCTTCCTTAGAGAAAAGGTCGCCTGGCTTTGTACGCAACTCACGACGAACAACATTCTCGTAAAGGCGGTCATTACCATTAATCTTCACTCGATTGATATGAGCCTGCTGTCCTTCTGTGATACGCATCTCAAGGTCTATGGAGTCGCCGACAATGTTCACCTCTGTTGGTTGGAGGTTATAGAAGAGGTAACCATTGTTCCAATAAGCATTACCCACAGCATCCTCATCTTGTGAAAGACGCTTGTTCAGGTAAGTCTGGTTATAGACATCACCCTTCTTCATATCGAGCAAACGAGAAAGATAGTCGGTTGAGTAAACCGTGTTACCTACCCATTTGATGTTGCGGATGTAATACTTCTTACCCTCATCTACCTTTACATAGATGTCAACATGCTTTGGGTCAACATTCCAGACACTATCCTTTGTAATCATAGCATCACGGAAGCCATACTCGTTATACTTTGTAATAAGGTTCTTCTTATCCTCTGCCCACCGTTCTGGTGTGAACTTCTTTGACTTTAAGAGGTTAGCAAGCTTGCCAGCCTCGTGGGTCTTGGTAAAAGCACCCTTGCTTAAGAGGCTACCTTTAATCTTCTTATCACCCAACTGGTTGTCGCCGTCAATCGTAATTGTGCGTACTTTCAGTTTCTCCTTCTTGTCTACATCAATATCAAGGATGACCTGGTTCTTTGCTGCAACGTCATCTCTCTGACGGATGAAGACCTCAGCATTCTTATAACCCTTGTCTTCAAAGTACTTCTTGGCAAGTATCTTTGCACGGTCAATCATGTTAGGAGTTATCTGACCACCCTTTACAAGCCCGAGTTTCTTCTCCATATCCTCACGCTCAGTCTTCTTTAGTCCATTATAGTTAATGGTTGAGATACGAGGACGAGGTGCAAGGTGTATCTTCAAGTAGATATTATCTCCTACAATAGAGTCGGCCGAAATGGAAACATCAGAGAAGAGTCCATGCTTCCAGTAACGCTTCACAGCATCTGTGATAGCCGTTCCCGGAACCTCCAACTCCTGTCCAACGCTAAGTCCGGAGATACCTGTTAGGACATAATCCTCATAGCCTTCAATACCGGTAACGGATAGTCCTGCCAACTTATAAGTCTTAGGCGTACCAGAATAAGTGATGTCTGGGTTTACAATCTTCTGCTGTGCACTCACCGTAAGCGAAACTCCAGAGAGTGCAAGGAGCATCAACACCTTATTTATTTTAGTCATCTATTGCGTAACTTAATTGTTTTCTTTTTCTTCTACTTGTTTCTCAGTCTTTCCAAAGCGACGCTGTCTACTTTGGAAACTCGCAATGGCTTTCTGTAAGTCCTGCTCATTGAAGTCAGGCCAATAGGTATCACAGAAATACAGCTCAGAGTAAGCTATCTGCCATAAGAGGTAATTGGAGATGCGAAGCTCGCCTCCCGTTCTTATCAAGAGGTCGGGGTCGGGCATGAAATTGGTCTCTAAATGCTCGCTAATCAGCTCCTCCGTGATTACTTCAGGACGCAGTGGTTCAGCGGACTTAGCCTCATGTTCAGCAACGATATCCCTCATTGCCTTCGTTATCTCCCATCGTGCGCTATAACTAAGAGCAACAACCATTGTCATGGCAGCGTTCTTCGCTGTGTGTTCTTCCGTCTCTCTCAGCTTTTTCTGCACTTCTTCTGGCAGGCGAGCCATGTCACCGATAACACGGAAACGCACATTATTCTTCATGAAGATTTCATCTTCCAAAGATGTGAGGACAAGCCCCATCAATGCAGCTATCTCATCAGAAGGACGGTTCCAATTCTCTGTTGAGAAGGTATAGAGTGTGAGAAACTTTACACCCAATCGTACACACTCTGACGTGATACGACGCACGGTATCCACTCCAGCCTGATGTCCGTAGGAACGTGGCTTATTGCGTTCTGTAGCCCAGCGACCGTTACCATCCATTGTGATGGCGATGTGCTGAGGTATTCGTGTCATATCTAATTCTTCTGCCATATCTTTTGAAGAGATAAACCTTTGTTTTTATGTACAATATGTATGTTTGTACGATGCGGACTACACCTTATTATATTAGCTCCTGACTTCTTTGTCCTTTATTCGTCCTCGTTATGACAGGTCTTACACTTTGCCATAAAACTATAAGAGAACGTCAGCTGTAGGGTGGAATAACTGTCCGTATTCTTGAAGATTCCACTACTCTTAATGCCATAGGGATCTTTCTGTCCGTCTAATTCATCACTGAGCGAGAAGTGTACTGCCCATTCTAAGCCTACGTTCATACGCTCGCTGACCTTATATTTCACACCTATTCCGATAGGAAGATTAGCCGTCAAGGCTGACTTACGGTCACCTCCTTTTATGTTTACATAGGTGGCACCTAATCCTATCATAGCGTAGGGTGACAAGCGCTGTGCACCTCGATAGTCACGACCTGTGCCGTATGGCAGGAAATTATATTCGTATGCAAGGCCCACATCAACCAATGCGTTGTCGAAGGTATAGGGTGCTGAAGCAAAACGAGGATAGTAAGTCTTGACATCAGCAGACGACCCTTTCATCTTTCCAAACGACACATTCATCTTTACTCCCATGTAAGGACTGAGATTATATCGTGCTAACAACGTCTCCATCGGATGTAGGTCTTTCATTAACGACCCATTGAAATCGCCTAAATAACCCATCACTCCGACGCCAGCGCCTATCTCCATCTTATACTCGGGGTCGGACTGCGCCCAAAGTGGCGTAGTAGCAAGGAAGAGGAGAAGACTGATGAAGAGTCGTTTCATTCTTATTACTTATTGTCTTATCCTACTCAGCCAATCGACTAAGGTTCAAAGCCCATCCTACACGATTGAGTCTTCCACGCCAAACCTTTGTACCGCTGATAATCCAGAGGTATTGGTCGCTATCGACAGTAGCTGCGAAAGTAGCACCTGCCTGCATGTCTTTTGGATAAGTAAAGTTCTTGTCGGCTTTCCAAGTGATACCACTATCACGAGAGAGGAGCATAGAAACCACTTTGTTACTATTGTCGATACCCAAGGCAAGGGCTGCTCTGTCATAGTCGACAACGGCAAGGTTCTTATAAAGAGGCAACTGGAACTTATCCGCATTGCTCTCAACATAATTCCACTGCTCGCTTGGTCGATAAGAAACCTTCGTCCATGATGTATTGTGCGTACCACTTGTTGGTTTGCCAACGAGGAGCACACTGTACAGATTAGACGTAATCGTTGTATATGAGTAATTGATATTGCTTGTTGGTAATAATGATGTGCTACTATCTAATGACTCAGCAGTCCATGTTGCACCATTATCTTTTGATGACAACAGACTACCAGTGTTAGACAAAGCAAACAGCTCAACTGGTGATGCTGCCACCAATTGTTTCAGACTGCTATTAGTAGTAACAGTAGTCCAGGTGTTGCCTTCTGTGGAACTATACACCGCTCCGTTATCGATGACAAAGAGTTTATCTCCTTGTGTCACAACACTCTTATAAGCATCAGCAGTGAAAGTCTTGTTCAGCTTAGTCCAGCTATTTCCATTGTCTTTTGCCGCAGCATAAACGACGGTCTGGCTACCATTCGTACCGAAGACAAACACCTTGCTACCCGTACTAACGGCTTTCATTGCTGTGAAGGAAGCAAAGTTGCTGTTTGCCTGCAATGTTTCCCAACTAAACACATTCCCTTTTTGCTTATGAACATTGACGGTCACCTTATAATCTCTATACTCACTCCCCTTGTTTGAATAAACACGGAGAACACGAGGGGTGCTAAAGTCGATAGAGTCATTGCTGTTGTAATAAGTAAATTTCTCTTCAGTCGTTGACTTAAGAACCACAACACCACTGTTCTTGGCTACAATCTTAGCCAATACACTTGACGACTTCGTACCGTAAGGCAAAGAGTCAGGGTTATAAATCAGCCCCTGCGCCTGATCAATATAGAACTTAACCTTAGCCGCATTAAACTTAGCTGTATAAACGCTATCGCTTCCGTTCTTAGCAATTGTATCACGCACTTGCGCCATTTGTCCCAAAGAAAAGCTCAAAATAGCCGTGTCTTTGTAACTTACACTTTCTTTCTCGTCGTCGTCTTTAAGACAAGAAGTTATCGTCAAAGTAGCCATCATTAAAGCTACGAGAGTATATATCTTATTACGCATCAGATACTAATAATTGGATTTAACTGCAAATTTAATCAGAATTCTTCATATTCAACGTCTTTAACGAGGTTAATTATGTAAAATATCGAAAATAACTGCGTTTTTTTAAGTTTGTTTAGTAAGTATTGTCTTAGTAACGGTAAACTTGAGAAAAAATGACCTATAAATCACATCTAATAAGCTTCTGCTATCTTACTTATTTTCACTTGATCTTTTCAGTCGACATTATTGTCTTATTATCCGTCTTTTCTCGACTTAAAATCTTATCCCCCTTCTACGTTTCTGCATCTTTGATCATTTGCTTATTTTACACTACATTACATCGCATCATTATTTGCCCTCATTGCGGAGAAATAATCGTATAAGAAGCAAAAAAGACTCTAACAATACCGAAAAGCAGTTTTTATTTGTTACTTTTGCTGATATAATAACTAAAAATATGAATACATCAAAGAAGATAACAGTACAGAGTACAGAAATATCTGTGCTGATAGGAAATGAGAGCGACTACATTTGCCTAACAGATATGGCACATTTCAAAGACAAGGAAAGGACGGATTATGTCATACAGAACTGGTTACGCACAAGAAGCACAATAGAATATTTGGGAGCATGGGAACAGCTTTACAACCCTAATTTTAATCCCACCGAATTCGATGGGTTTAGAAATAGCGCAGGATTAAACTCATTTACTCTAACCGCAAAGCAATGGATACAAAAGACAAATGCGATAGGTATTATGTCTAAGGCTGGCAGGTATGGTGGAACTTACGCACACAAGGATATAGCCTTTAATTTTGGCATGTGGCTAAGTCCTGTATTCCAACTTTATATTGTAAAGGAATACCAGCGGTTAAAAGAACAAGAGAGCAATCCGCTTTCGTTAGAGTGGAACGCAAAGCGAATACTATCCAAAACCAATTATACACTTCATACTGATGCTATTAAAAACGTGATTATTCCTAAAATGGACATTAATGCTATCAAGCATGGGATTATCTATGCAACAGAAGCTGATATGTTAAATATAATTCTCTTTGGGTGTAAAGCAAAAGAATGGGCTCAAGCGAACCCGAATTTGACATCTAAAGGAATAAATATTAGAGAAACTGCAAGCATCAACCAGTTAGTAGTATTATCTAATATGGAATCTGCTAATTCTGAAATGATAAAGCAAGGGGTACCAAGAAAGCAACGTTTTGAGATTCTCCATAAAATGGCAAAAGAACAGTTAAAGGTACTTGACATGAACAATACAGAACAAAGATTTAGAAAAATCTTACCTGATAGCACAAAGAAAATAGAGTAATTAGTATCGAAATAGTTTACACATTTAAGGAATTATATTCGCCTTGATAGTCTACTACTAATCAAATAAATATCTTTCGTAGCTCATCCTACTTCTTTCAGTCAACGTAATGATGCTTCGCACATCTTGTGCGGAGCGTCCGCACAGGTCGTGCGGAGGCTGAACACGAGTGGTGCGAGTACTCAATACATTCGCCATAATCCCCATTAGAAGTTTGATAATCAGATAAAAACGAAAAAGTAAGCCTACGCCATGATAAACCATACAGAGCAAGCTGAGGGAAACGGAGGTTGGATGTTCACAAAAATATGGGTCTTCAGAAATTTGGAGTGATAATAATCCGCCTAATCTTAGGTCTCTGACGAAATATCACACAGAGAAATGGAGGGTACGGAGGAGTATTAAAACATAGTGATGATAGTCTACAGAGGCACAGTCAGTGCATAGAGCAAAGGAGATTGTTTGCCAGTTCTATTAGCAAATTATATACAAAGCGTTTATCCTAAAAAGTTATTAGGAATCTGTACGCTACCTCTCCGTCGCTCATTGTGCCATCGGCACCTCCACAACATGGCGTTTAGCTCCGTTCCCTCTGTATCTCCGTGTGCGTTATTATATAAGTGCTTTAGCATATCACTCAACATTTCGGAAGAACAAAAAATCCTAACAGGGATTTTCTATATGAATAATTAACTCATAAGAGACTGAACATAATCTTACCAAAACCAACTTTGCTGTCACTCCTGTCATTCAAAACATCCACTTAACTCGTTAATATTCAGTAGCATTACACGAAGTGTTAAATGTGACAGCAAAACAAAACTAAAACTACTGTAGTAATAGTGCGTAATATTTCTACTTACTATTAGCGGTCTTACTATTCTCTATTACAGAAGGACAAACAAAAACTCCCACCCGTATTGCTACGGATGGGAGCTATTATTATCTATTCAGAAATATTCCGAAAGGATTAGAGCTGTGGACCAGCTGCTACGAGAGCCTTACCAGCCTCGTTGTTCTCGTACTTCTTGAAGTTCTTGATGAAACGAGCTGCGAGGTCCTTAGCCTTCTCATCCCACTGAGCTGCATCAGCGTAAGTGTCACGTGGATCGAGGATCTCAGTTGCAACACCTTCGAGCTTTGTAGGAACAGTGAAATCGAAATAAGGAATCTGCTTTGTTGGAGCAGCGTCGATTGAGTGGTTCAAGATAGCGTCAATGATACCACGAGTATCGCGGATAGAAATACGCTTACCTGTACCATTCCAACCAGTGTTAACCAAGTAAGCCTTAGCACCACTCTGCTGCATCTTCTTAACCAACTCCTCAGCATACTTTGTTGGGTGGAGCTCCAAGAATGCCTGACCGAAGCAAGCAGAGAATGTTGGAGTAGGCTCAGTGATACCACGCTCTGTACCAGCCAACTTAGCTGTGAAACCAGAGAGGAAGTAGTACTTAGTCTGCTCTGGAGTCAAGATAGATACTGGAGGTAATACACCGAATGCATCAGCTGAAAGGAAGATAACCTGCTTAGCAGCTGGACCCTGAGACTCAGGACGCTGGATGTTCTTAATGTGGTAGATTGGGTAAGAAACACGAGTGTTCTCAGTTACGCTCTTATCAGCGAAGTCAATCTTACCATTCTCGTCAACTGTTACGTTCTCGAGGAGAGCGTCACGTCTGATAGCGCCATAGATGTCTGGCTCAGACTCTTTGTCAAGGTTGATAACCTTAGCATAGCAACCACCCTCATAGTTGAAGATACCCTTGTCATCCCATCCGTGCTCGTCATCACCGATGAGCTTACGCTTTGGATCGGTAGAAAGAGTAGTCTTACCTGTACCAGAAAGACCGAAGAAGATAGCTGTGTTCTCACCGTTCATGTCAGTGTTAGCAGAGCAGTGCATAGAAGCCATACCCTTCAATGGCAAGAAGTAGTTCATCATAGAGAACATACCCTTCTTCATCTCACCACCGTACCATGTGTTAACGATTACCTGCTCCTTAGTTGTTACGTTGAACATAACGCAAGTCTCTGAATGAAGACCGAGCTCCTTCCAGTTCTCAACCTTAGCCTTAGAAGCGTTGTAAACGATGAAGTCTGGCTCCTGATCGAAGTCTGCCTCTGACTTTGGACGGATGAACATGTTTGTTACAAAGTGAGCCTGCCAAGCAACCTCAACGATGAAACGAATCTTCATACGTGTGTCCTTGTGAGTACCGCAGAAACCATCAACTACGAAAAGACGCTTGTTAGAAAGCTCCTTCTTAGCGATGTCCTTAACAGCTGTCCAAGCTTCCTTAGAAGCACGGTGGTTATCGTTATGGTATTCCTCAGAATCCCACCATACTGTATCGTGAGAGTTCTCATCATCAACGATGAACTTATCCTTAGGAGAACGACCAGTGTAAATACCAGTCATTACGTTTACTGCACCAAGCTCAGTCTCCTGACCTCTTTCATAGCCCTGAAGACTCTCTTTTGTTTCTTCATTGAACAATACTTCGTAAGAAGGATTGTAAAGTACTTCTGTTGTACCTGTAATACCGTACTTCTCAAGTACGCTCTTATCAAACTTTGCCATTTCTTATAAATGTATTTAGTTGAAAATTGATTTGTTCACTGTTTTTACGTCCTATTTATTAAGACACCGCAAAGGTAATATATTTATTAAATTCACACAAAAAAATACCGAAGAAAAAGTTTCAAAGTATTTGCTTAGAAGGTTAAAGAAATAAAAAAAACAAGAAGCATGGCTATATTTGCAAATCAGACTTTGCAAAACCTCAGATTTATTTCTTAATTTTGCCGAAATTTTGCAGAGCAAGTTGCTAACTTGCTTATCTATAACACCTAAGACTTAAAATGGACATCATTAATTTTTCAGAGCAGAACTCTATTATCAATCAGTATTTAGCAGAAATCCGTGATAAGGATTATCAGAAGAATCGTTTGCTCTTCCGCAACAATGTTATGCGTATCGGAGAGTTCGAAGCTTTTGAAATTTCTAAAACACTGAACTACGAACCAAAGGATGTTGTTACTCCATTAGGCACGGCTCAGGTTAATGTACCAACTGACAAGATTGTTTTGGCTACTATTTTCCGTGCTGGACTACCTTTCCATAACGGTTTCCTCAACATATTCGACCATGCTGGTAATGCCTTCGTTAGTGCTTATCGAGAATATACGGATGCTGAACATCATGAGGTAGGTATTCACGTTGAATATCTTGCTACACCAGACATCAATGGTAAGACACTTATCATCGCTGACCCAATGTTGGCTACTGGTGGTTCTATGGAGTTAGGCTACAAGGCTATCCTTTCAAAGGGAACTCCTCGTCATGTGCATGTTGCTTGTCTTTTGGCTACACCAGAAGGTATCGCACATATCCGCAAAACTTTTCCTGAAGACTCTACCACCATCTGGTGTGCAGCAATTGATGAAGGATTGAACGAGCATAAGTACATTGTTCCTGGCTTCGGTGATGCTGGTGACTTGTGCTACGGTGAGAAGTTATAAAGATACTCTATAAATCTTCAAATCGGTTCATTAGAGATATATAGAAGCTGATTTTCATAAATCCTTTCGTCTAACGTATGAAGCACTTACAACTCATATTTTAGCTTCAAAAGGAAGTCTATGACCAATCAAAGCTTTCTCTCTTATGAACCGATTTAGTATTACATTACTTTTACATAAGTGCATTATGAAGAAGTCTGTTGTATTGATGATTGTTACCTTTGGATTAATAGTATCTATATTTGCAGTGTTTGCTCTAAATAGATGGTATCCAACGCATGGGCATGCAGACTGGGATGAGGTTCAACAATTCACAGCAGACAAGATACCTGTTAATCCAAAAGACTTCCGAAGTGATTTCGAAGAGATATTCGAACAGGTCAAAAAGAAGTACCCATATACTACAAAGAAACACATCAACCTTGATTCGATTCACGCCACTTGCCTTCAACGAATTGACACCATGCAATCGAAAGTGGCTTATTCATTACTTATAATGGAATTCTTTGCCAACTTGAAATGTACTCATGCAAATAATGAAAACATACTATATCCTTGGTTCATACAAGGGGATAATATCACAGTCATTGAGAATCGTGTGTTTATTAATCACCCTTCAGTCTTTGCTATAAAGGCTGGATTGCAAGATAAAGACGAGATTGTAACTGTTGATGGTGTACCTACAAATAAATGGGTGATGCGCAATAGCAAATATGTCTCAGCTTCGACAGATGCCACTCGCTATCTACTATCAGCCTTGACTATACTCTGTAGTTATACAAGTCCTATAAAGACACTTGGCATTATTCGCCATGGAAAACCAATAACTATCACCATTCATCTGCAATCTAAGTCTGTTCCCACAAAGGCAGAGGAACAAAACGTAACTTGGAGAAAGGTTTCTTCAAGGGTTGGATATATTAACGTGAAAAGCATGCAAGATAATGCTGACACTGAATTCACCAAAGCTTTGAAGCATCTAAGCAAACTCCCATACTTGATAGTTGATGTGCGTCAGAATGGTGGAGGTAACAGTTGGATAGGAGATAATATTGCGCAGAACTTAATAAAAGGTAAACGACGTATTTGGAATGGGTCTACAATATCTCCTTCTACTAACAGCTATAAGGGAAAAGTAATCATCTTGATGGGTCATTATTCTTGTTCTTCAGCTGAGACTTTTCTCATTACAATGAAAGAAAGTGGTGATGCCGTGTTGGTTGGTACATCTTCAGCTGGTGATACAGGCGGTATTATTTGTCTTTTTAAGACATCACATGGAATATTCTATCGACTTCCTGTAGGACATTCGTCAGGTACCTCTCCTAAGGGTTTCCCATTAGAAGGGAAAGGAATAAGCCCGAATTATTTGGTATCAATGAAAGTTAATGACTTCTTATCAGGGAAAGATACTCAATTGTCTTATGCTCTTCAACTGCTTCAAAAATAGCAGTCAGCATTAGAAAGTTTATGTGTATGCTTGTTCTCGAATATATTATCGAATCTAAGGCAAGCGCTTCACTTCTACTCAAGACTACCCTTACATAAACAAAGGACGATAAAAGCGAAATACTTCTATCGTCCGTTGCTATTCATTCTTGCTTTCTCTGCTTATATCTTAGAAGCAATATGCCTTCTATAGACATCCAAGTGCGATTTCTGTAAGACTTCACTGATATGGCTCATACGCTGTTTCTGACTCATATCAGTATCGTTTTGCGTCTCATCCTCCTGCATCATAATACGACCATTGCCCTCAACAGGTAAGAACTCATACCACTCCACGGGTACATCATGCCATGAACCATCACCACCATACTTACTAATATAAGACATACGACGTTCTGAACGGAAGCCATAAGCTGTCACGTTAATCAGCGTACTGCCATCCCCCTGTGCCGCAGAAGAAGTCTTCATAATACAAGGAGTTACACAATTAGGATGTTGGAAATTCTCCTGTCCCCAAAAGTTAGCCAATGCTTCATGCTCCCAGAACGAACTCTTCTGTTCCATATCATGTCCGTAGATATCCTTCTGTGGGCGTATCTGCTGATACATCGGCACACACAACAAAGGTGCAAAACTAAAGTAGATAGCACGGAAGTATCTCTCATTGATTTCGTAAAAGTCTTTCTTAGCCTTCTCAAAGTCAAAACTGCGATACTGAGCAGGGTTCATATCGAGGTCTAACACTTGTAGATGTTCTGGCATGATAGTGTTTATCATGTAATGCTTATCGAAATCAAAGTCATCACCATAGCCCTCTTTTTCGTCCATCAACAATGCCATCATACTCTGTTGTGCCAATGGTGTGAAGAGTAAAGCATATTGCTGATTGTTATTACGATTACTTGTATTAAACGCAACTTCAAACTCTTCATTCGTCAACATCGCAAAGTCACCGTTCTCAAGGTTACGAGCTTTACGCCTCAACATAAACCGATCCCACTTATAACGCAACGAACCTTCTTTTCCAGCCAGCCCACTTGGCTTACGATAGAAGGTCAAATCGGGTGCAGCTGTATTACCATAGATAAGCCTTGTACGCTCAAAGTAATTAGGATAAGGTGCTGTCACACTTGCATGTAAGGTTTCCGAGTGAGACACAGTACGTGGTTTTCCATCAGGACCCGTCTCTGTTGTTGTCCAGAAAATGGTTTTCTGACCGTGATAAGTCTTCTCTCCCATCTCCATCTTTCGTGTTCGACAGATGACGAAAGGATTACCATTAATAAGTCCAGAATGGGAATAAAGCACAGAACGCTCGGTATTAAAAGAGTCGTTCCATCCGTATGTTTTACGAAGGTCTGCCAGTCGTTGTGTCGTAAAATAAGGGTCGAACTCCAGTCTGGGTACAGTCTTCGACATCATACGCGTAAAGACATCCCAGTCGTAAAGCCTATTCAGAGCAGCCATTTGATTCCATGCCTGTTCCTTCAAAGTTTTCACCTTATTATCTAATTCATTGTGCTGAGTACGTAAGGACTTCAATTTTGGATGTACCTTGAGTAATAAAAAGACAAGCAGTAAGACTGCCCCTCCACCTATCATCAAGAGATGCTCCATTGGAAACTCATTCCATTTCACATAAACAACAGCACCACCTGCCACCACAGCTATCCACAGAATGACGCATAGGATAGTCCACGTCGTGATACGACCAGACACATCCGTGAGTTGCTTCTCACCTGCATAGATTTGTCGACACGTCTCACGATTAGCCTCAACATCAACCTGAGCCTCGTCAGCAAGTGCATTAAAGGTTTCATCAGCCACCTTCTTAAACTTATCTTTGAAGGTGCTGATGTATTCGTTTAGTGGATCATATATATCCTCTACCATTTACTTCTGTAGTCTTAGAAGAACTTACCTCTTGCAGCCTCTCGTGTCTCTGCTGTTGCAGTGAATGGTATGCGAGTTGTATAACCCTGCTGAGCAGCAACAATCATCTTTGTTGGCCAAGAGAAGATATCAGTATTCCATTGTGTCACACGACTGTTATAAACAGTACGAGCTGCCGTAATCTCACGCTGCAAGTAGTTATTCTGCTGCATCGCATCAGCAATGGCATTGTGTGCTTTCAACTCTGGATAAGCCTCAACCTGTGGAAAGAGTCGACCGAAGGCTGTATTTACTTGTGCATTCACATCACTTCTATTTCCCTCGTTCACACTACCACTACGAAGGGCTGCAACGGCTTTCATCACGTCTTTATCAAGGTCGATAGCACGTTCTACCAATCCAACTACGTTCTGCAGTATCTGCACTCGCTGTTCCAAATAGTTGTCTATATTAGATGCCTCAGCTTGAATACGCTGTTCTAACTTCTGGAAATAATTGCGAGCTGATATCTTCATAAAGATAAAGATAACACCTGGAAGAATTCCCACCAGACAGCCTACTACCCCTACAAGCAATGGATTTGTCATCGTACTACCCAATAACAGCACAAATAACAATACCAACATCGGACCAACTACCCACAAAGCAATCTGAAAAAGGGTTGAACCAAAACCTACTTCAACAGGAAGTTGCTTGTCTATTACATGCACATCACGGCCAGCATCATTAACTGGTCCTGTCACTTCGTCTAATGAATTTGCCATAGTTTAAATCGTTCTTTGTTTTCAATAATATCTGTTTTTAGGCTTCAAAGATACATTTTTTTCTTAAAGGGAGCAAATCTATACTCTTTATCTTCCCTTTTATGAAGACTTGATGACGATTTATAGTATCTATTAGCATAATTCCTTTGTGTGATAAAGGACCTCACAAAGAAAGGGGCATACGCTTGGTACGCCCCCAATCTTTATGAGTTTAATGCCTTCAGCATATTACCTCTACTTGCAAAAGTCTATCAGTTGACGTCCCCATGCAGGTTTCAGTCCATTCTGCTTCTCCTTGGCATACAGTTCTTTGATGGTCTCTAAGTCCTTTGGACCATTCATACTCGGCTGTCCTGTCTGCTTGCTCATAATATCAAAGAACATGTAAAGAAGAATACGAGGGCGAGGGTTCGTTGGGTTAATGGCAATAGCTGACTTGTAACAACTGATTGCATCGCGGTAATAAAGTTTACCATTCTCAACAGGATTCTGCGTGATAAGTGCTGTGTAATAGAACCCCTTCAATGTAAACAGCTCTGAACGGTCAACGTCATTCTTTGTTTGTAGCGCCTCGACATCATCCTTCACTGCGTCTAAGAATAAAGAAGAATAATCGCTCTGTGGGTCTCGAGCAGCATACTGAAGGGCATAGAACACACGATAATAGGTAGGAAGCCAATCATCAGGATACTGATTTTCCATGTGTTTCAAGTCATTCATTACCTTTACAATAGATGTAGGTACGTTTGCCTTGACATTACTTAAAGTGGTTTTTAACTGTGCATCGAACTGATTATTGTTCTGTGCATTCATACTGGTTGCGCACATAAGGGCAACGATAACGACGATTTTAGAAACTAAAGTTTTCATACGCTTTGATTTTAATAAGTGAAACAATGATTTCTGTTGCAAATGTATGAAAGCTTTTTAGAGCCTCCAAATAATGGGGACAGATGACAAGAATGTGGTTTAGATAACTATCCAAGCCGCTGAATTACTAAGTTTTGGGACGAATAACTAACATGCTTAGTTCGTTGGATAGGTAAGAGAATGATGTTATATTTCTGACTAAAGTAAGAAGACACGCAATTCTCATTTCTACAAGAATAATTTTACTTTTAGTTTGCTGTCACTTTTAACACTTCGCATAACCCTACTGTAATTTAACAAGTTAAGTCATCATAATGAATGACAGGAATGACAGGAAACTCAATTCTAAAAGAATTACCTTACGATAGACAGAGAAGAATAGAGTGGATAACCTCTATATAAAATAAAAATAAAGTTATTTACAGCTTTATAATATGGTGTAAAATAGTTTTATTGTTAATTAATATAGAGGCTGTTCCTGTCATATTATGTAGAACACTATAACCTTTTCTACTAACTTGCACGTGAGCCATAAAGAAATTGTGCCCATCTTGTTTTACTGGAATGTGTGAAATATTACCTTCCATAAATCATATCAACAGTTCCTACTCCTAGCCAACTGGCACCAAAAGATCCACAAATACCACCTGCAGCACCTCCTATGATTGCTCCAGGAATAGCACCAACACCTCCAAACCATGCTCCTATCGCCGTATCAACCTTTGCTCCCAATGTCGAACCAGATACACTAGATACGAATACACTGGTTAAGTTAAGTTCATTTCATGTCTGATTATATCTGCGGGATATCCTCCATAGAGTCTACGGAAGGAATATGGCAAATTTCTGAATCATCTACCTTCCAAAAATCTAATTCATAGAGCGTATCATTAGAATCTATTAAAAGATAAACCGCTACTTCAACATTATCAACATCATGAAACTTGCAACATGAAAGAACTCTACTTTGTCTTCGAGTATATTTCTGGTTATTTTTAAAAAGCCCAATACTGCCTATTTTCTCTTTTGTGAGAGGATAAGCGATAAATTTATTTTCCCAATTACTTTCTAATTGGAATTGAGCTTTGGACGCTAGAAAGGCAATAAGAGCTACTTCCTCAGGAAAAATTTTTCTTTTATATTCCATGAATCCGACCTATATTATAAATATATTCACCATTCTCCAACCTTTTGGACACCACTAGATAAGCCATGTGCACCAGCTCTCAATAGTTCATGTCCAAAAGTTCCAACGCCATTAAAAATTGAGCCTATTCCATAAGTAGCGGCAGCACTAGCTGCACCTAATAAAGCCCCTTTCCATATGGGCTTGTCTGACATAGCTGCATTCATGGCACCCATCATTGCTCCCATTGCAGTTATTGCGATAAAATCGTCAAGGACAAATACATTACCACTAGGATCAGCATATTTGAGAGGATTATTCAAACAATAACTATAGCTGTTATAGTTAAATCTGTCTTTTGTTTTCAATAATATCTGTTTTTAGGCTTCAAAGATACTTTTTTTTTCTTAAAGAGAGCAAATCTATACTCTTTATCTTCGCTTTTATGAAGACTTGATGACGATTTATAGTATCTATTAGCATAATTCCTTTGTGTGATAAAGTACCTCACAAAGAAAGGGGCATACGCTTGGTACGCCCCCAATCTTTATGAGTTTAATGCCTTCAGCATATTACCTCTACTTGCAAAAGTCTATCAGATTACGTCCCCATGCAGGCTTCAGGCCATTCTGCTTCTCCTTGGCATACAGTTCTTTGATGGTCTCTAAGTCCTTTGGACCATTCATACTCGGCTGTCCTGTCTGCTTGCTCATAATATCAAAGAACATGTAAAGAAGAATACGAGGGCGCGGGTTCGTCGGGTTAATGGCAATAGCTGACTTGTAACAACTGATTGCATCGCGGTAATAAAGTTTACCATTCTCAACAGGATTCTGTGTGATAAGTGCCGTGTAATAGAACCCCTTCAATGTAAACAGCTCTGAACGGTCAACGTCATTCTTTGTTTGTAGTGCCTCGACATCATCCTTTACTGCGTCTAAGAATAAAGAAGAATAATCGCTCTGTGGGTCTCGAGCAGCATACTGAAGGGCATAGAACACACGATAATAGGTAGGAAGCCAAGCATCAGGATACTGATTTTCCATGTGTTTCAAGTCATTCATTACCTTTACAATAGATGTAGGTACGTTTACATTGACGACACTTAATGAGTTTTTTAACTGTGCATCGAACTGATTGTTGTTCTGTGCATTCATACTGGTTGCGCACATAAGGGCAACGATAACGACGATTTTAGAAACTAAAGTTTTCATACGCTTTGATTTTAATAAGTGAAACAATGATTTCTGTTGCAAATGTATGAAAGCTTTTTAGAGCCTCCAAATAATGGGGACAGACGACAAGAATGCGGTTTAGATAACTATCCAAGCCGCTGAAATACTAAGTTTTGGGACGAATAACTAACATTCTTTTTTCATCGAAAAGCTAAGAATGAAGCGGTGTGATAACCCTTATTAAAGAACGAAGGGAGTAACTACACATTATTATTATATGAGTAATTATGTTTCACTTTGCTGTTATGTTTAATTCTTCATGTAGCCTTACTATAAATTCATGAATTAGGTCTTCACGATGACGGCCTACTATGGCAACAAATGCTGTTTTGGTGAGATTACATCATCATAGATAGGCTTCACCAGCGTAGATAGAGCAGATAATAAGTGTAGTGTCAACCGAATTGTGGAATAAATCCTACTTATTATATTTAAGGAAAAGGGTAATTTAGTGTTAAAGAAAATTACATCTTCGTCAGGGTTGATGGTTTTTAGTATCTTTGAAACCATATTACTTATAAAACCACAACTATGGGACTATTCAACTTCTCACGTAAACTAACTGACGAACAATTACGCCGTATCTCCCTAAGTGCACAATACCAAGAGCAACAGGGAGGTAATCATTTTACGCTTTCGGCTAAGATGGGTTCACGTGCGAAGGTCTTTCTCCAACAAGGATGGGGTATCACAGACCGACAAGAACTCTGCGATACCATAGAGACACTACTCGGACGTATCCGTTCGGCTGACATTACTGTTATTAAAGAAGAGATAATAGCAGAATTACAAGAGGATAGTAATATCAATACAGAGGAACAACGCTTATGCTCAATGGCAAGTATTGCTGGTAAGTATCACATTACAGAGGAAGAAGATTTAGGCGACTTGCTCAATATGTTGAACAACTATATCGCTGATCTTGACGCTCTGCTCGCCAATCAATTGATAACTTCATGGGATGCCATAACAGGAAAAGACGTTATAGGATGGGATATAGGGCGTGCTGCCTATCTCGTACGTGTTGGCGTAGAAGTGAACTATTTAAAGGCAGACGAGGCATGGAACTACCTCGAGAGAGCGTATCAAAGAGCCGTTAGCACATTCAACACATGGGAGGAGTTCGGACGTTCCTATATCATCGGCCGTAGTTTCTGGGCTTATTCACCAGAGGTTCGAGACGTCTTAGGCTTTTGTAACGTAATGAAATGGCTTATGAAACATCCTGATAGCCCATGGCTAAAAGTTACTCTGAAATAAACAATTAATAACATATAAATCATTAAGATTATGAGTCAAAGTATTATTCCGTTTATCTTCATGTTTGTTGCGATGGCCGTTATTGCTTTTTCGTTGATGCTCTATGTATATAGAAAAGGCAAGAATAGTAAGGGAGTCTACACAGCAAAGGCACTGGAGTTTATTGCAAAGAAGTATCCTTCTATCGATACAAGCAATATCAAGTGTGTTGAGTTTTGGTCTTCTATGGGCATAATGGGGAATGCTGATGTCGCACTCGTTGCCTACAACGATGACGACATGTATATGATGTCTGTTATTCCTCGGTCAATACCAGGCTTTTATAGAATCGTTCCTAATGAAGAGTCTGAATGGGATATGTTTTATTATCCTATGTCAAGTATCGAACAGGCTGGCTTTGATGAGAAGCAAAAGAATTTCATTTTCACTGTCAACGGTAGGTCTATAAAACTGAAGATTAGAAAGAGGAACGGATTCCAAGAAGACCAGCAAGCAGAACTACATGACTTCTTTACAACAATATCACAGGCTTTACAGAAGAATAAAGCATTAAACGTATAGTCTCAAAGGGAGATACATCAATAACGCACAAGAGGGTGCATAAAAGCAAAAATAAAGTCTTTTATGCACCCTTGTTTATGTGTGACTGGCTCTCTCTATACAACCATTACTAAATTATTTTCACGAAGAAAAATATTTTTCTTCATGACAATAAATATTTTTTTCATGAAAATAATTCGCAGAGAGGGGTGTTTTATGGGTCTATACGTCAGACTTCACTTTTTAATTCTTTGTCTTTTCCCTTCTAAAGAATGGCTTTTATTTGTTTATGCTTTTGTCTTTTTGCCGTTTGTTAGGTGCTATTCTTTTCTTGTTGGACGGTATCATTCGCTGCAATCTGTTTACTTATTCAGTACGAATGAGCCTGATGGGTAATGTCTCTAATGGTTACGAACATGCGAAAAGGCCTCGCTTCCAAAGCGGATGCGAGGCCTTTTATATTAGCAAAGTAATGTTTCTACGATGATAAAAGTCAACGACTTTATGCGTCCTGTTGGCGGACACCCATACGAGCTTCGACGACATTGACCACATAGTCGCCAAGTTTCTCGCACTCCTGAATGATGTCCATGTACATTGTACCTATTGCGTAGGTGTACTTATGGTCGTTTACATCGTTGATATTCTGCGACCTCAACTGGTTACGATAGTTGTTGATTTCGGTCTCAATATTGAATGAACGATTTACGTCATTATCTTGACGGTGACCAACAAGGATACGGTTCATCTGCGTCAGAGCGTCGTCTGTCAGTTCAAACATCTGGTGTATGTGGTCATACTGCTCTGGGATGAATTCTTCCTTACTATTGATAAGTCGGTTGGTGGTACGTGCGATGTTATAACAAGCATCTCCGATACTCTCCAACTCAGATATCTCACGGAGCATAGAGCGCACCTTCTCTTTGGTTTCATCACTCAGATGAGCATTGGAAACTTGGTCGAGATACTTCGCAATCTCTATCTCCATATTGTCAGAAATACCTTCATACTTCTCAATACGGCTGTAGAGTTTCGTAAATTTATCCATGTCACGCTCGCCAAGTAACTCACGAACCATACCAAACATACGCTGAATACGCTCGGCAAACGACTTTATCTCCTTTGAAGCCTCAAGTACAGAGAGCTCTGGAGTCTTCATGATACCAGCCTGAATGAAGTGCAAACGGAACTCGTCTTCGTCCTTGTTTGCCTTCGGCTTGATGATGATGCAGACCAGTTTCTCTAAGTATTTGATAGGTCCAACAAGGATAGTTGTGTTGGCAACGTTGAAGGTTGTGTGGAAAGCAGCAAGTACAAAGCTTAGTTTAGCAGCATTGGCAGCAAAGCCAGGGGCACCCTTTGGCATTGAAACGTCGTATCCCACCCAATCGCAAATCATATTAATAAAAGGATGGAAGACACACAACACCCAAAGAACACCGAATACGTTGAACACCATGTGGGCCATAGCTGCACGGCGAGCCTGCGTGTTTGCGGTCAAGGCCGCAAGGTTTGATGTGACTGTTGTACCGATGTTCTCACCCATGACGAGTGCGATACCTTGATAAATAGGCAATACGCCCGTAGAACAAAGTATCATCGTGATAGCCATGATGGCTGCAGAACTCTGCACACACATGGTCAGCACACTACCAATAAGTAAGAAAACGATAGTCGTAAAGAAGCTCTGTGGGTCGAAGTTACTAAAGAAATCGAGTACAGCCTGGTTGTGGGCAAGGTCCATATCGATACCTGTCTGACGCAAGGTTCCCAATCCTAAGAACATAAATGAGATACCAAAGAGGAAATCGCCAATGAGCTTACGTTTCTTAGAGTAAATCAGAACGATGCCAATAAAGAATGCTGGCCAGACGAAATCGGTGATGTTAAACGAGAAGCCAGCCGACATAATCCATGCTGTCAGCGTCGTTCCGATGTTCGCTCCCATGATAACTGAGATGGCTTGCACCAATGTCAGCAATCCAGCATTCACAAAGCTGACTGTCATAACAGTTGTAGCTGTTGATGACTGTACGGCAGCTGTGATGAACGTACCAGTGAGAATACCCGTAAAACGATTAGTAGTCATTGCACCAAGGATATGGCGCAACTGCGGACCTGCCATCTTCTGCAGAGCCTCACTCATGGCTTTCATACCGAACATCAGCAGAGCTAATGCACCAATGAGCTTAAAGAAAATCCAAATCGACATATAATAACTTAATTTGTGGTGTCCGTTTCTTGTGTAATTGCAAAACTTTCTTTACCTTTACAATCCTATTTACTAAAGGACAATTTTGTTCCCTGACACTTTAACCATATTGAATGATTATGAGACAAGTATTGTATATCCGTTGCAAAAATAATAAAAAAACTCAAGAAGTCCCAATTGGAAGTACACTTTCTGACATTTATAAGCAAATTAATCTGCAATTGCCATACGGACCAGTGAGTGCGAAGGTGAATAATAAGGTGGAAGGGCTTCATTATAGAGTCTATCATAATAAAGATGTGGAGTTCCTCGATTTGCATAGTCCATCAGGTATTCGCACCTATACGCGTTCGCTCTTCCTTGTGCTCTGTAAGGCTGTTCACGACCTTTATGCAGGTAGTAAGGTTGTTATAGATATCCCTGTTTCAAATGGTTACTACTGTAACCTGCAGCTTGGACATGAGATAACTGCAGAGGATGTCGACCGTATTCGTAGACGTATGCAGGAGATTATCGATGCGAGAATGCCTATTCAGCGTTACGAGGCTACAACAGAAGAGGCTATTAAGATGTTCTCTGACTTGGGGGATATGCAAAAGGCTAAACTCCTAAAAAGTAGTGGTAGCTTGTATTGTGTTTATTATGTGCTCGACGACTATAAGGACTATTACTACGGTTCGATGCTCACCAATACTTCACAACTTCATCTTTTCGGACTTGAACCTTACTTTGATGGTGTCCTTCTGCGACTTCCTTCCACACAAGACCCTTCTAAATTAGGTGAGATGATACGCCAAGATAAGATGTTTGAGGTGTTTAAGGAGCATCATAGATGGCAGAGTATCTTAGGGATAAAGACTGTGGGCGACTTCAATGAGGCTGTGAAGAATGGACAGGCCACTGATCTTATCAATGTCAGTGAAGCTTTGCAAGAAAAGAAGATATCACAGATAGCTGATACAATCGCTGGCAGGAAAGGAATAAAGGTAGTACTGATAGCGGGCCCATCATCAAGCGGTAAGACTACCTTCTGCAAGCGCCTCTCTGTGCAACTATTAGCAAGTGGGGTGAAGCCAGTGCAAATCTCTTTAGATGACTACTTCGTAAATAGGACAGAGACACCGAAAGACGAGAATGGAGAACTTGACTATGAGAGTATCTATGCACTGAACATCTCGCTTATCAATGAGCAATTTAATGCACTTTTTCGAGGGGAGGAAGTGGAGCTACCAAAGTATAACTTCCAAACAGGGATGAGTGAAAAGAGCGGAAACAGATTACATCTTGGGGAGAACAACGTATTGGTTGTGGAGGGTATTCATGCCCTTAATCCTGTGTTAACAGAACAGATTGCCGACGACAAAAAGTTCAAAATCTACGCATCTGCCCTCACTACGATCCTGTTAGACGACCATAACTATATCCCCACAACCGACAATCGACTGCTTCGTCGTATTGTTCGTGACTATAAATATCGTGGTTGTTCGGCACAGGATACTATTCATCGCTGGCCAAGTGTACGTGCTGGAGAAAATAAATGGATATTCCCTTATCAGGAACAAGCCGACATCATGTTTAATACAGCTCTTCTCTTTGAGCTTGCTGTTATCAAACCTCAGGCAGAGGAGGTGTTGGAACAGGTCTCAGAAAACTGTGAGGAGTATGCTGAGGCCTATCGACTACGTAAGTTCCTTAAATACTTTGCACCACTGCCTTTCCGTAATCTCCCACCAACCTCATTGCTCAGAGAGTTCTTAGGAGGTAGTTCGTTTAAGTATTAGGATATTAAGGCATGGCGAAGGGACACGTATGTTCTATTCGTTTTTATGGTGCAGAAGACTGTTAGATACATTCTGTAAATGCTATGAAAACGAAAGGAATGGGGTAAGTTTAGGTTCTTCCGTTAAATGTGTGGACGTTTTTCGTAGTGCTTTAACGTAAGAGCCAAAGTTACTCATTAAACAAAAATATGGCAGAGACAGTCAACTATCTATCCTATTTTCATCCTCTTTCATTGAAAATCTTTTCGTTTTAAGACTTCGAAAATCTGTAGATAAGGGGTTGAAAAATCATTACATAATTTCAAGGAAAATACCTATAACTAACAGCAAAAATACATACATGAAGCAGGTTTACAATCAACAGGGTATCAATTAGTTACCAAGTATAAATTAAAAGGTGCCTAATTGGACTTCAAAAGGGCGTTAGCAAGGGTCTTAAAGAGCATCTTTTGCAAGCCAAAAGGGCATCTTTTAGAAGCCAAAAGAGCATGTATTCAAAATTATGATGTGAAAAATTATAACAGAATAATAAGTTGTTAGCCTAATTAGCCCAATTGGACTAAATAGCCTAATTAGGCTAATAGGAATAAATTGTTTATAGACGACAGATAGACATCACTCCTAATTACATTTATCACATAGTTTACTCCCCCCCTTATAAAACCATCTTATTGGAGGTAAGCTTACCGTGTATGTGGATTAATCTCATTCTATTAACAATCTACACATTTAACGGAAGAACCTAAGTTTATTTCAGAAAGTCAGTAAGAAGGTGTACGAATCTTATAAAATTGACTATCTTTGCAAAAAGAGATATTATTAAATAAAAAGCAAACTCAATATGGAAAAAAGTCTTGAAACCATCTGTATTCATGGAGGATGGAAACCTCAGAAAGGTGAACCGCAACAGTTACCAATCTATCAGAGTACTACTTTCAGATATGAGAGTAGTGAACAAATGGCACGTCTGTTCGATTTAGAGGACAGCGGGTACTTCTATACGCGTCTGGCAAACCCTACCAATGATGCTGTGGCTAAGAAGATAGCTGCGCTTGAAGGTGGTGTTGGGGGCGTGTTGACCTCTTCAGGACAGGCTGCTAACTTCTATGCGATTATTAATCTGTGTGGGGCAGGCGATCATTTCGTTACTTCTAATACCATCTATGGGGGTACATTCAACCTCTTTGGGGTTACAATGAAGAAATTGGGTATTGAATGTACGTTCATTGATCCAGACTGGGATGATGAGAAGATAGAGTCTGCTTTCCGTCCTAATACAAAGTGTTTCTTTGGTGAAACAATCTCTAACCCTGGTGGAAAGGTGTTTGATATCGAGCGTTTTGCTGGTATGGCACATAAGCATGGAGTGCCATTGATTATGGACAATACGTTTGCTACACCTATCAACTGTCGTCCTTTTGAGTGGGGTTGTGACATCATTACACACTCTACGACAAAGTATATGGATGGACATGCAGCACAGGTAGGTGGTGCGGTGGTCGACTCTGGTAACTTTGATTGGGAGGCTTACGGTGAGAAATTCAGTGGGTTAACAACCCCAGATGATAGCTATCATGGCATTGTTTACACCAAGACGTTTGGGAAGATGGCTTACCTTACAAAGCTGGTAACACAGCTGATGAGAGATTTAGGTAGTATTCCTGCACCGCAAAACTCCTTCCTTCTTAACTTAGGGCTTGAGACTTTGTATCTTCGCATGCGTCAACACTGTGCCAATGCACAGAAGGTTGCAGAGTGGTTAGAGCAGAATGAGAAGGTGGCATGGGTGAACTATTGTGGACTCCCTTCTAATAAGTATTACGCTTTGGGGCAGAAGTATTTGCCGAATGGCTCATGTGGCGTGATAGCCTTTGGTTTGAAAGGCTCACGGGAAGATGCAATTAAGTTTATCGATAAGCTTGATTTCATTTCTATCGTGACCCATGTGGCTGATGCTCGTACGTGTGTACTGCATCCTGCGAGCCATACCCATCGTCAATTGACTGATGAGCAGCTCCGTGAGGCTGGGGTTGCACCCGACTTAATACGTCTTTCTGTAGGTATAGAGAATGTTGATGATATCATTGCCGATATCGAACAAGCATTGAGATAATTTGTAATAAAGATATGGAAAAAGGACACTCAGTTGCTGAATGTCCTTTTTTTAGTTTTATAATTTTATAAAATGTCTTGTTCTGAAAAAGTATAGGCTCATACCTTATATTTGTTAATTATCTATCCTTATTTCATCACCTTCACTACTTCTACTGACCTTTCAAGCCACGCTTCCATCTGCTTATAATCCTTCTTCTCCCATACATCTTTGAAGTCGATAAACTCATGGGCAAGGCGACTTTCGTAGGCATTACGACGGTAGCTGGTTAGCTTTCCTTGTCTCATTATCTCGACACTACCAAACTCATTAGCAGGGGTTGGGATGTGTATCCACCCCTTTTCACCTTGAATAAGTATGAATGACGGACTACTTGAATCCTTTGCAGCCGTACAGGTTGCTGTCATCGTGGGATAGGAAAGTATCATTACGCCAGAGGTGTCGATACCATTGTGCCCACAGTTGGCAAAGTATTGTGTTGCGGTAGGTTGTCCGAAAAGACCGATGACAATATTGATATTGTAGACATTGAGGTCGTTCAGTGCGCCACCACCTAAATCAGGATTGAAAGCTGGGGCAATGTCTCCCTGTAGATAGCGGTCATATTTACTTGAATACTGTGAGAAATTACACTGAACGAAGTGGACGGGACCAATCTTCTTTAGGCTTTCCTTGACCATACAGAAATTAGGTGTATGAAGTGGGGAGATTGCTTCAAAGAGGTATAACTTTCTTTCTCGTGCCATTGCGGATAGTTCTTCAGCTTCGGCAACAGTGAGAGTGAAAGGCTTCTCAACAATCACGTTCCTACCAGCCTCTAAGGCTTTGCGAGTAAATTCGTAATGGACACTATTGACTAAGGCAATATAAACGAAGTCGGCTTTGTCTTCTTTGAGTAATTGAGCATAGTCTACGCCAGTTCGGGATAAGGATTTGCTTAGAAAAGTTCCAATTGCCTACTCTTTTCAATGCGCACGGGCAGTGCCTCTGGCTTATTCTCGAAGAAATAGTATGCAGCCAATGCCGCACAGAGATTCATGAGGAAGTTATGTACGGAGCGATGGCGTGAATGAGCAAGGTTGGCCTTGTTCTTGAGCAGTTCGTTGATGCATTCTATTATATATCGCTTGCGCAGCATCATCTTGTCCCACAAGGGCATAAGCTTGTTTTTCATGTTTGATTTGAGCCCATGAACGAGATGGATGCCTTGGTTGAAGAGGTTCTCAAAGAACTCTTGCTTGATGTAGCCCTTATCGGCAAATACTTTGCTGTAGAGCACCTTGGTGAAGACCTGCCACACCCTAGGGTCCCTGTCGTCCACGTTTGCGGGAGTTAGGCAGAACGTGAGTACATCGCCCATCTCGTTGCACAGCAGATGAAGCTTGAAACCATGACACCACCCCATTGTTCCCTTTCCGTTCTTAGCAAGTCCATCAAACACCTTGTTGAAATTCCTTCTCATGTTGTGGCATACGGGAATCATCGTGCTGTCCACGAAACTAATGCCCGTGCACTTTCCAAAACCTTGGATGCGCATGAAGGCCATCAGCTCGAAGAACACGCGAGGCATGAGTTCCACGAAACGCGTGTAGGACACGGCCTTAGGGAAGTAGCTTGCCATATGCTCCTTGATGAAGAAGAGGTAATAGTGCTTGAAGTTGCGGAAAGAGCCAAAATGATAGCACAACAGGATGGTCATGATTTCGCTCTTGGACATCTGTCCTTTACGGTTTCGCATGCGCTTATATCCCTCGTCTATGGGGGCGATATGTAGGTTTTTAGTTAACTCGGCATCTAAATTCTTGCAGAACTCATCCAATATACAAAATATTTCTGTAACTTTGTCTGTGGTAATCATCGCTATATATGTTTTGTAAGTGATTGATTTTCAACTATAAAGTTACAAAATAATAGCGAGATTACCAACTTTTTAGAGAACTTTCTTATCCCGAACTGGCGTACCACTTAGTCTCAACACTTTGCAAAATGGTGCAAAATACACTGCGTTTTGCAGCAAAACGCACTGCTAACTCGTGCTAAATGCAGTGCTAACTCGTGCTAAACGCAGTGCTAACTCGTGCTAAACGCAAGGCTAAATGCAGCAAAATGCAAGGCGTGTGAGCAAAGGGCGCGACCCAATTTATGCAAAAACAACTGACGTGAACCACAAAAAAGTGGGAAAAAGGCGCAATAAGCATAGAATTAGCACCTTTTTCTCACTAAAAACTCAAAAAGCAGCGCAAAAGTTATGATTTAAGCTCCTGCCTTTATGCAATATTCATTTTTGTGTTAGCGTGCTTATGCACAAGCACTTACACCATTTTGGTCTCGTTTGGGGCATTAAAAGCCTATTTTGGGGCATCGCCTACAGGCGTTTTTGCCTTTCTAGAAGTGGTGTAGTACTGAAATGCGTTTTGTAAAGTCTATTTACCGTAGCTTTCAATCATTACACCCAGCTTTTTAAACCCAAATCAATTGTAAGACCACTAATCACACAATTGATGTTGCTTACATTTCATCCAGTTCATCTTTTGTTTGCTTGTCGGCATCTTGCCTATGATATTGTTTGAGCGTAGTGCACCACATTTTCAATAACAACATCGGCAATGTGTCCAGCAATACACAAAATCAAAACAACTCTACCCACTGTTTTTGGGTAAAAAAGACATAATACCTAGTACGAAAACTTCACCCCAAGAAACAAACTGCGGGGTTGAGTAGGTCCGTAAACATAGTCGGAGGCACGCGAAGCCCCTTTATCCAAATCCTTTTGGTAAGCATCGAGTATGTTTTGCACCCCCGCACTAGCCTCCAATTTCACCTGCTTAGTTATGTAGAAATTATAGGCAAGCTTCAGGTTAAGCGTGAGAAACGCGGGAGTGTGCTCAATGATAGCAAAGTCGTTGGTGCGCTCGCTCCCCCCTTTGGGGTGGCCAACATACATTCTACCCGTGTAAACGCCCGATAACGATAGGGCAAAATCGATGGTGGGATGCACAGTGAGGGTGAAATATCCGTAGGTGTCGGGCGTTCGCAGCAGACGTTTAGTGGTTTTAAACTCGGGAGCAGCATCGTCGTCCCATTCTTCGGGCGTGCGATAACGGCTGCTTTGCCAAGTAAAACCAGCTTGCAATTGCGCCCACGACGAGAGCGAAGCCTTGCCCTCGAGGTTAATTCCATACACCGTTGCGCCGTTAGAATTGAAGCGTTCTTCAACACGTGCGCCATCAATAATCACATCATCAGCCAGTTTGCGTGTAGCAAACATGTTGTTAAGGCGTGTGTAAAAGCCCTCAATAAGAACGTTGGTTTGTACTGTTCCAAAACTTTTATAGAGGTCGGCCGATACACTAAAGCTGTGCGAACGTTCCTCTTTCAAATCCTTAGCCAACGCAATTTTCACACGGTCGCCATCAGCAATACGCGTATGAAGGTCTTCATCAAAAGCCTGTGGGGCTCTAAATCCGCCAGCGTAAGTAAGTCGGAAATTGGTGTTGGGCGTGGGATTGTAGCGCAGATTAACGCGCGGACTAAAGATAAGATGCGAGATAAGGTTGTGTTTGTCTAGTCGTCCGCCCAGAAGCAAGCCCCAATGGTTGTTTTTCCATTCGTTTTGAGCAAAGAAGCTACCAATGTTCACGCGCTGTTCCATCAGGCTGTTGTAGCCCAGCGAGTGGTCTTTAATACGGTCGTAGCTATATTCGGCCCCCACAACAAGACTCGAAGGCATGAACCACAGACGGTCGAAATTGTGCACATATTGCGCACCAGCAATGTAATTGATGTTATGTGTAACGTTGTAGGCACGTTGTGCTTTGTCGTATGCTTGCGCATTGGCCAGCGTTTGTTGTTGGTTGGCGGGCAGCGTGGCGGCATCGTCTTCGCTCATATCGAGGTTAAGACCCAGTTTATAGGCTTCGTTCAAGGCCTTAAGTCCATCGGCAGCAGTGGCCAGTTCGCCCAGTCCGCCGTAATAACTCTTACGGTCAACGTTTTGAAACGAGGCATAAGCACTGAAATGTCCCTTACCATTAAGGCTAAAGAGGTCGTAGCCCAAGCTTCCGCCGTTGATGGTATGTTCGATTTGTTCGGCAATATTGGCCTCGTGAGCAGGCAAGTAAAGTTTGTTTCCGCCGCGTCTATACTCCTTCAAGCCGTGGTATTTAAGGGTTATTTTGGAGTAATCGGTTAGTCGGAAGAAAGAGCTAAGCCCCACGGTTTTATTATCTAGCGTGGGAAGGTCGGTGTAACCATCGCCATCGCGGTCGTAAGCAGCGCGGTGTCTGCTTTGTCCATAGAGATAAAACCCAGCTCTATTATTGGTTGTAACAACCGATAGGTTGCCCGTGGTGTTGTTGTCGAAAGCAGTAGAGCCATTAGTTGCGCCTGTGATGGTGTGCGCCACATCGGCCGAATTTTCGCTAGGTTCTTTGGTAATGATGTTGATGGTGCCACCAATGGCCGAAGCACCGAAGAGCGCCGAGCCACCACCGCGAACAATTTCAACACGTTGCACCATGTTAGAGGGTATCTGTTCGAGTCCATAAACACCTTGAAGGGCCGTGAAAACGGGTCGCGAGTCGATTAATATTTGCGAATAATGACCATCAAGCCCATTGATGCGCACCTGCGAGAATCCGCAATTGGTGCAATTATCTTCGGTTCGCACGCCCGGTTGGAAGTTTAAACCCTGCGCCAAGGTTGTAGAATGGGTAGACTCGAGCAACTTCGTGTCCAGAACATTCACAACCACAGGCGACTCACGTCTAAGTGTTTGACTACGATTGGCCGACACAACAACCTCGTCGAGCGCAATTTCGTCGGGTTTGAGCATCACATTCAGCTCATGGGTATTATTTTTTTGCGTTGTCACCTCGTGTTTGTAAGCCCTATAACCAGCCGAGCGCACTTCCACAATCACCTTTCCCACAGGCAGATTTCGCAGCATAAAATGGCCATCGGCATCGGTGGTGGTAGTGATAACTGTACCCAAAACCAGCACGCTCGCGTGCGAAAGAGGATGTTGTGTTTTACTATCCACAACGCGTCCCTTAATGTTGGCTTCGGTATTAACTTTCACTTCGTTCTCGTGCCTTGCGTAAGTGGGCAGCGAAAGAACGAACGTAGCGGCGAAAACAAACGCCGATTTACATAAAATCTGTTTTACGGTTCTTTTCTTTATCATTTTAAATTGATTTAAATTCAGGTATGTTCTGTAAATCTTCGATATAGTCACAGCACGCCCCATAGGGCTTTTTGTGACCTTATCAATGATTCTAGAGCTCACCTTTGATTTGTTAATGCAAAGGTAGGATGTTGTAAGGAATAGTGCAATACCTAGAAGTAGGGAAAAAGCCTCACCCCTCTGGAGGGTGTGTCAAAATGTACACATCCTCTTTTTTATGCACAAAGCCCCGACTTTCTCAAGCCAGAGCTTTGCTATTTCCTAAAGTTTTTGTACCTTTAGGCATTAAAAAAAATCTCATTATGACAAAGGTACACTTTCGTTCTTACATACACAAGAAAATGATTCTTTTTCCTCAAAGAATCGATAAGGATATCGCAGAAGATGACCCAGTTCGTCTTTTAGACGCCTTGGTGGATAATCTTATGTTGGATAATGTCTACAAGCTTTATAAGCCCAGTGGTCGCAAGCCTTATCATCCACAAATGATGCTCAAGGTGATTCTTTACGCCTATATGAATAATATCTATTCCTGCCGTCGTATAGAGTCTCTTCTCAAGCGTGACATTCATTTCATCTATCTGGCAGGATATGAGCAGCCTGATTTTATTACCATCAATCGTTTTCGTAATCGTGTGAAAAAGGAAATCAACAATATCTTCACACAAGTCGTATTAGTACTTGCAGCCAAAGGTTTGA
>NZ_JH114157.1:0-5139 GCF_000224595.1 Prevotella sp. C561 | reverse complement strand
GTCGCAAGCCTTATCATCCACAATGATGCTCAAGGTGATTCTTTACGCCTATATGAATAATATCTATTCCTGCCGTCGTATAGAGTCTCTTCTCAAGCGTGACATTCATTTCATCTATCTGGCAGGATATGAGCAGCCTGATTTTATTACCATCAATCGTTTTCGTAATCGTGTGAAAAAGGAAATCAACAATATCTTCACACAAGTCGTATTAGTACTTGCAGCCAAAGGTTTGATAAGTCTTGACGTTGAATATATTGACGGCACAAAGATAGAATCGAAAGCCAACAAGTATACCTTCGTTTGGAAGAGAACCGTAGAAAAGAACCGTGCCAAGTTGCAGGAACAAATACACACACTCCTGCTTCAGGTTGACGATGTTATAGCGCAGGACAATGCAGCAAAGAAAGAAGGTGTTGAGTTCACTGCAGATCTGCTCAGCGAGATATCCGAGGAATTGAACAAGTCTTTGGAATCAGTCCCTGAGCCTAAGACAAAAGAAGAGAAGCAGGCTGTTAGAACCAAGAAAAAACAGCTTAAAGAGCTAGAGAAGAAACGTAATAAACTCCAGGAGTATGACCAACACCTTGAGGTTATGGGAGAGAGAAACTCCTACAGCAAGACCGATCCTGATGCCACGTTTATGCACATGAAGGAGGATGCTATGCGGAACGGACAGACTAAGCCTGGATATAATCTGCAGATAGCAACGGAGAACCAGTTCATCACCGACTTTGCACTCTATGCCAATCGTACCGATACACTCACACTACCTTCTTTCTTGGAGTCTTTCAAATCACGCTATCATCGTTATACCAAGACAGTCGTAGCCGATTCAGGGTATGGCTCCGAGGAGAACTATCTGTTCATGGACGTACATAATATGGAAGCCTATGTGAAGTATAACTACTTCCATAAAGAGCAGCGTCCACGTTACACACCTAACCCATTCAGTCCCGCAAGCCTTTATTATAATAAGGAACAGGATTTCTACGTCTGCCCTATGGGACAGCATATGAAGCGTATAGGTATGAAGCGTTCCCTAACCTCTAACGGATTCGTTACTTACAGCGTACGTTATCAGGCAGAACGCTGTGATGGTTGTCCCTTGAGAGGCTCATGTTTTAAGGCAAGAGGGAACAGAATTATAGAAATAAACCATCAACTACAGCACTATAAACAAAAGGCACGGGAACTACTGACCTCGGAAGAAGGCATCAAGCATCGAGGACGAAGGTGTATAGAACCTGAAGCTGTTTTTGGACAAACAAAATATAATAAAGCCTACAAGATGTTTAGGCATTTTGGGAAAGACAAGGTCAATATGGACTTTGCCTTCTTCGCTATTGCCTTTAACATAGGGAAAATGTGCAGAAAAACCAATCTCAAGGAACTAAAAGCCGTTATGGAGCTACTTTTAGTAACCTTCAGATGCTCTATACAAGTTTATATAGGCTATTTAAAGCCAAACAAATCATTTTATATGAAATTAGCAGCATAGCTATAGTAAATAATGAATTATATGGTAGACAAGGTAAAGGAAGAATGAAAAGAGGATATATCAATTTTGACACACCCTCTTTTTTCAGTTTTATAATTTTATGAAATGTCTTGTTCTGAAAAAGTATAGGCTCATATCTTATATTTGTTAATTATCTATCCTTATTTCATCACCTTCACTACTTCTATTGACCTTTCAAGCCATGCTTCCATCTGCTTATAATCCTTCTTCTCCCATACGTCTTTGAAATCGATAAACTCGTGGGCAAGGCGACTTTCGTAGGCATTACGACGGTAGCTGGTTAGCTTCCCTTGTCTCATTATCTCTACACTACCAAACTCATTAGCAGGGGTTGGGATGTGTATCCACCCCTTTTCACCTTGAATAAGTATGAATGACGGACTACTTGAATCCTTTGCTGCCGTACAGGTTGCTGTCATTGTGGGATAGGAAAGTACCATTACGCCAGAGGTGTCGATACTATTGTGCCCACGGTTGGCAAAGTATTGTGTTGCGGTAGGTTGTCCGAAAAGACCTATGATGACATTGATATTGTAGACATTGAGGTCGTTCAGTGCGCCACCACCTAAATCAGGATTGAAAGCTGGGGCAATATCTCCCTGTAGATAGCGGTCATATTTACTTGAATACTGTGAGAAATTACACTGAACGAAGTGGACGGGACCAATCTTCTTTAGGCTTTCCTTGACCATGTGGAAGTTAGGTGTATGAAGTGGGGAGATTGCTTCAAAGAGGTATAACTTACGCTCTCGTGCCATTGCGGATAGTTCTTCAGCTTCGGCAACAGTGAGAGTGAAAGGCTTCTCAACAATCACATTCCTACCAGCCTCTAAGGCTTTGCGAGTAAATTCGTAATGGACACTATTGACTAAGGCAATATAAACGAAGTCGGCTTTGTCTTCTTTTAGTAACTGAGCGTAGTCAGTATAAATGCGCTCAATATGATTCATCTTCGCAAGATATTCTGCTTTTTCCTCATTGCTATGTGAGAATATACTGGTGATTTCTATTCCTTTGACTTCTGTCTTGAGCAGTGTGATAACTTCTGTAGCTATCATCCCTGTCCCTACAATACTAATCTTCATCTTTTCTATTGCTTTAAAGAGCATGTTCTATAAGCTGCTTTTTAATGTGTGAAGCCTATAGAATGTGCTGCGTTACTAACCTTGTGCAACAAAAGTAGGGAATGTTTTGCAAATAAAAAGGGAAATGACTATTTTTGTTGTCTATTAACAAGCATTAGTTGATATGAATAATAAAAATCTTTTAGGCCTTTTAGCATCTCTTTTACCTATTACTATTGTTGTAGGATGTAAAGGTGAAAAGGCTTCAGCGGCAGAATGTGTGAAGGATTCTGTTGTCTCTCTTTCTATTGATAATGACTCTGTTATAAAAAAGAAGGACGTACCTTTGGTCGTTGATTCCATTGGTAAGTCGTATAGTTCGGATAAGGGTACTGTTGATTTTGCTTATTCCTTCCCTGTGGCGGGCCCTCATGTGTTGGTCGATTCGATACGTGCTTACCTCTCGTCTGAGATGAAAGGTGCTGCAGATAGTTTTGGGGAAGAGAACTCAAAGACTAAACCTTTTCCCAGGCTTACAGATGGTAAGGCTATGATAAACTATTATGCGAAGATTGCATGTGAAAATGTAATACGTACTTTTGATGATGTTGACTATCCTGATTCTAAATGTCCACCAGAACTTTCTATGTTTGTGTTGAAGGGGAATGAAACCAGTCGTTATATTACTTATGTCTCTTCTTTTTATCTATATTCGGGTGGTGCGCATGGAATGTATTCTGAGTATGCGGTTAACTTTGACAAGAAGACGGGAGTTATATTGCGTGATATATTGAATCCAAAGGATATAAAAGCATTGCAACCTATCCTTAGAAGTGGACTTGAAAGTTTTTTTAGAAAATTTGATGTTGTTGATGGAGAAAAGGATGTAGAAGGTCGTATTAAGGCTGATATGGACAATCTTTTTATTGAAAATGGGATTATTCCGCTGCCTAAGAGTGGGGTTTATCTTTCTCCAGAGGGAGTTGTCTTTATTTATGAACAGTATGAGATTGGTGCGTATGCTATCGGAACACCTACCTTTACTGTGCCTTATAATAAGATTGGAAAGTTTCTCTCAGCAGAAGCACAATGCCTTGCGGGGATTAAGTAATCTTTCATAGTTTCGTAAGTAAGGTTGGCTCATATTTGTTAATGGAATTAGAGAAGATTCTATAAAGGTCTTTTTCACAGCCTGTTCTAACCTATGGAAGGAACAGGATGTGTGTTTATTGTTGCATTAACCATAGGAAACCTTTGGCTATCCTTATACCATTGTCTTGAAAATGATTGCCTTCATTCCATTCCATCTTACAGTTGACACCTTTGTTTTTGAATATTTGTTCTTGGGAAAGGATGTCTTGCTTGATGGTTGACATTATTTTTGTTTTTGTTTTCTCTTCTTTGTCGCCAAGGCTTAGATAGGCGTGTTCTATTTGTGGTTGGTGGGTGTTGGCATAGTCTAACCAGCCTGTATACCATGCGGATGGGGATGCAGAGACTATCCCAAGGAGGGGGATGTTCTGTTGGTAGCCTGCCCAAAGAGAAAAGAGTCCAGCTAATGAATAGCCTCCTAAAATGGTGCTTTTTTTATTAAATTCTATAGAATAACGTTCCTTTAAGGTTGGGAGGAGTTCGTCTACTATATATAATAAGGTGGAATGAGCACCATCGCCAAAGGTGATCTTACCAAATACGGGTGGGGCTGACCAGGGTGTTAACTCAGCATTCCATTTCTCAATACGTACGGCAATATGCATGAATGGTGTTTGCAAGTTATCTTCTATATAGGTAATTTGACGCTCTAACTCCTCTGTGTCATTACTGTCAACGGGCTGAATAATGAAAAACTTTGCGTTTTCTTCGCTATGTAGGATACAAACATGTGCCCCAACCGTAATAATCTCCTTTTTATGTCTCATAATTGTATATGCTTGTTTGGACTGCAAAAATAATCATTTTTAAGCAAATTAGTTGATTTGAGTCAATTTTAAGCAAAAATAGTCATTTCTTTTAAAAATATTCTTCAAAATATTTGGAGGGTAAGGAAATTCTCTATACCTTTGCACTCGCTTTACAAAACAAGCCTCCTGGCAAGTTGGTTAAAGCATAGAAGAAAGAGTTCTTTGAAAAGATTTACATAAACAGAGAAGTAGTACAAGAAGCGTCTGTTTGATTTTATATCAAATAGATGGGTAAAAGAAACGAACCGATCAATTCATTGTTCCTGCTTTTGAGGCATCGCCTCAAAACAATTAAGGAATAAAAGAATAGGTGCTTTTTAACTTGATACTTTTAGGATAAGCGTTCTGAAACAGAGATTACTCGGTGAAGCGTTTGGGTTAACATGGTATTCATTATCATTAATCACCCATCACTTATCACCAAAACATATTTTACAATGGAGAGTTTGATCCTGGCTCAGGATGAACGCTAGCTACAGGCTTAACACATGCAAGTCGAGGGGAAACGGCATTTAGTGCTTGCACTGAATGGACGTCGACCGGCGCACGGGTGAGTAACGCGTATCCAACCTTCCCATTACTGTGGGATAAC
>NZ_JH114156.1:44289-70248 GCF_000224595.1 Prevotella sp. C561 | reverse complement strand
CAGATAGATGAAATGAATGTCACGCTTGAGGAGCGACTCTATACGACGGCAGGAATAGATATTATTCATGTAGGCGTAAAGAATCACCTTGAGCATCATTTGTGGATGATAAGGCTTGCGACCACTGGGCTTATAAAGCTTGTAGACATTATCCAACATAAGATTATCCACCAAGGCATCTAAAAGACGAACAGGGTCATCTTCTGCGATATCCTTATCGATTCTTTGAGGAAAAAGAATCATTTTCTTGTGTATGTAAGAACGAAAGTGTACCTTTGTCATAATGAGAATTTTTGAATGCCTAAAGGTACAAAAACTTTAGGAAATAGCAAAGCCCTGGCTTGAGAAAGTCGGGGCTTTGTGCATAAAAAAGAGGATGTGTACATTTTGACACACCCTCGTGATCACCGAGATACCCATGTGAGGTGGATGTGCGCCTCGTTCTATTATCTTACAGGTTGTCTTATAGGGGTAACCTCACATATCACTCCCCTCTTCATTCGGAGAGGGGTTGGGGGTGAGGCCAGTAGGGGCTGGGATTGAGGCCAGCTGAGGCTTGGACTGAACCCATTCCCCTTCTGTCCAAAAAAAATACCCAAACATTACCTGAAAAGCAGCTGGAAACGGAAAAAATGTTTATCTTTGTAGCCTAAACAAATTAATATCTTATGAACAAACCATTATTATTGGCTGCCATCTGGCTGTCCCCCTTGATGCTATATGCACATGAAACGGCTGGGTGGGAGCATACAAACCCGACGAATAAGACGATGGTCATGACGAATAAGGAGATGGTCATGACGACAAGCAAACTTACTGATGAGGACAAGGGGCGGCGACGCTTCACGCTGAGTGGATATGTTAAGGACCGCAATGGGGAACCGCTTATCAACGCAACTGTCTACGACCTCACCACACGACAGGGTACGATGACGAACGCATACGGCCATTTCTCACTCACACTGACCGAGGGCAACCATGAAATAAGATGTAGTTACGTGGGTTATAAGACGCTGACTGATGCGCTGACGCTCACGGCCAATCGAAACTATGACATCACGCTGCAGAATGATGCAGAGCTTACTGAGGTCGTGGTAACGACCGACTTGAACTCGCCACTACTGAAGACGCAGACAGGTAAGCTCTCCCTCTCACAGAAAGACATCATGACTGAGTACGCACTGATGAGTAGTCCTGACGTTATCAAGACCTTACAGCGTACGAGTGGAGTAGCGGAAGGAATGGAGCTGACCAGCGGTCTCTACGTACATGGCGGTAACAACGATGAAAACCTCTTCTTGCTCGATGGTACACCGCTCTATCATACCAATCACACCTTAGGTCTCTTCTCTTCGTTCAACGTAGATGTAGTGAAGAACGTAGACTTTTATAAGAGTGGTTTCCCTGCCCGTTATGGCGGTAGACTATCGAGTGTCACGGATGTGCGCACGGCCGATGGCGACCTCTATCACACACACGGCAGCTACCGTATCGGCCTCTTAGACGGATCAGTCCACCTTGAAGGACCCCTCAGAAAAGGTAAGACTTCCTATAACATCGGCATACGACGCAGTTGGTTAGACCTCCTCACACGACCTGCCTTTGCGATTATTAATAGTCGGAGAGACAACGAAGACAAGGTTAGTATGGCTTATTTCTTCCATGATATGAACCTGAAACTGACCAACATCTTCAACGAACGCTCGCGAATGTCGCTGAGTGTCTACTCTGGTGAAGACCGTTTAGACGCAAAGGACGAGTGGGGCGACCACCGAGACGACAATGGATACGGTGAATACGACATATATAAGAACTCCTTCCACTGGGGTAACTTCAATGCTGCCTTAGACTGGAACTACCAGTTCTCACCGAAGCTCTTCGCTAATTTCACAGCCTTCTACACCCATAACCGTTCGTCGGTAAGCAGCTCGGACGAGTGGACGGTGAGGCGTTCTGATGGTAAGGACCAGTTGACAACGACCTCGCATGGCTACCGCTCGGCTATCGATGACATCGGCTATCGGGCCGCCTTCGACTACCGACCCACGCCCCGTCACCACATCCTCTTCGGTCAGGAGTACACCTACCATCGCTTCCAACCACAGACATTCAACCGCTTCGACGGCTATCAAGGCGGTCGAGAAGAGAAGGGTGACACGATAGCCATCCATAGTCATAACAAGAACATCGCCCACCAAGTGACGCTCTATGCCGAGGACGAGATGACGCTCAACGAACGATGGAGTGTCAATGGCGGACTGAACGTAGACCTGTTCAGTATTAGTGGTAAGACCTTCTCAACGCTTAGTCCTCGTCTGTCGATGAAGTTCCAACCCTCCGACCGCCTGTCGTTCAAGGCCAGCTACACCCTTATGAGCCAATTTGTGCATAAGATAGCGAACTCTTTTCTCGACCTCCCAACCGACTATTGGGTGCCTACCACAGCTCGCCTCCATCCTATGCGGGCTTGGCAGTTGGCTGCCGGAGCTTATCTGAAACCGAACGCTCACTGGTTGCTGACCTTAGAGGGCTATTATAAACACTCAAGTCATATCCTTCAGTATGCCAGCTGGGCTGGATTAGAGCCGCCTGCAGCCAACTGGGACTATATGGTAATGGAGGGAGAAGGACGCTCGTATGGTGTTGAGTTGGATGCCGACTACACCATCGCCAACCTTGCCCTGCACGGTTCTTACACCCTCTCATGGGCCGAGAAGAAGTTTGATGACTTCCATAACGATTGGTACTATGATAAGTTTGACAACCGACACCGCCTTACACTCAGTGGAAGATGGAACATTACGAAGAAGATTTCGGCCTTCGCTGCATGGACGTTCCATACGGGTAACCGCATGACTGTCCCTACTCAGTATATCGGTCTGCCAACGGTTCCGGCACAGACTGGCGGGGGCATCACCTTTACCTCGCCCGATGACAATCTCTTAAACTTTGCTTACGAGCAGCCTAACAACGTTGTCTTGCCGGCTTATCACCGTTTAGACTTAGGCATAGACTTCCGTCATACCACCAAGAAGGGGCACGAGCGCATCTGGAACATTAGTCTCTATAACGCTTATTGTCATCTGAACTCACTCTGGGTGCGTGTGAAAGTCAATAGTGAAAACAAGATTATGATAAAGAATAACGCCTTTATCCCAGTGATACCGTCCTTTAGTTACACCATAAAATTTTAAGTTCTGAACATGAGAAAGATATATCTTTTCCTTCTCCTCGCCTTGTTGATGACAGGGTGTAAGGACGATTTCAGTGTTAGCAACCTCCCCGATGCGAAACCAAAGATGGTGGTCTATTGTATGCCTTCTACTGCCGATACCACCTATATCACCGTCTTGCGGAGTGTTCCCTTGAAGCATTATAATGCGGCACAACCGAATGTTCTTATCGACGATGCCAACATCAGTTATCAACTCAACGGACAGTCGTTACCTGTAACGGCCGTGGGACAAGGACGATACTATGTCGTCGGACAGCAGAAGGCGGGTGATAAGGTGCACTTACAGGTTGAGGCGCAGGGCTTGGAGACGGTTGAGTCGACAACTGAGATACCTCAACCAGTCGCCATCAGCAGTACTTCTACACGTATGGTGAGGATGAAGGAAGACCCCTCATCCTACTTGCGAGACTTCCTGCAGGTGCAGGCTACCTTCACCGACCCAGCTCAGTCGCACGACTATTATGCTGTGCGTGTAAAGATAAAACGTCTGATGAGCTGTCGTATCGACTGTTTCCGTAGGGACATTGCGGGCGACTTTAACGAGGTGGCTACCTTCTTCGACTATGATGACTACTTACAGGTGCGACAGAACGAGCAGTGGGATTCGGTGGCGGTCAACTACCTCTTGCAGGAGGATGACATACCTATCTATACGGCAAGTGAACCTTTACTCAACCCATTGTCGGACATTGACGATGATTTCGACTTTAGTAGTGACTTCTATCAGGACTTCTATATCTTTGATGACGCTACGATCAACGGCAGAGAATACACACTCCACCTGAACGTTCAACCCAACTCTGAGTTGATGAACCTCTCTGATGAGGCTCTGAAAGAGATGAAAGAACGCTACGGAATAGAGCAGGGTTTCATATTAGAGTTCTATCACCTCACACCCGAATACTACCGTTTCCTACAAGCGTTAAACGATGTCTCTAACAATTCCCTTGCCCAGGCAGGTCTCTCCTCAATCCGTACTACCTACAGCAACGTCCTCAATGGCATGGGTATCTGTGCTGCTTATAACCTCCCGAAGGGTACGTGGGTACAGGTGAAAAGGTGAGTATAAGCTTGGTTCCAGCTGGCCCCACGTCCCGAAACGACAGGCCCCACACTCTACACCAGCTGGCCCCTCCCCCAACCCCTCCCCCGCAGGGAGGGGAGTGAAATGTGAGGTTACCCCTACTGGCTTGCTTGCATGGGTTGTTATGAGGTTTTTCTCTTATGCATGGGAGTTTTTTCTCTCACAGATCTCACAGATTTAACAGAACCTCTTTGCGCACAATTTCGAGCTCACAGAAGGCCTTCGGCATACAGATATCACAGAGCGTTACTGCTAATGAAGATACCAATAAGGAGGCAAAAAGTAGCTTTTCTCTTATGCTTGGGAGTTTTTTCTCTCACAGAACTCACAGATTAAACAGAACCTTATAGCGCACTATTTCGATCCCACAGAAGGCCTCCGGCATACAGAATTCACAGAACGTTACTGCCAAAGATGGCTGTAAGGTTCTGTGTAATCGGTTGACTTAATGTCTCTGTGAAACCTTGTGTATTCTGTTCATCTGTGTTTTTCTGTGAGAAATAGAACGCACCCTCTCGATGAGATTAGGCCTATGAGGCTTGCTGGGAAGTTTTTTCTCTCACAGAACTCACAGATTTAACAGAGCGTTATTGCGCACAGTTTCGAACCCACAGAACGCCTCCGGCATACAGATATCACAGAACGTTATAACTAAAGGTGGGTGTTGGGTGATGAGTGTTAGGTGTTGATGATTAGCTAACGTTGGCTGTAAGGTTCTGTGAAATCGGTTGACTTAATGTCTCTGTGGAATGCTGTGTGTTCTGTTCTTCTGTGTTCTTCTGTGAGAGAAAAAAGGTCATCATTGAGAGACAGAATACTAACTATATAAACAGAGAATGTCAAGATATTTTACAGAGAGCTTCCTTCTCTTTTCAAGAAGGGGCTGTGCTTGAGGCAAGAAGAGGCCCTTCTACGTTTAAGAACATGCCTTTCAACGTTCAAGAAGGGCGTCTTCTCGATGCAAGAAGGGCATGTTCTTAAACGCTGTATGTAATAGGCTGATTCCTTGTGGGTTATGGGTTCGGTGGAGGGAGGTGCTTAACCCTTGTTCGGAGGGACTGTTGCTCGATGAGATGTAAAGATGTTTTACGACTTTGTTAATCCTCCGACAGGAAAGAAAGCAGGCGAGGGAATGGCGAGTATATCGTCTTCTTTACTTATTCACAACGCATCCCCACACTCGTAAACGCTATCTCCGCCTATTTGTGCCAGTCTTAATACCAATCGTATGGAGGGTTCGCACGTTATAGGAAAAGGGCGAATTGTTAGAGAATCAGACGTGAGGGATGAGTAAGGATAGTCTGATGAATGAAAATAGACCATGTGTGCGGTAGTAGAAGACAGATACCTGTCTGCGACAGTTAGACTACAGTAGCTTATTAGGATTGCGTAGTTCATCGACTAATAAGTCAACTTCTGTGCGTGGGTTATGCTTATCATAATCCGTACGAGAACCATAGCTTTGTCGGAGTAGCTTTGCTCTTTTTCCCGCTTTCAGCTCATCTCCATGCTCACAGATGAGCGTATAGAAATCTTTAGACGCCTTGTCGTAAACAAAATCTTTGTTTTTAGAGAGCTTTCTCACACATTTCTCTATCATATCTATATATTGGTTACGCCTTAAAGCAGCTTTTATGTCTTGGAAGTGCAGGCAATACCATAGTTCGAAAGACTCATTACTCCATGCGCACATCATACCTTTCTTTTTGGCTTTCGATATCGCTTGATTAAAATCATTGAACTCATCTTTGTCAAAAACGAGCCATACACGGTCGAAAGGAACTTGTCGGCTCTTTTCTAAGTCGACCCGAATTTTCCCAGCCTCAGCCACCAATTGGCAAGTACCCTTTGCACAACCTTTGATGACAGGACCCACTGTTCGAACCTCAGACCAGCGGTCTTTGACAAAAGCCTTGAAGTAGTTTGGCTCTGTTTCAGTCCCCTCGCAAACTATTAGAAACCTCACGTACTCGTTTCTCGTACCCTGTCTGCGTCGTCCACCGGCTAAGGCTTTATGGTTTTTCATACTTGTTCTCATGGGTGTTTGTATTAGTCTATTTGATAAAAGGTATGGCACCGTATCGTCCATTGATATAGTCATTTTCAATGTCACGGTCGTTACGGACTTTGAAGTCGAGTAGTGAGTATAGGTCGCTGGCCTCTGTTGGGTCTTTCTCAGTGAACCACACTTGGTCTCTGCGTAGATATTTCGTGTCAAGCAGGTGTGTGTCATGTGTGGTAAAGACGAGCTGTGCGCCATGAGGGTTGGTCTCTTTGTCCATGAAGAGACGTACGATGGCACGTGTCATCATCGGATGGAGCTTAGAGTCAAGTTCGTCTACAAAGAGCATTTTACCGCCAAGGAGCGTGTCAAAGATAGGTCCAGAGAGTGTAATAACTTTGTTCGTACCATTCGACTCCTTGTCGTCTGCGTCGAATCTCACAGTGTTGATAACCTTCCCTTGAGCGTCATATACGTTATGAGTCGTCAGTGTTTCGATGACCTTAGCATTATTGAATTTATCGTTGGAGATGATGGGTAATGTCGCTAACTTCTCTTTTAAGTCATTAGGAATATCCTTTTCTTCAATCTCAATGTTCGTAAAACCTAAGTCTAACCGGCTAAAGAAATCGATTGCCTCATCGCATCCTCGTAGATGCTTCTTAAGCATGTCGATCATAAGACGTTCATATCCATCATCTTTAAGACCCGAGATAGCATTATAATCCCTTAGGTGTTTGATGAGCTTTTGGGCTATCCTACCGTTTAGTTGGGCGACGAGCGAGAGGAAGAGACGGTTTTCTGTGGTAGAGCCCTCTTTCCCCTTGCCCTCAGAGAAGTAAGTAGCCGACACAGAGAAGGTCTGTCGCTCTCTGCGGAAGAGATAGTGCTCTTTGGCGCCGGGTCCTATTTTCTTCTCATAGAGCCACTCGCTAATAATCGTATTCTTCATGTATTCGAACCCATAACGATAGACAGCACCCTCGAACAAACACTGAATTTCAAAGGTCGTCGGCTCGTCCTTTGAACAATCATCAAGCAAGAAGGGGTCGTAAACAAGGTCTTCACCAGGGTTTAACTTGATGTTCTTGTCCACAATATTCCTAAACAAGCCCAGTGCCATGATGACGTTTGTCTTCCCACTGGAGTTTGCTCCATAGAGTACTGCCGTTGGTAAGAGTCGAAAACCATCTCTTTCGATGATAGAATCAGATAGTTCTTTAATCTGAACAGCCTCCATACGTAGACTTTTCACAGCCCGAAAGGAACGGAAATTACCAAAACTAAAATTAATCAACATAAGCTTTTATGATGTTCGTTACGGTTACAAAGATAGTAAATAATACTGTGTTTTGGCATAATTTACGAGATATTTTCTCAAAAAAGAGCATGTTTTTGTTTATAGAAGGGGCATAGGCAGTATTTATGAGTGGTTTGACTGTGTGATAATAGAATAGGTGAAAGGATCGTTTGGGTGGTTTGTTAAGACTTACGTTAGCCCTTTTAGTCATACTTTCTATCTTTTTGACTGTCCTTCCCTCTGTCCTATTTCCCCTTATTTGCGTGTCACTTATCGAGCACACAAAGCCATTTATTTGCAGACAGAGTGCTTTACAGTGTATTATTTACATACTATCCTTTCATTCATGTGGGATATTTGTTTTTTTTATTAACTTTGCCTTCGATGGAAGAAGGGTAAGATTTGCGTTCTGAGTCACGACCTTATAGTGTGCTGAGCAGTGTCGATGTGGCATGTAAGCAATGTCGATGTAGCGTGTAAGCAGAGTCGATGTGGCGTGTAAGCAGTGTCGATGTAGCATGCAAGCAGTGTCGATGAAGCATGCTAAAGAGTGTCGTCACGATAGGGCGCAAGAGCAATCTGATAAAGTATAACACCTAACTATTATGCATAAACAATTTTTATTCGGTTTATTATTATCGTCATTAATGGCTGCACCTGTGCATGCTGACGACCACCCAACAGGTGGTTATCTCTTCGGACAGGCGGCAGCACCAACTGGTAATGAGTGGCAGGCTCCGGGCGAGTTAGGCTATAACAAGTTGCCAGCACGTGCGTTATTCTCCTCTTTCTCATCGGTCGACGAGGCGAGGAAGGTATTACCAGAGTTTGCAAAAGACTATCTCTCGCTTGACGGAGAGTGGCGTTTTCACTTCTCAAAGAACCCTGATGAGCGTCCAAAAGATTTCTTCACAAGGGGCTACGATGATAGTCGGTGGGACCGTCTGCAGGTGCCTGTAAGTTGGAATATGGCGGGTATTCAGAAGGACGGTACGCTGAAGTATGGTGTACCTATCTATGTTAATCAGTGGGTTATATTCAAGTATAACATCGAGCCGGGCGACTGGAAGAAGGGAGTTATGCGTGAACCGCCTAAGAACTACACCACTTACGAATACCGAAACGAGGTCGGCTCGTTCAGAAGGAGCTTTGACATCCCTGCTACATGGGATGGTAAGGAGGTCTATCTGAACTTTGATGGTGTCGACTCGTTCTTCTATTTGTGGATTAACGGCCGTTATGTTGGTTTCTCAAAGAACTCTCGTAACACGGCACGGTTCGATATCAGCCCTTATATCAACAAGGGTAAGAACGAGATAGCAGTTGAGGTTTATCGCTCATCAGACGGTAGCTTCCTCGAAGCACAGGACATGTTCCGCCTCCCAGGTATCTTCCGTAATGTCAGCGTGACGGCTACTCCGAAGGTACATGTTGCCGACGTGAAGGCTATCCCTGCATATACTGACGGCAAGGGAACCGTGAACCTCAACACAACACTGCAGAACCTTACAGCAAAGACAGCCAAGGACTTGCATATACGATGGAGTCTTTATAAGAACAGACTCTTTGCGGATGACAACGAGTTGGTGGCTACCTTCGAGGATGCTAAGGCTAAAACGACTTGTAACAGCAAGGGTCAGGCTGCTATCCGACAGACTTTAACGGTCGACAACGTGGCTGCCTGGACCGCAGAAGCGCCTAACGTGTATGTTGTCGTGGGTGAACTGATGCAAGGAAAGAAAGTTCTTGAGACGATAAGTTTCCAAACTGGATTCCGAACAGTGGAGATTAAGGATACACCAGCAAGTCAGGACGAGTTCGGACTGGCTGGAAGATACTATTACATCAATGGTAAGCCCGTCAAACTAAAGGGTGTTAACCGCCATGATACGAACCCATTAACGGGTAAGGTCATCTCTCGTGAGCAGATGGAACATGAGATTATGCTGATGAAACGGGCTAATATCAACCACATCCGTACCTCGCATTATCCTAATGACCCTTACTTCTACTATCTCTGTAATAAGTATGGTATCTACTTAGAGAGCGAGGCCAACATCGAAAGCCACGAATACTTCTATGGTAAGGCATCGTTGTCTCATGTGCCAGAGTTCCAAGCGGCGCATGTAGACCGTGTAATGACAATGGCGCATCAGTTGGTTAATAATCCTTCAATCGTTATCTGGAGCTTAGGCAATGAGGCTGGTCCTGGGCATAACTTCGTTGTTGCCTACGACTCTCTGAAGGCTTACGACGCATCAAGACCAGTACAATATGAGCGCAACAACGACATTGTCGACATGGGTTCTAACCAGTATCCAAGTATCGCATGGACCCGTGATGCGGTCAAGGGAAGGATGGGCATTAAGTATCCTTTCCATATCTCTGAGTATGCTCACTCGATGGGTAACGCCGTAGGAAACCTCGTTGACTACTGGGAAGCGATGGAGTCTACGAACTTCTTCATGGGTGGTGCCATCTGGGATTGGATTGATCAGAGTATGTATAACTACACGAAAGAGGGCAAGCGATACCTTGCCTACGGTGGTGACTTTGGTGATACGCCTAACGATGGACAGTTTGTTATGAACGGTATCATCTTCGGTGACGAGCAGCCTAAACCGCAGTATTATGAGGTGAAGAAGGTCTATCAGTATATTGGTACCACTTGGAAGGATGCTAAGACGGCCACGTTGGATGTGTTCAATAAGAACTACTACACAGATGACCTCAGTGGTTATGCTATGTCTTACGTGCTGACTGCCGACGGAGTAGCCGTTAAGAAGGGCGAACTTGACTTGGGTAGCGTACCTGCAAGGACACATAAAGCAATCACCATCACGGGACTCAACGAGGGTCTCGACCCTAATAAGGAGTATCTCCTACACATTGTCTATCGTCTTAAAGAGGATATGCCTTGGGCGAAGGCGGGCTATATTCAGGCCGAGGAGCAGCTACCTGTGCAGGTTGCAGCAGCTCGTCCAGCTATCGCAACGGCTGGTAAAGTGAACATGTCGGCCGTGAAGGACAATAAGATAGTGCTCTCTGGTAAGACCTTCACAACCACTTTCGACCTCACGAAGGGTACGATCTATAACCTTCAGTACGATGGTAAGACCATCATCCCAGACGGTTGTGGACCAGAGTTGAACGCCTTCCGTGCATGGGTCAACAATGATAACTGGGCTTACGAAGGATGGTATGCGAACGGATTGAATAATCTTCAACACAAGTGTACGAGCTATACTACCCACGCTAATGCCAACGGCTCTGTCTCTGTTGTGTGCAACGTAGAGTCGCAAGCACCATATAGTTATCGACTTGAGGGCGGTAATGCCAACTGGAAGAAGCTCATCGAAAACAAAGAAAAGCCTTTCGGTAAGGACGACTTCCGCTTTACGACGCAGGTTGTCTACACCATCTTCCCTGATGGAAGTATTGAGAGTGAGAGCGCAATCACCAGCAATAAGCCTAATCTGACACTCGCTAAGCTCGGTTATACGGTACGTCTTCCAAAGGCACTCAGACTGTTGAATTACTATGGACGTGGTACGGTCGATAACTATCCAGACCGTAAGACGGGTCAGATGATTGGTATCTATGAGCAGCAGGACGTGGAGGATGAGTTTGTGGCATTCCCTAAACCACAAGACACGGGTAACCATCAGGACACTCGTTGGCTCTCGCTCGCTGGCAATGGTGGACAGGATGCGCTCTATGGGGCCCTCTTCGTGGCCAAAGACAAGATGAGTTTCTCTGCCCTTCCATGGTCGGATAACACCATCGCTATGGCTAACCACCCACATGAACTGCCTCAGAGTGATTACACTTACCTACACCTCGACATGGCTATCACGGGTCTTGGTGGTAACAGCTGTGGGCAGGGTGGACCGTTACAGCGCGACCGTGTGATGGCAACGCCACATACCTTCGGTTACATGATACGTCCGATGAACTCTGTTGAGACCAATGACCTCGTTAGCAATGCGAACGTTAGTCTGAACGGCGCTACGCCACTTACCATCGTACGTGACGCTGAGGGCAATGTGACAATCAATGCGAACGGAGCGAAGGGCGACATCTTCTATCGTGTCAATGGCAGTAAGAAGGCTGTGAAATACACTGGTCCTGTCGGCCTGCGCGAGGGTGGAACGATCTCAGCATGGACCAAGGAGAACGACTGGCTCGTGGCTTCTCAATCCTTCTCACGTATCGAGAGCATCCCACTGTCGGTTGTCTTTGCATCAAGTCAGGAGAGTGGTGAGGGCGACGCAAGCCACCTCACCGATGGCGACCCAAGTACTTATTGGCACACTATGTATTCTGTTACGGTAGCGAACCACCCTCACTGGGTTGATTTCGACTGTGGTGGGGTGAAGACAATCAAGGGTTTCACCTATCTGCCACGCCAAGACAGCAATAATGGTAACATCAAGAAGTATAGCATCCAAGTAAGTAATGACGGCAAGACATGGGGCAAAGCCGTTGCAGAAGGTGAGTTTGAGAACAACAGAAAAGAAAAGACCGTCCTCCTCACCACCCCTGTCAAGGCCCGCTTCGTACGTCTGACAGCCCTCAGCGAGCAGTCGGGACAGGACTTCGCAACGGGTGCTGAGTTCAAAGTATTGGAGAAGTAAATAGCTTATTATAGTCATTTTATAAATAAAAAGATAGGGAATCACAATTTGTCGTTCCCTATCTTTTTTGCGTTCTTACTAATTGTCTATAATCCGTTCGAATCATATTTGGATCCACTCGTCGTTCTATTTCAGCTATATAGTGCATGAAGTCTTTTATTTATGTATGTAACACAAAGCAGATACTTTCTTTCATACGTTAGAATTATCTTAAAATAGATTTGCTTTTATCTCAATAATTGATTACATTTGTAGTCGATAAAAATGCGGATAGGTGCAAAAATATAGAATAGAATGGAGATAAGACGTGATGCATTACTCAAACGATTGATGGATTTGAGACATAATGGAATGATTAAGGTCATTACTGGTATGAGGAGATGTGGTAAATCATATCTTCTCTTTAGGTTATTCTCTGAGGCTCTAAAAGCTGAAGGTGTGAGTGATGAACACATTGTTATGGTAAATCTTGAAGACCGCAGAAACAAAGTGTTAAGAGACCCTGATAAGTTACTTGAATATATTGATAGTAAATTGAAGGATGATCAGATGCATTATGTTTTACTTGATGAAGTGCAACTTGTTAGTGATTTTGAAGACGTACTTAATTCATACTTACAGGCAAAGAATGCTGATCTATATGTCACAGGTTCTAATGCTCGTTTCTTATCTAAGGATATAGTAACTGGGTTTCGCGGTCGTGGATTAGAGATTAAAGTACATCCTCTTTCTTTTCTTGAAATACGTGATGCAAGACCAGATGAACCTGTAGAGAATCTTTGGGTGGAATATATGACTTATGGTGGATTACCACAAGTAGTCACAATGACTTCCGCTCAAGAGAAAGTAGTCTATCTAAAAAGTTTGTTTAAGCATACTTATTTAAAGGATATTAAGGAGCGTTATGATATAAAATTAGATGGTGATCTTGAAGAACTCATAAGCACGTTAGCTTCTACAGTGGGTGGCTTGACTAATCCAAGAAAGCTTGCTGATACTTTCCGAACAGTAAAGAAAAGTACGATTAGTCAAGATACCATCAAAGTTTATATTGATTACTTGCAAGATGCATTTATTATTGAACGCGCTCTACGTTATGATATTAAGGGTAGACGTTATATAGATACGCCTTCTAAGTTTTATTTTGAAGACTTAGGACTGAGGAATGCGCTTCTTAATTTCCGACAAGTAGAAAAAAGCTCACTTGATGGAAAATGCCATTTACAACGAATTACGTACTCGTGGAATGGCTGTTGATGTAGGTGAGGTCATTTGGAATACTAAGGACGAAGATGGGAAGAAGATTAGAAAGATACTTGAAGTAGACTTTGTTTGTAACCAAGGTTATAAGAGAGCTTATATCCAGTCTGCTTTCAGTATTCCTGACGATACGAAACGTGACCAAGAATTACAATCACTTAGAAGAATTGATGATTCGTTTCAGAAAGTGGTTATAATTGGTGATCATAGTCCTCGTTATCAGAATGAAGATGGTATTTTATTTATAGATATCTATGATTTCTTATTAGACAAGGGGTCTATAAATAGTGCTGGTTGACAAATGATAAGAAGTATATTAAGCATATAGCTATAGCGCTTTTGTTATCCTATATTTTTAACGGATAGATCTTTTAGCTAACAGACTATATTTATATAACAAAAAAGGAGTGGAAGAAACGACGTTTTTTTTCACTCCTTTTCGTTTCGTGAAAGCCTGAAATGTTGCAAAATACAATATTACACTTCATTTGAACTATTGCCTTAGAGATGGGGAAACATTCCTCTCACACCAAGCGATGAGCGTTGAGATGAGTGGAAAAAGCTCTTTCCCAATGTTTGAAAGCATATATTGTTTGTCGCTTTCAACGATAATTCGATCTTCTTTTAGTACATTTAGCGAGGTGGATAAGGAAGAGTCGGGCAGGTTATGCCTTAACTCCTCGTAGCTTGCCCAGCCTCTCTTACCAAGCGTTTGGATAAGGCAAAGCGTGTCCGCAACGCATATCCGTGAGAGAATATTACGTATCGGACACGTTGGAAACAGTGGGTCTATTACCATTTCAGTTCTTCATTCAGTATCACACCGTCATCTGCTGGTGTGTCGTCCTTGCCAAAGCTGTTTGCTCTATGCTGAATACAAAGCATTAACATCTCGTCATTTCCCGTATTCTTCAACGCACGTTTGCCCTCTGGAGCAACACGAACAATACTGCCTTCTGTCACTGGGAAGACCTCACCATCTACCTGATACTCACCCTGACCACGGAGGATAAAGTAAAGTTCCTCGTGTGTCTTGTGGCTGTGAAGGAAGCCGCTATCCTGCCCAGGAACAAGGGTTTGGAATGAAAGTTCACTCCCTGTTGCCTGTAATGCCTGCCCAACGAATACCTTACCAGGAATTTCGATGTCTCCGAAAGGGAGTACATAATCCTTAATTTCACTGAGTTTACCAACGTTAACTGCTGTGAAGTTCTTGCCGCTCTGAATTGTTTCAACTGTTTTCATAATCCTTTTTTGTTTTATTGTTTTGTTTGTTTTGATGTTGCAAAGGTATTGATCTTCAAGCGATTCTACAAGTAGGCACGTAAATGTCAGTCGGTTACTTCGAGGTAAGTAATGCTGGAAATAAGGTGGTTGAAGGGTGGGCGTTTTACATAGTTTAACATCATCAAGATGCGAACCTTAGCTTTTAATAGTTACTTTTGTATACTAATATGTCCAAAAGAGTATATGAGTATGAATAGAAATGAGGTCAGAGATGCCCTTTACCCAAACTGTCCTGTTCGGAATGTACTGTCGAGAATAGGAGACAAGTGGTCGATGTTGGTGCTTTTCACGTTGGAAAACAACCGTTGCCAACGCTTTAAGGAACTGCAGCGCAATATACCAGACATCTCTCAAAAGATGTTGACGACGACACTAAAGATGCTGGAGAGCGATGGACTCATCCATCGTGAAGTGTTCCCAGAGGTGCCGCCTCGTGTCGAGTACTCGCTTACAGAGAAGGGGAAAAGTCTTCTGCCGCTTATTGACAACCTACTTTCATGGGCGAGCGAGAACATGGATGATATCATTGAGTCGAGAAGACAGTATCTATTGAAGTAGGGGCATCGTTGGTTTTAATGGTAGATAATTTTACAGGGAGAGTCTTGTAATGTAAAATTATTTCCTCTCCTCGATTATTGCTAAGGCTTAACAGCGTGCAAGACAAGGCCCTTCAGCGTTTAAGAACATGCCCTTCTTGCTCCATGAACACGCCCTTCTTCACCCTTGAACATGCCCTTCTCCTTTCGTGTCTGTATCTGTTTGATATCATGTTAGTTGCGTCCTTGCCCCTTGCTTATGTCGCTCTCTTCTCGTAAGGGCTTTTGCGTGTATTCGTGTTAAGTATTTTCATAAGCCTAAGAGGCTCGTTGGGAATTTTATTTCTCACAGATTTTCACAGATGAACAGAAGCCTTTCTGCTAACAGGGAGAGCAGGCAGAGAAGAACTGGCCCCTCCCCCTTCCCCTCCCCCCAAAGGGAGGGGAGTGATCACCGAGATACCCCTATGGCTAATCATCAACACCTAACAAGCAACAACCAACACCCGATATCAGCTATAACGCTCTGTGATATCTGTATGCCGAAGGCGTTCTGTGAGTTCGAAACAGTGCGCAAAGAGGTTCTGTTAAATCTGTGAGTTCTGTGAGAGAAAAACCTCTACGAAGTATGCAAGCAGGCCCAAAGGGGTAACCTCACATACTACTCCCCTCTCCATTCGGAGAGGGGTTGGGGGTGAGGCCTCTGTGTTCTCTGTATGCCGGAGGCGTTCTGTGGGCTCGAAATGTGCGCCAAAAGGCTCAGTGAACTCTGTGCGCTCTGTGAGAGAAAGAAATACCCACAGTGAGAGAAAGAAATACTCACAGTGAGAGAAAGAAATACTCACAGTGAGAGAAAGAACTCCCCAGACGAGTCTCCAATGTTTTTTCTCTCACAGAGTAACACAGAAATACAGAGAAAATAGTCCTCTGTGCACCTTTGTGAGTTCTGTTTATCTGTGTTGTTCTGTGAGAAAACGAAGATTAATAAATAGTGAGAAAGAAAGTTACAGCCCCTCCGGTATTTGCTTCTTCGGGTTGATTCCCAATGTGCGCAAGCCCTCTAAGCGGCGCACGATATTACCCTTGCCCTCGTTAAGCTGGCCCTTTGCACGATTGAAATCTTGCTGTAGTCGTTCGATGTTTGTACCTATCTTAATGAAAGACTCAGCAAAGTTGACAAACTTATTATACAGTTCATTCGACTCATGGAGTATGTTCTCCACGTTTTCTGTTATACGGAAATTCTGCCACATGGCGTGTGTAAGCTGCAAGGCCATGAGCAGGTTGCTCGGACTCAGTATGATGATATGTTTCTGGTAAGCATATTGAAGGATGGATGGGTCGGTCTTCAAAGCCGCAGAATAGCCACTCTCGTAAGGAACGAACATCAGTACGTAACCGATACAATGCGGTACAAGAGTCTCATAGTCCTTTTTTGCCAACTCGTCGACATGCTTCTTGATAGAAGCGACGTGTTCTCTCAGGTAGCGTTCACGCTTCGCAGCATCCTCCTCTTTGATGGCCGCCTGGTAAGCCGTTAGTGAAACCTTAGCGTCGATGACGGCATACTCGTCGTGAGGGAAGGCTATCACAGCATCTGGGCGGTAGTTATTACCGTCATTGTCTCTATAGTTCTTCTGCAAGAAATACTGTGAGTCTTTCGTGAGGCCACAGTCTTCTAAGGTCTTCTCAAGAATCATCTCACCCCAATCGCCCTGCATCTTAGAGTCGCCTTTGAGGGCCTGAGTGAGCGAGGCAGCATCATTGCCGATACGTTCCGTCTGTTCGCGCAGTTCCTTCACAGCCCGCTCTTGGTCCTCACGCATCGTCTTGATGGTCATTACCTGCTCTGTGTGAAGTCGTTTCATCGCCTCCTCAAAGGTAGTCTTAATCTCCGTCTTGTTCGCAGTATTCTCTTTGCTGTTGTTCGTAACAGTCTGATTAAAAGCCTCTAAACGCTCTTTCAGTGGCGAGAGGAGGGCATCCAAGCGTTCTTTGTCAGCCGTATTCATCTTCTCCCGACTCTCATCTAACATCTTTGTGGCCATGTTGCGCACCTCCTCTTGCAAGAGTTTATTCTTCGCTTCAGCCTGTTTTTGCAGTTCGTCACGCAGCTGTTCGCCATGTCTCCGTTCTGCCTCTAATTGTTGTCGAGCCGCCTCTTTCACCGCAGCGATACGTTCGTCGACGCCTTTCCGCTCCGTTTCGAGTTGGTTACGTACCACAGCCAGTTGCTCACTGACCGTCCTCAAGTCTTGTGTTGATTTGTTCTTCATCCACAGCAGCATGATGGTTGCGCCGATGAAGATACCGATAAGGAAATAAAAGATGGACATATATAATATAATAATAGGTGGCCCCTCCCCCTTCCCCTCCCCCATAGGGAGGGGCGTAAACAGCGAGTTACCCCCATAAGTGAGACATATTTAGGTTTTATCCTATCTCATTACTTGTCTAATAAATAGGGGTATCTCGCCTATTACACCCCTTCCTACGAGGGTAGGGAGGGGGAGGGGCCAGATAGTATAGTGTTTCCTTTTTTAGTCTTGGAAATAGACACGCTTCACGCGGGTGCTGATGGTGGTTAGAACCTCGTAAGGGATGGTGTCGAGGGCATCGCTGAGGACGGTCACAGGAAGGTGGTCGCCGAAGATCTCAACACTGTCGCCTTCTTTACAGTCAATGCCGGTGACGTCGATCATCGCTACGTCCATGCAGATGTTACCGACGTATTCTGCCTTCTTACCGTTTACTAAACAATAGCAGTGACGATTACCTAAATGGCGGTTCAAACCGTCAGCGTAGCCGATAGGGATGGCCGCAATCACACTGTCATGGTCGATAGTTCCCTTGCGAGAATAGCCCACCGTGTCGCCAGCCGGTACGTTACGTAGCTGAAGGATGGTCGTCTTCAAGGTAGATATATTGTTGATTGTCTTATTCGTTCGAGGGTTGATACCATATAAGCCCAAGCCCAATCGACACATATCCATTTGACGTTCAGGGAAATGCTCAATGCCAGAAGAGTTGTCCATGTGGCGTATGATCTTGTGGCTGAAGGCAGCTTGCAGCTTCTTGCTCCCCTCATCGAAGAGCGCAAACTGACGTGCAGAGAACTCGTCGAAGCTATCGGCATCAGAGCCAACAAAGTGAGAGAAGACCGAACGAGGGATGATAGCGTTCTGGTGTTTCAGCCGTTTAATGAGTTCGTCCATATCCTTCTGTGGGTCAAACCCTAATCGGTGCATACCTGTATCGAGCTTGATATGAACAGGGAAGCCCGTGATACCCTCCTTCTGGGCCGCCTTCACCAACGCATCGAGGAGTCGGAAGCTATACACCTCAGGCTCAAGGTCGTAGTCGAAGAGCGTTTTAAAGGACGTCATCTCTGGGTTCATAATCATGATATTACTTGTGATACCATTCTTACGGAGTGTCACACCCTCATCAGCCACAGCCACAGCAAGATAGTCGACACGATGGTCTTGCAAAGTCTTGGCTATCTCTACGGCTCCAGCCCCATAGGCATCGGCCTTTATCATACATACCAACTTGGTCGTAGGTTTGAGGAAAGAGCGATACCAATTGAGGTTGTCAACCACGGCGTTAAGGTTCACCTCCAACACCGTCTCATGCACCTTCTTCACCAAGAGTTCTGTTAGTCGGTCGAAGCCAAACTGTCGTGCACCCTTTAATAGGATTACTTCGTCATGGAGGTTAGCGAAGATGTCGCTATGAATAAAGGCATTGACCGTAGCGAAGAAATGCTTCTCTCTCAGGTGCTTAAAGGCAGAACGCTGTGACAACAGGCCCTCACCAATACCGATAAACTTCTCAACACCACGCTTCTCACATAGGAATGCCACCTTATTATATAGGTCTTTATCCGTGTCACCACTCTGTAGTATGTCGCTAAGCACCAATGTGCGCTTGCGACCCTTGTGGTCGGGACGACGGTTCATAAAGTCGAGTGCTATGTCTAAGGAGTTGAAGTCAGAGTTATAAGAGTCGTTGATAAGCGTACAGCCATGCTGGCCCTCCTTCACCTCAAGGCGCATGGCAACAGGCTCTAATTGTGCCATTCGCTCGCTGAGGACGGCAGGCGTAATACCAAGATGGAGTGAGACAACCGCACAAGTGATTGAGTTTTCTATGCTGGCATCGTCGATGAACGGTAGTATATACTGTCCTTTCGTCTCTCCCTGCCACATGTATGAGACCGTAGTCGCTATGTCCTTCTTCTCAATAGACGTCACATAGAAAGCAGCCTGCTGCTGTTTTACAGACCAGTCCAGCTTCTTTCCCTTATAATCGTAGGGTGCTAAGCAACGTGTAATGACCTCTTCATCAGCAGGATAGACAATTGCCTCCGTGTCATGGAAGAGTTTTATCTTCTCGTTACACTTATCTTCAATAGAAGAGAAATTCTCCTGATGGGCTGTACCAAGGGAGGTGAACACACCAATGGTAGGCTGAATAATATCGCGCAAAGCCATCATCTCGCCCGGTTGACTTATTCCCGCCTCGAAGACACCGACCTGTGTATTCTCGTTCAAGAGCAATACAGAGAGTGGAACACCTATCTGAGAATTATAACTACGAGGTGAGCGTGTGACAATCATCTGCGGAGAGAGCAACTGATAAAGCCACTCTTTCACCATCGTCTTACCGTTAGAACCCGTGATACCGACTATCGGTATCAAGTATTCATCACGATGACGTTCAGCCAGTCGTTGCAAGGCTTCCAACGAGCCAACGACCTTTAAGAAGTTAGAAGCAGGATAGCGTGTAGCCCAATCATCTGGTACTACTTCTACAACAAAGTTCCTCACGCCCCTTGCATAGAGTTCTGGGATATAGTTATGTCCATCGTTGCGCTCAGACTTGAGGGCAAAGAAGAGTGTTTCCTCAGGGAAACAAAGAGAACGGCTGTCGGTAAGTACAAAGCTGATGTTTGCGTCCTGGTCACCATAACGGCGTGCGCCGATAAGCGTCGTTACTTTCTCAATAGTATAATTCATTACTATTTATATTTTTTATATCTCTTGCAAAGGTAATGAAAAGTCTTAATACAGGCCTATTCTATGGTCTGTTTTTTGTCATTTCACTTAAGATAATATCTGTGCGAACACTTAGGACAGAGTCCTTTCACCATGTAGTTGACGGATGACTGTTCGAATCCTGCAGGTAGTTCGACCTGTGGAATGGGTGTGTCACTAAGGCAGTAGGTGTGTTGGCAGCGTTCGCAATAGAAGTGTACGTGCATGTCGTCGTCGGTATTCTCGTCCTGACTCTGGCAGAGTTCGAAGCGTACTACATCATTGCCGTCCTCCATCTGATGAACAAGATGGTGCTGCTTAAACAGTAGTAAGGTTCGGAAGATATTTGACTTATCGATTGTCTGAATCTTAGCCTCCAGTTCCTTCATTGATGCAGGATAGCTCATTGTGGATAAGGTACGTGCGATGAGTATGCGATTAGCGGTCAATCTGATGCCATGTTCCTTTAGTAGCAGTTCAGCCTGCTTGTCATTTAATTCTTCCATAATTATTCTTTCAGTTCCAAGTTGGGGTATTTTTGTTTCAGTAATCGTGCTGCTTCTTTTGTCTTCTTTAGGAAGTCTTGATAGGTTGCGGCCTCTGGATGGAATGGACGATGGGCTAAGGCTTCTTTGATGGGACGCCATTCTTTGAGAAACTGCTTGGCTGTGGCGGAGAAACAAGTTGCCACCAGCTGTTCCCATATATAAGCCACTGCCTGCTCGTTGGGGTGGAGCATGTCTGCTTTATAGAACCGATAGTCGCGCAACTCGTCGTTCACTATCTCGTAGGCAGGGAAGTAATAGACCTCCCCACTGGCTTCCTTCGTTAGCTTATCGGCAGCAAGCAGCAACACTGCCTTTGATAGTTGGCTCTCGTGATAACCATATTTGGCATAGCGGATAGGGCTGACGGTGACGATAACCCTAAGTCTCGGGTTACTTGTTCGCAATAGGCTGATGGCCTCACGCAGCGCATCAGCACACTCGTCAATCGTTAGCTCGCGCTCTTCAAACTCTCGTTGAGGGCGTTTCTGGCAGTTGTCTACAATCTCGCCTGTGGCTCGCTCCACATAGACATGATTGGTCCCTAAGGTGAAGACGGCTGTGTCGAACGGCGTGTCTGCCATTTTCCTTGCCGTATGTAGCACAGACACAGGGTTATACATTACGCCAAACGGGTTCACCACAGCACGGAATTTCTCTTCTTCAAAACGCTTACCAATATTATCGGCAAAGCATGATCCGACGAAAAGGATGCGTTCGCAAGGCTCCAATTCGAATGTCGGACGGGGGATGTTGACTATGGTCCTAAATTCCATAGACGCAAAGTTAACGAAAATAAATAGAGAATGTTTATCCTTAAAGATTATTTTGAATACTTTTATTTGTCTAAATATTTCCCTTTTGTAAATAATCTCTTGGATGTGTTATCATTTCATATATTATTTGTATATTTGCCTTACTATTAGGCTTGAATATCTTAGTTCATATATCGTTGTGGCTTATTTAGCCTTTACAGGTGTCGCTTTACAAATCGTGTAGTTGTCAGTTATATTGAAGCTATCGTAACAAGTGATAACACATAGACGGATTTATATGATGGATAACCTAACAGACTTATATAGAGAAAAAGGCGTTTTATAAACAAAAGAGGACTGAAATGTACACATACAAATATCCACACCCAGCAGTGACGGCCGACTGCTTGGTGTTTGCACACACTGAAAACGGCTTGGAGTTGTTGCTTATTCAGCGTAGAAACGAGCCTTGTAAAGGGAAATGGGCTTTCCCTGGTGGCTTTATGAATATAGACGAGACGACCGCTGACGCTGCTCGTCGTGAGTTGAAAGAAGAGACGGGTCTGATTGTTGAGGACCTTCACCGTGTGGGAGTCTATGATGCTGTCGACCGCGACCCACGTGAGCGAGTTATCACGGTGGCCTATTACACGATACTTGATAAGCCTGCGGAGGTCAGCGGCTTGGATGATGCTGCACAAGCAAAGTGGTTCCCCTTGACCGAACTACCCGACTTAGCGTTCGACCATAAAGATATTCTTCTGGCAGCAAAGCAGCTGATGGGCCTGACTGAATAGGGGCTCATCAAACCTTTCATGGACTTTAACGCTTGTCAGAATACTATCGATAAGCGTGATAGTGATACCATAATCGCATGGTTATGAGCCGTTTAGTGACGGTTCATAACTCCTTCTTTCTTATTCGTTAAGCCTCTTTATCCTTCTTAGGATGCCTAATTAGGTAGAGCGTACCGAACGAACTCATTATGATTAAAGCAATGAGTGGGATGGAAAGTCTGCCCTCTGTTCCTAATAACAGTAATACGAGGCCAAGGATATAAATAGACAGAAGGAATATAACTCTTCTCATGATGACTCGTTTTTAGGTTCTTTATCAATGTTGCGTACAAATATAAGGAAAGGAGACGATGCTCGCAAATATTTCAAGGAAAAGTTTTTAAGTTCTTATCATATTCTCTTTTAGGAGCTTACCAAGCCCCTTAACGGTCTGAGAACTTTGTCGGCAGTATGCTGAAAACAAAGATGTTGATCGTAGAAAAATAACATCACAACGAATTATGTTCATGAAAAGAAATATTTCTTGTCGTGAAGAAAAATATTTCTTTTCATGAAAAAAAATCTTTCCACTCGTGAAAATAAATCCGAGCAGACCGTTAGAGGCAAGCGACAGTGAGGCCCGCCATGACGATGCTGACCATGCTCATGAGTTTAATAAGGATGTTGAGCGATGGCCCAGAAGTGTCTTTGAAGGGGTCGCCAACGGTGTCTCCGACCACAGTAGCCTTATGAGCATCAGAGCCTTTACCACCGAAATTACCCTCTTCGACATACTTCTTTGCATTATCCCATGCACCACCAGCATTCGACATGAATACAGCAAGGGTGAAGCCAGCGGCCAAACCGCCTACCAACAAACCCAATACGCCTGCCACTCCGAGCAGAAGACCCACGATGACAGGGATGATGATGGCCAAGAGCGATGGGATAATCATCTCGTGTTGAGCACTTTGTGTACTGATTTCCACACATCGGCCGTAGTCTGGTGTACCTGTTCCTTCTAATATACCCTTAATCTCACGGAACTGACGGCGCACCTCTGCCACCATCTTACCAGCAGCTCTACCCACTGCGCCCATCGTCAGTCCGCAGAAGAGGAAGGCCGCCATCGCACCGATGAAAGCACCGACAAGCACCTTCGGGTTCATCAGGTTTACTTGGAAGAAGTTCATGAAGTCGGGGATAGTAGCCTTTGTGGCATCGATGGTTTCGCCTGCAACGTTCGTCATCTGTGTACCGACACGTGCCATGGCAATCTTTATCTCTTCGATATAAGAGGCCAACAACGCCAAAGCCGTCAGTGCTGCCGAACCGATGGCAAAACCCTTACCCGTAGCAGCCGTAGTGTTACCTAAGGCGTCGAGGGCGTCAGTACGATGGCGCACCTCCGCTCCTAACTCGCTCATCTCTGCATTTCCGCCTGCGTTATCAGCAATTGGTCCGTAGGCATCTGTCGCTAAGGTGATACCTAAAGTTGATAGCATGCCGACTGCAGCGATACCTATTCCATACAAGCCATGCTGAATAGAGAGTGCTGACATCGACATATCGAAGCCGTTGGCACAGAGATAACTCAGCATGATAGCCACTGAGATAGAGAGGACAGGTACACAAGTAGAAATCATACCCGTACCGATACCTTTTATAATCACCGTTGCCGCACCCGTGTGACTGGCTTCAGAGATAGCCTTCGTAGGCATGTAACTCTGTGAGGTATAGTACTCCGTTGCCTGTCCGATGATAACTCCTGCCGCCAAGCCCGTGATGACCGAGAAGCTAACACCTAACCAGTTCTCCAGTCCTAAGAGGTAGAGAATGAGGAAACTAACAGCTGCAATGAGTACAGCCGCCGTATTCGTACCAAGACCTAAAGCGTGGAGAAGGTCTTTCATCGTAGCTCCCTCCTTCGTTCTCACGAGGAAGATACCAAAGAGACTAAGGAAGACACCGACTGCAGCGATGAGCATTGGCGCGATGACAGCCTTTAGTTGCATATCACCTGACGATGCTGCGAAGGCTGTTGCACCCAAGGCTGCTGTAGAGAGGATTGACCCACAATAGCTTTCGTATAGGTCGGCACCCATTCCTGCGACGTCGCCTACGTTGTCGCCTACGTTGTCGGCAATCGTAGCCGGGTTGCGTGGGTCGTCTTCAGGGATGTTTGCTTCCACCTTACCAACGAGGTCGGCCCCCACATCGGCAGCCTTTGTATAGATACCACCACCCACACGAGCAAACAACGCCTGCGTTGAAGCACCCATACCGAAGGTCAACATTGTAGTCGTGATAGTGATGAGCATCTCGCTTGTCGTCATCTTGTCAGCATAGAACCAAGTGAGGACAATGAACCAGATGGCTATGTCTAACAAGCCTAATCCAACGACAACAAGACCCATGACAGCGCCCGAACGGAAGGCAATCTTGAGTCCGTCGTTGAGTCCATTACGTGCTGCATTGGCCGTTCTGGCACTGGCGTAGGTGGCAGTCTTCATCCCGAAGAAGCCTGCAAGACCAGAGAAGAAACCACCAGTAAGGAATGCGAACGGCACCCATTCGTTCTGTGCATTGAAGCCGTAAGCCATGATTGCGAAGACAATCGCAAGGACAACAAAGACAATCAATACGACCTTGTACTGCTGTTTCAGGTAGGCCATAGCACCACGACGCACGTATTCAGCAATCTCAATCATGCGGGGTGTGCCCTCTTCAGACCTCATCATAGATTTGAAGAAATACCATGCCATCCCCAAGGCGCACACCGATGCGATGGGAATAAGCCAAAAGACTTGTGGAATGTGTTCCATAATTCGAAGTTTTTAGGTTGTTGTTATAATAGATTCAAAGATGTCGCAAATATATAAAAAAATATTGATTGTCAAGCGATTTGGGGTAAAAAAGATAGGAGAAAATGTCACTGTGAAACAGAACGAAGCTATTAAGAGCCTCACCCCCAACCCCCAATCGGCCTCACCCCCAACCCCTCTCCGAATGGAGAGGGGCGTGATCACCGAGGCTACCCCTATTTCGCTGCTTGTTTCTTGATAGGGGTGTGCTGTTGATCCGAGCCCCTCTGTGGACAATCATTAACGCTTAACATTCAATACCTAACACCCACCAAGGCTAATCATCAACACCCAACACCCATCACCCAACACCCATCAGAAGCCTCACCCCCAGCCCCTCTCCGAAATGGAGAGGGGAGTGATCACCCGACGATACCCCTATTGGTTAGCGGCCCCTCCCCTTCCCCTCCCCGAAGGGAGGGGCGTGATCACCGAGGTTACCCCTACTTCGCTGCTTGTGTCTTAATGGGGCTGTGCACCCTTGTACGTTCTGTTCTTCTGTGTAACTCTGTGAGAGAAAGAACGCAAGAGGCTCGTTGGAAATTTTATCTCTCACAGATTTTCACAGATGAACAGAGGCCTTTCTGCTAACAGGGGGAACCCACAAACGCCTGCAAGCAGGCGACAGATATCACAGAA
>NZ_JH114156.1:31168-44164 GCF_000224595.1 Prevotella sp. C561 | reverse complement strand
CAAGAGGCTCGTTGGAAATTTTATCTCTCACAGATTTTCACAGATGAACAGAGGCCTTTCTGCTAACAGGGGGAACCCACAAACGCCTGCAAGCAGGCGACAGATATCACAGAATTTACTGCTGAGATTAGCTTAAACACTCTGTGTTATCGGTTGACTTAATGTCTCTGTGCAACCCTGTACGCTCTGTTCTTCTGTGTAACTCTGTGAGAGAAAGAAAAGAGATAACATGAGAGAGAGAGCGGCCCCTCCCCTTTCCCCTCCCCCGAAGGGAAGGGGAGTAATCACCGAGATACCCCTATAAAAAGGATGTAGGCTTTGTTATGTCCCTTAATGGCGGTCTTGTAGGGGTAACCTCACATATCACGCCCCTCCCTGCGGGGGAGGGGTTGGGGAGGGGCCACTCTCTTATGGGTTCGAAACAGTGCGCAAAAAGGTTCTGTTAAATCTGTGAGTTCTGTGAGAAAAAGAAATACCCTTTGTGAGAGAAAAACCTCCCCAGCGAGTTGTTTGTGTGTTATCTCATACGAGTGGGTGCGTTCTATTTCTCACAGATGAACACAGATGAACAGATTTAACAAAGGTGCACAGAGACATTAAGTCAACCGATTTCACAGAACCTTACAGCCACCTTTAGCAGTAACGCTCTGTGAACTCTGTATGCCGGAGGCGTTCTGTGGGCTCGAAACTGTGCGCAAAAATGCTCCGTGAACTCTGTGCGCTCTGTGAGAGATAAAACTCCCCAGCGAGTCACATGTGTCTCATCTTTTAGAGAGGGTGCGTTCTTTTTCTCACAGATTTACACAGAAGAGCAGAACACACAAAGGCCCACAGAGACATTAAGTCAACCGATTTCACAGAACCTTACAGCCACCTTTGGCAGTAACGCTCTGTGAACTCTGTATGCCGGAGGCCTTCTGTGAGCTCGAAACTGTGCGCAAAAATACTCCGTGAACTCTGTGCGCTCTGTGAGAGATAAAACTCCCCAGCGAGTCACATGTGTCTCATCTTTTAGAGAGGGTGCGTTCTATTTCTCACAGATTTACACAGAAGAACAGAACACACAGGGGTCAGAAAAATAGCGGCCCCTCCCCCTGCCCCTCCCCCGAAGGGAAGGGGAGTAATCACCGAGATACCCCTATGGCTAATCATCAACACCTAACATCCACCACTCAACACCCCTCCTTGACTAATCATCAACACCTAACACCCATCACCCAACACCTCTCCTTGGGGAAAGAAACGGCCTGAAAAGGGCAGATAAAACCACCCTCGCACGATATTTATACGGTTTACTCTTGGCAGTTTGATAATATATTATTACTTTTGCATCGGTTTTCAGAATGGAAACTAAGGGGTGCTTGCCTGTTTGGGCTTGCTGAGATTATACCCATTGACCTGATACGGATAATGCCGTCGTAGGGAGATTCCCCCTTTATCTATTATCTTCAATCATCAACCTGGGATATGAAAAGAACTATCCTGTTTACTGCTGCACTTACGTGTGTGGCATCGTTAAGGGCACAGACTGTGACAGACACGCTGAAACAACAGCATCTCGACGAGGTCGTTGTGGCAGGTGTACGTGCGCCGAAGAGTGCTCCGTACGCTGTATCTAACATCAAAAAAGCAGAGCTTGAAGCCTTCTCGAAGAGTGGACGCGAGCTACCTTTCCTTCTCTCACAGACGCCAGGCGTATTGGCTTGGGGCGAGAACGGACTCGGAACGGGTACGGCAGCAATGCGCATCCGAGGTGCTGCGGGTAGCCGTATCAACATCACCTTAGACGGTGTGGCACTCAACTCTCCAGAGGACCAGACGGTGTTCTGGGCAAATATGAACTCCTACGCTTCCCTGATGAGTAGCGTACAGATACAGCGTGGTATCGGTACTTCTACCAATGGTGACGGTGCTTTCGGTGGTTCGGTGTCGTTGGCTACGAGTGCACCGAGCACGAAACCGAGTGTTGAGGTGAGCGGTTCCTACGGTTCTTACCATACGTATAACACTGGTGTAAAGTTCTCTACGGGTCTTCTCTTTAATCACCTTGTCTTCGATGGGGCCTATCATGAGACCGCCACAGACGGATATGTTCACGGTACGAGTGGTCGTTCGGGGTCTTACTATGGTGGACTTACATGGTTGGGCGATAACTTCCGCATCAGTTATAAGAACATTGGTAACTTTGAGAAGACTGGTCAAGCATGGAACGGAGTCGTTACGGGGAGCAATGACCTTAGTCTGATGGATGGCACCTACGGCTCTAAGACGGGCATCACCACCTATAAAGATATGTATGAGAGAGGTTTGGGCAAGTTCAACCAGCTCTATGAATACCTACAGACCGATGCTAACGGGGCCTTTGTTAAGGATGGGAATGGCAACTACGAGACGGCACGTTACACCATGCGCGACGGCTCTTTCTGGAACAAAACGACAGATAATTTCTATCAGAACCATAACCTCTTGTCGTTTGCTTTCCATCCTTCTGAGCACTGGAGTCACAACATAACACTGCACTACACCTACGGCTACGGTTATTACAGCGAACTTAAGCCTAAGACAAAGTTTGCTAAATTCGGCTTGACGTTCACCGATAGCAATGGTAACTTCGTCAAGAAGAGTGACTTCGTACGCCTGAAAGGATTGTCACAGCACACCTACGGCATTGTCTACACAAGTAATTACAAGGACGAAAGTTGGGATGTAACGGGCGGACTGAACCTTCAGCAGTTCCGTGGCAGCCACTTTGGCTACCTTACTTATATAAAGAATGAGGAGGCAGATGCGCTGTATCGCACGGGTGGCAAGGACTATAAGTACTATGACTCCAAGGCTCATAAGTATGACTACAGCGGCTTCTTCAAGGCAAAATATAACTTTGCAGACTACTGGAACGTGTTTATGGACCTGCAGATACGCCATGTGGAGTATATGACCGATGGTCAGAACGACCGTTTCTATAAGGTGGCTAATGGCTACAAGAACCAGCTCTTAGACATCAGTGAGCGTTATGACTTTGTCAATCCGAAGGCAGGTGTAAGCTACTACCGTGCTGGCCATAAGGCTTACGCATCTATTGCATACGCTAACCGAGAGCCTGAACGTAACAACTTCACCAATAATGGTAGTTATCCTGCACCATCGCCAGAACGCATGATGGATATTGAGATGGGCTATCAATACAATGGGCATAACTGGAGAGCGGGCGTTAATCTCTATTACATGGACTATAACAACCAGTTTGTACAGACGGGTGCACAGAGTGATATAGGCGAGAATCTGACGACAAACATCAAGGACAGCTATCGTATGGGAGCTGAGCTGGAGGCAGGATGGAGCCCTCTGTCATGGTTGACGGTTGAGGGTAATGCTGCTTTGAGCCGTAACATCATCAAAGACTTTGATGAGATGGCAAGCGTCGACTGGGAGTCTTCGTTCCGTAAGATACATTACAACCACTCTACCTTGGCCTTCTCTCCATCCGCTATCCTCAATGGTATGCTCACTCTCCACTATAAAGGACTTGAGGCAATATGGCATACTAACTTCGTGAGTCGCCAGTATTTAGACAATACTGAGAATAGGACACGGTCGTTGCCATGCTATTCACAGACGAATGTCAACCTCAGCTACACCCTTCACCCAAGTCGACTGATTGCTGGAATGAGGGAGGCTGTCTTCGGTCTGAACCTCAACAACATCTTCAATCGCCATTATGCAGCCAGCGGATGGGTGTATAGTTCCATCCTCGACCATGACGGTCATCCTAATGAGAACCGTTATACGCAGATTGGATTCATACCGATGGCGGGCTTTAACATGATGGGGAGTGTTACTCTGAAGTTCTAAGACATCAGGACACCGACCTCCCCAACTGGCTCCTCCCCCATTCTCTTCCCTGCAGGGGAGGGGCGTGTAATGTACTGTTTACGCAGGGATTGGTAACTAAAAACATCCTATTAAAATAGTGATGGCCCTTATCGACAACAAAGAGATAGGACTCACAGACTGCTTAACACTACTTTTCTATAAGCAAAGTAGCCGTAAGCAAAGTCTGCTTTAAGTACTTATCATCCTACAATAGGGCCTTGAACGTATATCAGTAAATAGTAGATGCCTATCGCTAAGTGGTAGGGGTATCTCGGTGATCACTCCCCTCCCTACGGGGGAGGGGCTGGGGGAGGGGCCGACCGTGGGGAGTTTAGTGGCCGCCCTTGGGGTGTTTAGTGCCGCCCTTAGCCGTACTACATTATCTTATAGACTTATGACATTAGACATGCTGGGCTGCCTTGTCGGCCTAATTTACATCTATCAAGAATACAAAGCGAGTATATGGCTTTGGCTGACGGGTATTATCATGCCTGTCATCTATATGTTTGTCTATTACGAAGCAGGACTGTATGCCGACTTTGGGATGCAGATCTACTATACGTTGGCAGCCATCTATGGGTTCTTGTATTGGAAGTTTGGACGAAAGAAGGGTGCGAAGGAGATACCTATCACACACTTTCCTCGGCGGTTGATACTCCCCTCACTGCTTGTCTTCTTCCTCCTCTGGGGCGTACTCTACCTCCTCCTCGTTCGTTTCACTAACTCTACAGTCCCCGTGTTAGATAGCTTCGGCAATGCACTCAGCTTCATCGGACTATGGGCATTGGCAAAGAAATACATCGAACAATGGTGGATCTGGATTGTTGTCGACATCGAATTAGCTGCTCTCTACCTATATAAAGGAATCCCTTTCACCGCTGGCCTCTATGCTCTCTATGCCGTTATCGCTGTGGCAGGATACTTTAAGTGGAAGAGAGAGGCGGCCTCCCTCAACCGCTCGAGAGGGTCTGCTAATGGGGACCTCCCCTAACCCCTCCGAAGGAGGGGAAGCCTAACGGGACAAAACCTCACCTGTGACTCCCCACATAATAACCATTGATTGGAGCAAAAGATATAGTCTTAATGAAGATTGTTATACGCTATTACATCTATTTATAACACTCGATAGTGGTATAAAAGAGGATTAAAGCGATGATTGACAACAATCAATAAACCGCATACAAGTGCTTAAAGCAATGATTGACAACAATCCATAAAACGCATACAAGTGCTTAAAGCGATGATTTACAACAATCCATAAAACGCATACAAGTGCTTAAAGCGATGATTTACAACAATCCATAAAACGCATACAAGTGCTTGAAGCAATGATTTACAACAATCCATAAAACGCATACAAGTGCTTAAAGCAATGATTTACAACAATCCATAAACCGCATACAAGTGCTTGAAGCGATGAGTAAGAACAATCCATAAAACGCATACAAGTGCTTAAAGCGATGATTTACAACAATCCATAAAACGCATACATGTACTTAAAGCGATGATTAAGAACAATCAATAAAAAGCTAATAAAGTACCTTGAAAGAGAAGGATAATAGTAGATAAAACTAAAACAGATGAATATCAACAACAAAGACAACAATAAGGAAGGGCGCAACCCACACATACCAAGCGAGTACCCCTACGTCCCCAGCGACCATCCACACGCTCCCAACGACTATCCATACATCCCCAGCGAACACTCCGTTAGGCTTTCCCCTCCTTCGGAGGGGTTAGGGGAGGTCCCTTCCCACAGCTTTCCCCCATATTCGGAGGGGTTAGGGGAGGTCCCTTCCCACAGCCCCTTCTCGGCCGTTATACTTGCTGCTGGCGACTTTCCCAACCATGTTCTGCCCCTTCGCATCCTACGTACTGCGAAGAACCTGATAGTCTGTGACGGCGCTTTGGAGGAACTCCTTGATTATGAGATAGCACCAACAGCGGTGGTCGGTGACGGCGACTCACTCTCTGAAGAGTTGAAGCAACGTTATGCACACATCTATCATCCTATCTCGGAGCAGGAGTTTAACGACCTTACCAAGGCCACTCTCTTCGCTCGTTCACACCTGAAGATGGACGCATCAACCCATACTCGTCCTCGTTTCTGCTACCTCGGAGCGACTGGGAAGCGTGAGGACCACACCTTAGGGAATATTTCTCTCATGCTCTACTACTATCGGCAGTTAGCTATCGACCCTGTTATGATTACCGACTATGGCTATTTTGTAGCAGCATCGGGGCCCATGCGCTTTGCTTCCTACCCTGGTCAGCAAGTCAGCATCTACAATGCTACCTGCAAGGAGTTATCCAGCAGCGGACTAAAATGGGATATCTACCCCTTTAGCGAGCTGTGGCAAGGAACACTGAACGAAGCTTTGTCGAGCGAGTTTACGGTCCATGCGGATGGAGACTACCTCCTTTACCGAACGCATAAGGTATAACAAACCTTTTTCTACAAGCCAAAAGAGCCATATCTTCATCTCCTATAAGATGTCGATATGGCCTTCTTTTTGTAAGTTAGATTAGTGGAGTAGTACCGAATATATTAGTTTATTTAATCATTACCTTTACGGTCTTACCGCCTTGACGCTTTACATACACACCTGCAACGGGCTTCTCTACCTGCATGCCACCTAAGGTGTAATAGCTTGCAGGAGCTTCACTCGTCGTCTCCACAGCATTGATAGCAGTTGGATCAACCTTAGTAAACGAAACAGTCATCGCTGCTACGTCAACCGTAACATCGTATGTAGCCTCCTCTGTGATATTCCATTTATTATCGTTACCACCAAAGACTATCTTCCTTTCATCGGTCAAGTCGCGCAGATAGAACATCTGGTCGAAGCCTGCATAGACATTCGTACCGAACTTCAACTCGCCTGGCTTCAATTCTGTACGTGCTGAGAACTTAGTTAGATTAGTCGCATCTTGCTTCATCACAGTACCTTCACCGATACTCCAACCGCCCTTTGTAGCACTACCAATCATCCATAAAGCAGTGTGCTTCAAGGCTGTTGCTTGATACGTAGCCTTGGTCACTACAACCGTCTTCTCGGCCAAGTTACAAACGATATCATAGTTGGCTGACTCACTAACAAAGAACTTCCCGTCCGTAGGCTCATCTTCACTACTCACCAACGGAGCCTCAACACCCGACTGCAAGGTGACAGGGCCAGCACCAGCACGGTACTCTAAATTACCCCAACCAAGCTCGGTAAGGAACTTAAACTCCTTATTTGCATCTAAATGAACGGTTGCCTTGAAGACATCAGCATTCTCGTCAGACTTCTGCATAACGGTAGACTGACTAAGATTCCACCCACCCCATGTAGCATTACCTACAATCACCAAGCGGTCAGCAGCATGTGCGGTTAATGCACCAACTACGTAGAGTGCGCAACATAACATAGACTTTGTAAATGTTTTTAATCCCATAAAGACTTATATTAAAAGGTTATTAAAATCAGATCTTGCCTCATTAGGCACTTCAAACCCTCTTTTTGAATTACGAAGATTTAGGTTTCCTATCTTTCTTTTTCAAGTACAATATTACGAAGAAAAAGCGAGACTAAAATCGAGTACAAGCTCCTGTCAATTATAATATAAGTCGTTTTATGAGCCTCATAAGGCCTATAAGGCCCATAAGAACCTATCCCTCAACAAATTATCAATCACTCCAAAGCCCTCCCCAACACCCTCCAATACAAAAAAATATAAAGCTTTGAATAACCTTATAAAGCATTCAACCTTAAAAAACAGACACGCCAAAGCCCCAAAACCACAATTTTTAAGGATTCTTCGAGGCTATCACAGGCAACTTGATACCTACCTTATAGAATCGAACATACTCCGACACCTTTTCAAATTGTGGCTCAGCTGTCCTTGTAAAGGTGAACCTCTCTTCTTGCTCTTGGTCCGGATAGATGATTAAACACTTAATAGGAGCAACCGCATCAGCGTCCAAGTCCAACTTACCATAGACCCAACTCAACCGTGCATAACCACTTACTTCCCTCGCATCGTCGATGGTTATGCCCCCACACTCCCCATAACGTGGTTTATACTTAGCATCGATAACGTAGGGCTCGGCCCACTCCGCAGGCTTTAAGAGGTAGTCGAGCTCTTGAGAATCTACTTTTACATGATACTGAACCTCCTTTCGTCCTGTAAACACCGCCCTTAGCTTACTATATACATATAGTTCGAAGAGCTTACTCATGTCTATCCAGAACGGCGGTGTGTCTATCTCCTTCTTACCAGCAAGGGTAATGTCATAACTGAAACGCCTCAACAGCAACTGTGCATACTCAACTGCCGTGTAGTATTCCTTGAACACAGGATTACCCTTAAACGTCCTCATTGACTTGACACTTATCTCATCGCTCACCCGCTCAAAATAAGGTTTTATCTGTCTTATCTTCCTCTCCAAGACGCTTGTGTCAAGTGCATTACGATACACCCCCACCTGTTTTCCACAAAAGGCAAGGGCTTTCTTGAGTATTCTGTTCTCTGGTGAGTCGATGTCATAGACCTGATAACGACATACATTATCCGTTATCCGCCCCTTCGCAAGACTGCGTTGTATCGTTCTACCCACCTGTATGCGTCCTTTAACCTTATTGTTTAACGTTTCTTCAACCCTATAGTAGCTCCTCTTCAGCCCCTTTCTCACGATACGATGAAGGATATTCAAATACTCAGTAATCAAGAAGATACTCAACAGGTCTTGCTGTTGACTGATACGGATAGACGGCTTCTCAAAGTGAATTGTCAGTAAATCCTTCAGATGCTTGTAGTTGTCTGTCTCGGTCAACGCCTCGTTTAGCATACGAACATAGTCTATCTCAAAACCATCATTCAGCTTAGGACTGACCTGCACAGCCACGTCCTCTTCCTTTATCCAGTCTACTCCAACGAAGTAAGAACCCGTTGCACGGACTACATCTGACTCACGCGTTAGCCTAAGACAAAGCTCCTTCTCCTCACGACCTCGCCTAACAGTACACACCACCTCTGCCCCATCATCCATACAGGGGAGGATAGCCTCACACTCCGACTGCCGAAGACAAGTGTTCTCCAACAGCTGTTCTTTAAGTTGCACAACCCTCATTACGCTGTCGCCTGCTTATACAGTTCGTCGATAACCGCCTGTGCATCAGCTGTCAAGACACCGTCCCGAACATACTCCTCTAAGAGTGGGATAAGCTCATATAGGATACGTTCACGGGAGTTGTCTACTCCCTCCTCGTCTTGCATTAAGAAATAACTATGCCCTATCCAGACGTCTTCTGGCTTATACTCATCGCATAGTGTGTCGGCAGGAAGGAGTCGCATCGTTGCATCCCAACCACTCGCTTTATACGCATCAAAGTTCTTAACAAACAACCGGCTGACCTTCTCAAACAATTCTGCATTGAATCTGTCGCCTGCTAAACCAATGGGTCGCTCCGAAATAAAGGCAAACCGACGTCGAATAGCATAATCTAACGACCCTAAAGAGCGGTCGGCTGTGTTCATGGTTGCTATCAGATACACATTATCAGGGACGTGAAAGGACTTCTTAGAATAAGGTAGTTTCACACTCTCCTCATTCTTACTCCCCTTTCGTTTGTCTGCTTCAAGCAGCGTTATCAGTTCACCAAACACCTTTGAGACGTTCCCTCTGTTCAGCTCATCAATGACCATAACGTAGGGTTTATCGTCCTTCTCCTGCTCGATAAACACTCCGTACTTCTCAAGGATGGCCTCTACATCTTCGACATGTATCGACTTCAAACGATAGACAGTAGACTCTACCATCTCCTTACCACCGTTTCTCTCCACGATATTCTCTCGCTTACCTTTTATTAGCCAGTGTACTGGTCGGATACGCTTATAGGCTGGTAAGCTTTCATCATACCGATACTCACCCGTGATAACACCTATCGCATCTATCTCTTTACTTGAATAACAAGACATTACAATATCTCCTACTTTCATCTCATTGATGTAGGCATTTAATATCTTCTTACCCTTATCATTGCGATTACTACCATCTGTCTCGTCTGGAATGTCATCTCCATACTCATCCCAACCGATACGGATATAGTCATTCTCCATACAGTCTTTCCGCACATCATTGTCTCCTGTCCGTTTAAGCGAAACCTTCCAAACGTCAGACTCCGAAGTGATACCGTACTGATTACCCTCGAGTTTAGAACGCTCGGCAGCCTCACATAGCCTCTTGAACACACCGTTCTCTATCTCATAGGTCACCTGACTCGCCTCGTTTACCACAGGGCGCAATCCCTCAATCCAGTCCTCATAGTCTAAAGACTGATGGAAGGTAGTGAACATAAGGCGCCCATCGTCCTTAAGCTGATTGTATCTGTTTACTATCTCCTCCCTACTCCGTCTATTGCTCATAAACCTTGGGTCGCACAGCCGCACAGCCAATTCAGGTACATCGTAAGTCTTACCTGTACCCGGAGCACCGTGCAAAACGATGTTCTTACGCCGTCTCCATATACCGACAATATCGTCATACCGAGTCTGCTCTGCCCCATTCAAGGCTCTATTGTACGCATTTGCAGACAGTTCACAGAATGTTTTTTCCTTTATAACGCCTTCTTTCATTTTCTTCTTAATATCATTAAGTATGCTCATATACGCTGAATACGCAGGTGCTCTGTTAGGTAAGACAATGCCATACCGTCCCTTCATATATGCTCTATTCGAACTATCAAAGGCCAAGAAATCTTCTGGTCGAACCCAGAACAAAGCCATCGTGATATTTACACCTATCAGAAACTGCCCTAAAAGCGCATTGTATTCGTTTTCAAAGTCCTCTTTCTTGACTACTTTTACAAATAGTCTCCAAAGGCTCTCAATGTCACCTGGCTTTCTATCCGGCCTAAATCCGAAGAAATGAGACTTCTGATTATTAAGGATAGGAACGCCATCAAAATCGCTTGGAACCTCGGCTGAGATATTCAATAACCGTTTGAACAACGCTGCCGAAGAAACTCTATTCTTCTTACTAATCCCTCTGTTGAACAATCCAAAGGTCGTAAACGGATCGATATCAGTAAATTTATCATCCTTACCCCCCTCGTCGTGGAGGTAATTGATTAATAGTTCGTCTTCGTGATCATATATTAAACGGCACAAGCTCACCCTATCCTCCTGATATTGAAGGAGTTTCTCTGCAAACTCTTTGTAGTAAGGAACCCAAGTAAATGACATATTCGTATCTATTAATTATTATGTTTTCGCTGTCTATCCGTGTGCGATAACTATCAATACTGCCGACCGTCAAGCGATTGAATGTAGTCCTCTCTCATAGCGTTAGGCCATGGGAAGAGCGAGAGGAGGACTAAGGAAAGAGACCACCCAGCCTATTCTTTCTCCGAAGCTGTGAGCTTCTTTCTATTCAGAATCCACCATTTCACAGCGGCTTGCATGATAGCTTGCATGCCATCATAGATTTCGTCAATATTAGCTTGCGTCAGTTCACCATTGCCCTCGCCGCCCGCATGCTTCAAGATGAAGGACTTGTCTTGTAGAGAATAGCCACAGAGCGAACGACTCTTCACCTCCTTCAAGTCTGCTTCGAAGCGTTCGGGCGTGGTGTGCAACACTTGTACATTAAGGCGAGGCCACGTAGTGCACTCAATTAACTCAAACTCTTTTCCGTCTACTTCACGAACGGAATAATGGAAATCAAATGTTTTCATTGTCTTATATTGTCTTTATTAAACTCATTTTGTCGACTGTTCTTCCTTGCTTCCAACGCTGGGTTTCACTATAATCTCACAAGAGTTACAGCAGTACTAAAGCCCATCCACAAAGTAGCAACAGTCCTTGTATGTAAATATTTTTCGTCCTCTCCCTATCAGTGTACGCCTTTCTTGCTTCAAGCGGACGCCCTTCTTGCTCGCAGAACATGCCCTTCTTGGGTGTTGCGAAGGCCCTTCTTGATGCTTACTAAGGCCCTTCTTGCATCGAGTTTATAAGTGATTGATTTCTTGTTAGTTGCGATTTCGGTTTTTAATCATATCACTCTATTGATGTAAGGGGTTTCTCGTGCATTTTTGTCAGGTTTTTTCATGAGCGTAACAGGCTCGTTGGGTGTTTCATCTCTCACAGAGTTTAGTACACAAGAGAGTCGTTGGATATTTTATCTCTCACAGATTTTCACAGATGAACAGAAGCCTTTCTGCGAACAGGGATAGCACGCAGAGAAGAGGTGGCCCCTCCCCCGTCCCCTCCCCAAAAGGGAGGGGCGTAATCACCGAGATACCCCTATAAAAAGGATGTAGGCTTCCTTATGTCCCTTAATGGCTGTCTTGTAGGGGTAACCTCACATACTACTCCCCTCCCTACGGGGGAGGGGTTGGGGGAGGGGCCACTATCTTGTGCGCTCAAAATGTGCGCCAAAAGGCTCAGTGAACTCTGTGCGCTCTGTGAGAGAAATACCTTCCCAGCGTGAGAGAAAAAACTCCCCAGCGACTTGCATGAGTCTTATCTTATCGAGAGGATGCGTTTTATTTCTCACAGATTTACACAGAAGAACAGAACACACAGCATCCCACAGAGACATTAAGTCAACCGATATCACAGAGCGTTACAGCTAATGTTAGTTGAAAGGCCTCTGTGATCTCTGTATGCCGGAGGCCTTCTGTGTGCTCGAAACGTGCGCCTAAACGCTCAGTGAACTCTGTGCGCTCTGTGAGAGATAAAACTCCCCACTGCGAGTATCCAACATTCTTTCTCTCACAGAAAAACACAGATAAACAGAACACACAGCATTCCACAGAGACATTAAGTCAACCGATATCACAGAACCTTACACCCATCTTTAGCTGAAACGCTCTGTGTTCTCTGTATGCCGAAGGCCTTCTGTGCGCTCAAAACGTGCGCCTAAATGCTCAGTGAACTCTGTGCGCTCTGTGAGAGAAAAAAATACCCTCTATGAAGAAAAAAGAATGTCCTCTATGAGAGAAAACACGACCACCGCCCCATGCAGCCAGCTGGTTTTGCACACTCTACCACTCGTTTACAGTATCATTTCACCCTCAGCAAGAGGAACAAAAAAAGCCTGCCACGACCATGCAGCAGACTTTCAAACTAATACCTTAT
>NZ_JH114156.1:21300-31072 GCF_000224595.1 Prevotella sp. C561 | reverse complement strand
CACAGATAAACAGAACACACAGCATTCCACAGAGACATTAAGTCAACCGATATCACAGAACCTTACACCCATCTTTAGCTGAAACGCTCTGTGTTCTCTGTATGCCGAAGGCCTTCTGTGCGCTCAAAACGTGCGCCTAAATGCTCAGTGAACTCTGTGCGCTCTGTGAGAGAAAAAATACCCTCTATGAGAAAAAGAATGTCCTCTATGAGAGAAAACACGACCACCGCCCCATGCAGCCAGCTGGTTTTGCACACTCTACCACTCGTTTACAGTATCATTTCACCCTCAGCAAGAGGAACAAAAAAGCCTGCCACGACCATGCAGCAGACTTTCAAACTAATACCTTATGCTTTTAACTTAAACGAGTTTTCGATACTTGCGAGCTCAGCATGGAAGCCCTTGTCAACCTTCAGACGGTCTTCTATCTTGGAACAACTGTGGATTACGGTGCTGTGGTCGCGGTTTCCGACCAGCTTACCGATACGGCTTGCAGGCATCTTAGTGTATTTCTGTGCCATATACATGCTCACTTGGCGTGCCATCACTATGTCTTTCTTACGCGAACGAGAGTTGACAGCTGTCATCGTAACATTATAATGCGAGCAAACCTTATCCAAGATATCATCGATGGTAAGCGGTTCATCATCAATCTTCACGGCACGCTTGATGACACGCTCAGCCAGTCGCATATCAATATTACTGTTATAGACAACGCTGTAAGCAAGGAGTGAGTTAATAACACCCTGCAGATCGCGCACGCTACCATTAGCTGTTTCGGCAATGAAGCGCACCACGTCCTCTGGTATATTGAGTCCGTCGCGTTTTATCTTACTATGGAGAATATCCACACAGAGCTGTACGTTAGGTTTTTCTAACTCTGCTATCAAACCACAAGAGAAACGTGTTAGCAGGCGGTCGTTCATTCCCTTGAGGTCGACGGGTGGTCGGTCGCTTGCTAAGATAATTCGTTTACCATTGCGGAAGAGGTGATTAAAGATATGGAAGAAGGTGTCTTGCGTCTTCGTAGCAGTAACCCATTCCTGTATGTCATCGACTATCAAGACATCAATCGTTTGATAGAAATTGATAAAGTCGTTGGTAGTGTTCTGTCGAACAGAGTCGGTGTACTGCACCTGAAAGAGGCGAGCAGAGACATATAACACACGTTTCTGCGGATAAAGCTGCTTAGCTTTTAATCCGATAGCATTAATAAGGTGGGTCTTTCCACAGCCCGATGGACCATAGATGAACATAGGGTTAAACTGCGTTGTGTTAGGGTGCTCTGCGATAGAAAGGCCGATAGAACGTGGTAGCTTATTACTGTCACCTTCCACATAGTTGCTGAATGACTTATGAGGGTCGAGTTGTGAGTCAAGGTCTTGCGGTACAGTGTCGAGCACTGTAGGGCTCTGGTTAGCCCGTGCTGTAGGGCGTTGTGAAGCCACGTCCTCGATAGTGTCCTGCTCTAAGTCTTGTGATAAGTGATTTTCCTGGTCAACCATCACGCGGTAAGTAAGCTGTACTCCCTGTCCGAAAACACGTGTGAGGACCTTACGTAGCAAGTCTACGTAATGTCCTTCCAAATACTCATATACGAACTGACTTGGGACCTGCACTAACAAAGTCTTTGATGCTGGCTTGTACGATTGGAGTACAATCGGACGGAACCAAGTGTCAAATTGCTGCTCGGTCACATTCTCCTTTATGAGCTGGAGACAACTATCCCAAAGTGTTTTAGGACTCGCGTTCATAACTGGTTGTCTATCGTTTCTATGTCTTTCTATGGGGTATTGGCATGCCAACTACCCCTTGTTTATTATTTGATAGTGCAAAGATAGTAATTTATTTATAAAGAGAACTATCGCTAACTCTATACCTCTTAATTATAAAAAGGTGTAAAACGTTATATTTGTGGACTTTGCGTCATCTTGTATCTCAGGTAGCATATAAGCGTAGTTGTGTATTTCTAAGTATTTGAAGAACAAGTACTTTACTACTGCTAACCACGAAAACGACCCAAGTAGTGAAACAACAGCAAGGGAGACGGGAAGAAGCTGATACTCAAAAGGCTTCAACACGCATCCCTTGTGTGTGAAACATCGACCGTTCTATTTAGACCTTATTTAAATTACTTGTCCTTTCTCCCGAATAGAGAGAAGTGTACATAACGTTTCGGATGAGCCTTGACATTGGTCAAAAGACTATCTGCTGTGCGCACTGTATTATTCAGATTATTATACAGATTAGCGTCGTTAAGCATTAAGCCTAATGTTCCCTCGTTGCTATTCAGCTTAGCTGTAAAGGCGTTCATATTGTCGATAGTAGCGTTCACCTTAGCCATTGTCGTCGCAATGTCAAGTTCGTTCACCTTATTATTAAGGTTGCCCATCATCGTGTTAGCACCACGGATGGCCCCACGCGCCTCTGTTATGCCCTTGTTAGCATTGAGCATTACGCCGTTGGCATTGTCCATCACTCGGCCAGCCTTCCCTACCACAGTAGGCAAAGCACCATTGGCTTGTGCGAGCAGTTGGTTGAGTTCGCGAGAAGTGGTGGTGAGGTTGGTGGTTATATCTTCCACATTATGAAGCGAAGTACGCAGGGCTGGGTCGGCAAGGAGGCTGTTCACGCTTCCAAGGATGCTGTCTACCTTAGGTAACATCTTCTGAATAGCAGGCACCATACCCTTTATGTCGCCCAAAGTACCATCGTTGATGCGACCGTCTATCCACCCGTTAGCAGCCAACAACGTCTTACTCTCGCCAAGTTTCAAGACTACCTTCACATTACCCATGATGTCGCTAATAATCTCAGCAGTAGTACCTTCTGGCACCTTCATGGTCTTATCTACATCGATATCAACGGTGATAGACTCGCCTAACTTATCATAGTTGTAGTCGATATTACGCACTACACCGACCTTAAAGCCGCGAGCGTAGACAGGAGTAGACGTGGATAAGCCCGTGATATCATTGAACTTAATCCTATAATGCGCATCATTCGAGAAGAGAGACAGACCTTTCAGGAACTGGATCCCAAAGAACAATACAACGATCGCAAGTAGTGCTACTACGGCAATCTTTACTTGTGGCGTAAATACTTTCTTCATATCTTGTTTACTTTACTTATTCTTTTTATTCCTTAGAAACTCTGATATCGCTTGGTTGACATCCATTCGTGAGCCGTCTTTATAGGCAATTATAAACGATTGTGGGAAGTCTTTTAATAGATTGTTGCGCATGCGCGCTATCTCATTATAATTCGTACTTGACCCTACCGTGTACTTATAATAATTGCCCTCTTGCGTACAGTCGATGTCTGTGCGGCCTCGGAAGAGCGGACTACCAGCGTGTAGCTGCTTGTTGGAGGCCATGACCTGTATCTTAAACACAGGTACGCTCGCCTGGGCTGTAGTACGGTCGTCGCACGTCGGCAGGAGGTCTTTGATAGCAGCCGATATTCGCTTCTTAGCCTCTTCCACCTTACTCATACGACGGGGCTTCTCAGTCTGTGAGACAGTCTGACGTCGCTCCGTTGGTACAACCGTACGAGGTTTGTCGACAGGGGCCGTTGGGATGACACGATCGATGACTATCTTCTTATTCTCAACAGGCCGGTAAGGGACGACGATGCGGGTGTCGTACTTGTTCTTATACTGTACGAAAGCATTGTAGATACCCCTCGCCATGGCATCAATACCCTCTGGTGAGTTAAGGTACTCCTCCTCGTCTGCTGCAGTGATAAAGCCTAACTCTATCAGACAACTCGGCATATAACTCTCACGAAGGACGAGGAAACCAGCCTGATGGACACCCTTGTCGATACGACCAGCCGATGAGCAGACAGCGTTCTGTATCATTCTTGCCAGCTCAACACTCCTTTCCATGTTCGCATTCTGCATGAACTCGAACATAATATAGCTCTCTGACGAGTTAGGGTCGAAGCCCTGATAGGTCTGCTGATAGCCTTTCTCCATAGAGATAACGCTGTTCTCTCGCTTAGCCACGTCAAGATTATCCTTCGCACGGTGCATACCTAAGGTGTAAACTTGGAACCCTTTCACATACCGACCAGAGGCTACAGAGTTCGTGTGGACCGATACAAAGAGGTCGGCCTTTGCTTTGTTGGCTATATCAGCACGCTGATGTAAAGGAATGAACACATCGCTCTTACGCGTATAAATCACATTGACATCGGGCATATTACGCTCTACATAACGCCCAAAAGCCAAGGCTATATTCAAGTTGATGTCCTTCTCTTTGGATATAGCACCTATCGCACCAGCATCATGACCACCATGACCGGGGTCGATAACCAGTGTGAAACGCCCGTTTGCAGCCCATGTAAGACCAGCAAACATGACCAAGAAGACAAAGAGAAGCGATATTTTCTTAAACATACTTAATTCTTTAGGGAACAAAGATACGGCTTTTCGGTGGGAAACCATGGCTCTAATCTTTGGTTTTATCATTTATTAAGTGTAATTCAACGCCTGCCCCTTCACTATCAGCACCCATGGGTGGGTTTTTCTTGACTATCTTTAAGTCGATACTACTTATCTCTGGGAAGGCGACTGACAACTCTTTAACAAGGGAACCAGCAGCTGACTCTAACAGACGGGCGGGTCGGCTCATCACTTCTCTAACGATGTCGAATACCGTTGCATAGTTCAGCGTGTCGGCGACATCATCGCTCTCCATGGCCTTAGCAAACGGATAGCCTATACGGAGATCGACAACATAAAGATTACCAACAACACGCTCCTGCGCTCCAACTCCTATGCGAGCATGGAAGTGGAGACCCTGCAGAAAAATGTAACTTGTCATTATTTTCATCATTACTTACGAGAAGTGAGGACAAAAGAAGGCCTTTGTCCTCTGGGTTCATACTGAGTGCTATCCGCAACGTGAGGCCCCACAGTTGGTACAGATAAGGCAACCTTCTTGATAGACAAGGGTCTCCTGCCCACAAACAGGACATTTTAAGCCTGAAGCACTGGTCCCATCAGTGACGTACTTCTTCAATGCGCGCTCCACACCATTCTTCCATGTGTTAATGCTTTCACTCTTTAGTTGCAGCGAGCCGACGAGCTTGATGACATGATCGATTGGCATTCTGTAGCGTAAGACGCCAGAGATTAGCTTCGCATAGTTCCAATACTCTGGATTAAACTTCTCTGATAAGCCCTCGACAGTGGTCTTATAACCACGCTTGTTCTCAAACTGAAAGTCGTAACGATGCGTACCGTCTTCTGCGGTCTGCTTGATAATCTTACCCTTTGTAACGCTCTTTGGCAGGGCAATACCCTCCTCGTCATCTTGCAAGCCCGTGAAGATCTCGTAGGGATAACCCTCTAACAAACCTACGAAGGCCACCCATTTCTCTTTGTTGTTTTGGAACCTCACGACATCACACTCCAGTTCCTTTGGGCGTACCTCAATGACTTGTGGATGATTGCAGATGTGCTCGTGATGCTCTTCAGCAGAGTTTAAGTCCTTTGCCTTCTCCTCATCAGCAGGCTTGTTCTCCTTGGTCTTGTCTTTCTTTGACACTGATATCATCACACCCGAGCGGCTTCCATCACGATAGATGGTGCAGCCCTTGCATCCACTACGCCATGCCTCAACATAAAGCTTATTAACCAGAGCCTCATCAACTTGGTTAGGTAGGTTCACTGTCACGGATATAGAGTGGTCAACCCACTTCTGTATCTCACCTTGCATACGCACCTTCATCAACCAGTCGACGTCGTTTGCCGTTGCTTTATAATAAGGAGAGCGTTTCACAAGTTCGTCTATTTCTTCTTGGCTATACCTCTTTTGTGTGTCAATCCCGTTCACCTCCATCCATGTAAGGAACTTACGGTGGTAGACAATGTACTCTTCGAAGGAATCGCCAACCTCGTCGACGAAGTCTACATGTACGTCTGTATCATTAGGATTAACCTTACGACGACGCTTATAGACAGGCATGAAGACTGGTTCGATACCTGATGTCGTCTGCGTCATGAGCGAGGTTGTACCCGTAGGGGCTATCGTCAAGCAGGCTATATTCCTACGACCATACTTCTTCATATCCTCGTAGAGCTGCGCATCGGCCTCCTTCAATCGTAGAATAAACGGATTGTTCGCCTCACGCTTAGCATCATATATCTCGAAGGCACCACGCTCCTGTGCCATTGTCACTGACGAACGATAAGCATTCAGAGCTAATGCACGATGAATGGAAACGGAGAAGTCGGTCGCTTCCTGCGTCCCATAACGTAAGCCCATGGCAGCTATCATATCGCCCTCGGCCGTAATACCCACTCCTGTGCGTCGGCCCAGACAACTCTTCTTCTTTATCTTCTCCCAGAGATGATACTCTGCACTCTTCACCTCATCTTGCTGTGGATCGCTCTTAATCTTCGTTAGGATGAGGTCTATCTTCTCCATTTCAAGGTCGATGATGTCGTCCATAAGTCGCTGTGCGAGCTGTGCATGACGTTCAAACAACTCTTTGTCAAAGCGTGCATGGTCTGTGAATGGGTCGATAACGTAGGAGTAGAGGTTCAATGACAAGAGTCTACAACTATCGTAAGGACAGAGGGGTATCTCTCCACATGGGTTTGTTGAAACGGTCTGGAAACCAAGGTCAGCATAACAGTCGGGGATGCTCTCACGGATAATCGTGTCCCAAAACAACACGCCTGGTTCGGCACTCTTCCATGCGTTATGTACTATCTTCTCCCACAGTTCCTTGGCCGATACCTCCTTGGTAACGGCTGGCTCATCGCTATCAATAGGGAACTGCTGTACGTAAGGTTTACCTTCAACGACGGCTTGCATGAACTCGTCGGTTATCTTCACAGACACATTGGCACCTGTCACCTTACCTTCTTCCATCTTGGCATCGATGAATGCCTCTGAATCGGGGTGTTTGATACTTACCGAAAGCATCAAGGCTCCACGCCTACCGTCCTGTGCCACCTCACGTGTACTGTTCGAATAACGCTCCATGAAAGGGACAAGACCAGTAGAGGTCAGGGCTGAGTTGTTCACTGGCGAACCTTTCGGACGGATGTGAGAGAGGTCATGACCAACGCCACCACGGCGTTTCATCAGTTGTACCTGCTCTTCGTCGATACGCATGATAGCACCGTATGAATCGGCATTACCGTCTAAGCCGATGACAAAACAGTTGGAGAGCGATGCCACCTGATGGTTGTTACCAATACCAGTCATCGGACTACCAGCTGGGATAATATATCTGAAATGGTCTAAGAGGTCGAACACCTCTTGTGCCGTCAATGGATTCTTATATTTCTGCTCAATACGTGCTATCTCGTTAGCTATGCGCCAGTGCATCTGTTCTGGCGACTTCTCGTAGATGTTACCATAGCTATCTTTCATCGCATACTTGTTGACCCACACTCGAGCAGCAAGTTCGTCGCCACCGAAATAAGCTAAGGTAGCTTGAAAGGCTTCGTCGAAAGAGTAAGTTTGATTGGTTGTCATTATCGTTGTTTTAGATTTTTTTCGTCTGCGAAGTTACGAATTGTTTTCCAAAATAGAAAACATTTACTTAACTTTGTAGCACTAAAATCATCTAAAATGGAAATGTTTAATAACAGAAGGACTATAAGGAAATATACCTCAAAGGAGGTGTCTGAGGATTTAGTAAGAACTTTGTTGGAGAAGGCGGAACGTACTCCTACAATGGGTAACCTGCAGCTCTACTCGGTTGTCATTACTCGGGAAGCGGAGAAGAAGGCGCAACTTGCACCGGCTCACTTTAATCAACCGATGGTGACTGGGGCTCCTGTTGTACTCACGTTCTGCGCTGACTTCCGTCGTACTACGCTTTGGGCGGAGAACCGTAAGGCTATGCCTGGATACGACAATTTCCTTTCGTTCCTCAATGCGGCTACTGATGCACTGCTCTACTGTCAGACCTTTTGCAACCTTGCCGAGGAGGAGGGATTAGGCACATGTTTCTTAGGAACAACCATCTATAACCCGCAGTCGATTATTAAGACGCTTGGTCTGCCTCGCCTTGTGATGCCTGTTGCAACCATCACCCTCGGTTGGCCTGATGAGAACCCACCCCTCACCGACCGCCTGCCTATCGATAGTATCATCCATAACGAGACTTACAACGATTATACTCCATCCCGCATTGATGCGTTCTACACCCCTAAGGAACAACTCGAAGAGAATAAACACTTTGTGGAAGTCAACCATAAAGAGACACTCGCACAGGTGTTCACCGACCTAAGATATACTAAGGAGGCGAATGAAGCAATCTCGGAAGTGTTGCTAAAGACGCTGAAAGAACAAGGCTTTATGTAGGATTAACAACCCACTAACAGCCTACCATCGACACCCAACAGAAGCCTCACCCCCAACCCCTCTCCGAATGGAGAGGGGCGTGATTACCGTGATACCCCTATTTACTCGATATAGTTATCTAAATTACTCTCCCTACTCTTTGGGAGAGGCGACTATTATTATGCTATCTATCATCCCATACTTTACACACTACCAGACAATTACAACGCCCTTACCTACCCTCTCTTATTATTTTACCAATACCCCGCACGTCACATAGCTACACCCAACATTCTCCGTGCTAAGACCTAACACATCATGTACCAATATCCCGCACGTACTTAGTCAATGTCCTTAACACCACCTGTTAACAACCAACATTCTGGCAGCTAATATCTAATACGTAAGCCAATAACGCTCCCCTCATTTTCTATTATTGTCATCCTTCAATACTCTCAACCAACTACTCCTTATTATATATAGCCAAGTTAGGGCTTGAGTGGTGGGTGGTAGGTGGTGATTGGTGGGTGTTAGGTGTTGAGTGGTGGGTGTTAATGAAAAGCCTTGGTGGGTGTTAGGTGATGAGTGTAAGGTGCTGATGATTAGCTAACGTTGGCTGTAAAGTTCTGTGAAATCGGTTGACTTAATGTCTCTGTGGAAACCTGTGTATTCTGTTCTTCTGTGTCTTTCTGTGAGAAAATGAACATTGAGGAGTCGTGTGTGGAGTTCTATCTCTCACAAAAAACATTTTTTCTCTCACAGAACTCACAGATTTAACAGAACCTTTTTGCGCACTGTTTCGAACTCACAGAAGGCCTCCGGCATACAGAATTCACAGAACGTTATTGCTAAAGAAGGGTGTTGGGTGATGAGTGTTAGGTGCTGATGATTAGCTAACGTTGGCTGTAAGGTTCTGTGAAATCGGTTGACTTAATGTCTCTGTGGAAACCTGTGTGTTCTGTTCATCTGTGTCTTTCTGTGAGAAATAGAACGCACCCTCTCTATGAGATGACACACAAACAACTCGCTGGAGAGTTTTTTCTCTCACAGATCTCACAGATTTAACAGAGCGTTATTGCGCACAGTTTCGAACCCATAAGAGAGTGGCCCCTCCCCCAACCCCTCCCCCGCAGGGAGGGGCGTGATATGTGAGGTTACCCCTACAAGACCGCCATTAAGGGACATAACGAAGCCTACATCCTTTTTATAGGGGTATCTCGGTGATTACGCCCCTTCCCTTCGGGGGAGGGGAAGGGGAGGGGCCGCTCTCTCTCTCATGTTTTCTTTTTCTTTCTCTCACAGAGTTACACAGAAGAACAGAGCGTACAGGGTTGCACAGAGACATTAAGTCAACCGATAACACAGAGTGTTTAAGCTAATCTCAGCAGTAAAATTCTGTGATATCTGTCGCCTGCTTGCCAGGCGTTTTGTGGGTTCCCCCTGTTAGCAGAAAGGCCTCT
>NZ_JH114156.1:0-21065 GCF_000224595.1 Prevotella sp. C561 | reverse complement strand
AAAATCTGTGAGAGATAAAATTTCCAACGAGCCTCTTGCGTTCTTTCTCTCACAGAGTTACACAGAAGAACAGAACGTACAAGGGTGCACAGCCCCATTAAGACACAAGCAGCGAAGTAGGGGTAACCTCGGTGATCACGCCCCTCCCTTCGGGGGAGGGGAAGGGGGAGGGGCCGCTAACCAATAGGGGTAACCTCGGTGATCACGCCCCTCCCTTCGGGGGAGGGGAAGGGGGAGGGGCCGCTAACCAATATGGGTAACCTCGGTGATCATGCCCCTCCCTTCGGAGAGGGGCTGGGGGTGAGGCTTCTGGTGGGCGTGGGTATTGTAAAGAAAATTCCAACCACGAAAGAAGAAAGGCCTTAGTTAGCTCGAAGAGGACGCCCTTCTTGCTCGTTGAAGAGGCCCTTCTTGCTCATAGAAGAGGCCCTTCTTAAAGATAGTAAGGCCTCCTCTTCTTTGCTCTTCATAACTCGCTGATTTCCTTGTGGATATAGACTTGCTTCGTGCGCAGTCTTTTCTTTGTTTTAGATAATTCGCCTCTAAAATTGTAAAGATATTTCTAAACTTGTCAGACAAGTGCAAGGAACGACAATAATGCTGTGCGAATAAATCAAAGATTATTTGTAATTCTTCGGATAAAAATACTATCTTTGCAATAGACTATTAGTGCTGTTGATTTTTAGTAAATAAATACTTAATGCTATAATAAAACTATTCACAGAATAAAGACAGACATGGCTGCAATGGATGACGAGGTTAAGGAGTGGGCAGAAAAGCTCCTTACATCAACGACAACTACCCCTTGAGACGATAAACGCTTGCTGGAATGTTAGTTGATAGGGTGGTTGTAAGACTGTGATATGCGGTCCTTTAGGAAGGTATAGTCCGTCAGCAGTCTGTATTATCTCGCTTATGTAGAGGGATAAGTAGGTTTACCCATACAAATAAGTAAGATGAACAGAGGGATAGTCTACGACGAATAATGACAATAAAGTATTAACGATTAAGAGAAGGAAAATATGAGAACCATTACAGACGAACATTTACAGGCTTATCAAGAAGGAGGATGCCTACAGAAATTATTCGATGTCATCAAGGAGGACCCAGCGCTTTCTTTTGAAATCAGAATGAACAATAAGGTTATGATTTACTATCATAAGGATAGAATCTTGACGATAAGTTACTTTAAAGGGAAGCCTTCTATAGACACCTTATCAGAGAAGTATTACAAGAACGCTACGCCACCTTCTGTCTCTTTCGAGGATGGAGATTTGATACAGACACTAAGAGATAAGAGTCAGTTAAGGCAATACTTTAGAGAAGCTAAGCGGCTGGTTGGTAGTTACAAAGCGGGGGTGGAGTTTGAGGTCCAGCAGAATATCGCTTTGGGAAACCGTAGTTTTAGCAACAGATTTGTTGTTGTAGATATGGAGTGGCAGCTCCCTCAGTCGGATATCAAGAAAGAAGAGCGAATAAGTAGGACACGAATTGACCTTGTTGTGGTTGATACGCAGAAAAATGATAAGGGTGAGAATGATGTTTATCTTGGTGAATTAAAGGTGGGAATGGATGCAACAGACGGTAAGTCGGGGATAGTCGACCATATAAAAAAGACTAACAAAATTATGAGTAATCCCAAGGCTTGTGCCGTTCTAAGGGCGGATGTGGAACGTATCATCCGTCAGAAGGCAGCGTTAGGACTGTTAGAGGGCGATTATACAGGGTTGAACTTGTCGGATACACCACGTATGATGCTCATTCTTGCATATCGAGGAAACGAGGAAAAGGAAGCTTTGAAAGAGCAAGTAGAGAAAGCACAAGATGAGGCAAAAGCGGAGGGAATGGCTGTGCCACTGATAGTTTGGCATAATGAACAAATCATTTTAGACGTATGATGAAGATAAAAATACATAGAGGACTTGACCAGATAGGAGGTTGCATAACCGAGATATGGACAGAGTCGTCCAGAGTCTTCATTGACTTTGGGCAGAATCTGCCAGGCAATGGAAAGCCAACAACTCCTGAAGAAGACGCTCTTATGGTTGCTGATATTGTCGAGAATAATGAGAAAGAGCACCAGGCAGTATTCTATACGCATGCCCACGAAGACCATGTAGGTTTGTTCCCATATATCCCATTTGACCAGTTTATTAGCGAAGGAGGTAAGGAACTCTTACTTATAAAATATAAGACTCTGCTGGAGGGATACGAGATAGAAAGAGAAAAGTGTGGTCAGCAGCGGGTGCCCGATAGGTCAAAAGGGGAACGACTTGAGGAGTGCTGTCGCAGAACAAAGACACTTATAGACAAGTTAGAAACGTTCAGAACTTGGAAGCGAACAGGACGTGGGGATTATCCTAAGCCTATAATGGTAGGGAATATTAGGATAACTCCTTTCTTCTGCTGCCATAGTATATATGATGCACACATGTTTCTCATTGAAGCCGAAGGGCAACGTTTCTGGCATACAGGCGATTATCGTGGACATGGCTACATGAGTAAAGGACAGTTTCTCATGCTGAGAAAATACGCAACAAACATTGATGTGCTGATTACAGAGGGTACGATGCTAAGCCGAGAAGACAAAGCTATTAGTGAGTATAGGGTGTCGATGGAGATGATAGATGTGATGCAAGCCTTCAAGTATGTCTTTGTTTTGGCCTCAGCCACGGATATAGAACGATTAGGAAGTATAAATCATGCGACCAAGAAGACGAAGAAACCTTTGTGTATTATGTCCTCGTTTATGAAAAGAACGATGGAGCTCTTTACTGAGCGAGAGGGCAATCTGGGGAGGGGTCTGTTCTCCTTTTCACCGCAGTTTTATACTGATAGACTGTATAGCAAACTGAGAAATAGAGGCTTTACGATGGTTGTAGGACCGTCACATGGCGACAAGGTAAAGGCTCTTCTCAACCGACTTCCACAAGAGGAGACAATCCTCATCTACTCTTCTTGGAATGGATACTACATGAGAGAGGAGCAGGTGAGGGCGAACGCAAAGTACAAGGAGTTTCGAGAGATGTTCCATAACGTTGTGGATATACATACTTCTGGACATGTGGATAGAGATGCGATAAAGAAAGTTATCGGTATGATGCATCCAAAGGAGGTTATTTGTATTCACAAGGAAGCTGACGCGAGGTTGTAAGAAGAGGCTTGCGACGATGACGAACTATTATTACCTATTATATTAAACGACTACGACACGACGATGAGAATACTTCAAATCTCTGATACACACAACCGACATCAACGGTTGACCAGTATGCCTGCAGCCGATGTCCTTGTCCATTGCGGTGACTTCACCGATATGGGTACGGAAGAAGAAGTGCTCGACTTTCTGAATTGGTATATCTCTCTACCTTATTCGCACAAGATATTCATTGTTGGTAACCACGACCTTTGCTTGTGGGAAGCAGATGGGATAGAAGACTTGCCAGCTAATGTTCATTTTCTTCAAGACCGTGGGTGTGAGATAGAGGGAGTCAAGTTCTTTGGCTTAGGATATAATCATTTAGAGAGCTTGATACCCATGGGTATAGACGTTCTTGTGACCCATGAACCACCCATCATGATATTGGACGAAAGCAACAACACGCATTGGGGGAATAGTCCTCTTCGTAGTCAGGTGATGAGAACGAAACCTAAATATCATCTGTTTGGTCATGTTCATTCTGCTTACGGGATTGAGAAACATGAAGATATAGTGTTTTCAAATGGCTCTTCCCTTGATGATTATTATGAAGTTTGCCATAGTCCTCGTTTGATTTCATTGTGATCATGAGCTTTTTATAGTATGCTTAATTCGTTTATCGGTATAAAGTATTATCTTTGTGGACGGGTGTTACAAAGATTAAAGTTACCAAAGAAGATAATTGTTAAAATATATCTAATTGAAAATAAAGAAGTTACCTTATTGGTAAAAGTAAATAGGTAACGATTTAGGAACGAGCGAGCTACTTGGCTTCGCTGTTTTCTGCCTAACAAAGAACGTATGTTTACCTTTATCTGCAATTCTTTTCATTATCTGCTTGGTTGATTTCCAAGAGTGAAATTATGAAGAGAAAGAGTAGTATGATAAGCACATGGTAATTTTGACAGAAACCTGCCACAAGGCATTTCATTTGGAGAACAGCGCTAGCACACTGAGTGGCTACACAATGATGGTGTGTGTAAGTTGCTTAATATCAGCAAGCGTACCTTGCAGCACTATCGGGATACAGGCGTGCTGCCATTCTCCCAAATCGGGCACAAGTGCTATAACAAGCGTGAGGATGTGGGCCGATTATTGGAAACCAAATCTGTGAAATCAAACACAGACAAATCCAAGAACAACAAATAAGGCAAGAGAACTATGGAACAGGTAAGAGATTTGAACATGAAGGCTGACGACATGCAGGTGGTGCTGTCCGCTATCAGCAGTGTAAGTAGAAGGATAAAGGAAGTGGCGCAGACACACAAGCCACTCTTTGGCGGTGAGCACTTCCTCACAGGTAAAGAAGTGTGCGAGCGGCTGTATATCAGTCCCCGTACCCTGCAGGACTATAGGGACAGGAGGATTATCCCCTACACGCAGTTTGCAGGGAAGATACTTTATTAGGCTTCGGATTTGGAAAGGTTGTTGGAGGATAACTATGAGGAGTAGCAACATGTTATCTCCTGAATATGTTATAAAATCTAAAATAATCAATAATGTGATTGATTATTACACTTTTGTGTAGAGTATATATGCTTTATTACATCTACTTTTGCCTAAAATAACTATTTCGTTATGGAAGAAAGATACAGCAGAAACAGGCTCTATGTGAGCGAAAGAGAACAAAGCGTCATCAAGGATTATAAGATATTCCTTGGTGGTGCAGGTATTGGCAGTATTATCTCAGAATGCGCTTTAAGATTTGGTTTTGAACATATCACCATCGTTGATGGAGACAAGATAGAGCGAAGCAACCTGAACAGGCAGAACTATACAGAGAATGACATTGGTAGATACAAGGCGGAATGTTTGGCTGAGCGTTTGCTAAATATCAATCCAAATGCGCAGATAGATTACCATACGGAGTTCCTTAACCCTGATAACATTGAAGAGATGCTGAATGGGCATGATGTAGCTATCAATGCATTGGACTTTAAGGATAAAACTCCATTCGTCTTTGATGAAATTTGCAAGGAAAGAAAAATCCCAGTACTGCACCCATACAATTTTGGTTGGGCTGGCTTTGTTACGGTTGTAGACCCATTGGGGCATTCTTTATCTGAACTGACTGAAGAAGAACCAAAGGGATTTGAATTAAAGGTAGCTGAGTATGTTACCGGACACGGGGCTTTTTGGAATCAACCTAAAGAGTGGTTAGACAAAATTGTAACCCAATATAAAAAGGAAAGCGAAATGCTCCCACCTCCGCAACTGTCCATAGCATCATGGATTGCAGCAGGCTTGTGTACAACGGCAATGTACAATCTTGCTACAGGAAAACCTGTGAACTATTTTCCTAAATTCTATCTCTCTTCGCTTTTGCCGTAAGTTATTTTTTCAGAAGAGTTTGTTTAAGGTAGCTCTTGAAATAGCTTCGGTGATATTCGTCACGCCTAATTTGTCAAAGGCGTGGCGTTTATAGGTTTTGATAGAATCTAACGAGCGGCACATTCTGTTCGCAATTTCCGTCATGGTAAGCCCTGCTGCTGACAACCGTAGCACTTCAAGTTCTTCTTCTTTGAGTGATATTCCATCACATTCTTTCCACCGATGCCCTTCGAAAGAATATTTCCAATAGTTAAGATTACCCTTTTTGTGAAACTCTACATGTCCCACTGTTTTATGTGAAGATAGTGATACGACACACATACCAATCCATATCTTACCTTCATCTGTCAATAGAATGGGAGTAAGCTGGTGATTAATCAACTTACTTTTTGTTCCACTCTTCAGATGAAAGTGATAGGACATAGAACACTGGTATTTATCAACATTATCGAAAGTCTCAAAAAACTTAAACCCACTGCAGTTTAACTCAACAAGCATTTTTTGTTCGTCCTCCGGTACATGCTCCAAGTAAAAGCTGTAGCCTAATTCCTTCACTGCCTTTGCCGTATGTCCACAAAGAAACAATGGGTTGTCCGACACATAAAGAAATTCCTGCCTGTAATAGTCTATCAAGTAAACACTCTGATAGGTAACACGAGCAAAAGCCTCTACGGTTTGCGCCAATGTAGAGAGTACATTGGAATCATAGTCAGGTGCGTTGCGCACGGTGTTCGATGCTATAAAGAAATCTTTTATGTCTGTCATATATGCTAAACATGTTAAGGTCCTCTGATATATTTCACAACAAAAGTACATTTTTAATGTGGAACACCGCAAACAGATTACAAAAAAGTGTAAAAAACAAAGAGAGAGATACCAAATTACACAAAAGTGTAATAGGTGATATTTGGATAAGAAGTATTTTTGCCATATAAATCAAGAAACAAAAAGCATTATGGAAAAACAGATTGCAACATTTAAGGACTACGCTATCTTCATGGCAGACAAAACGAGTCTGTTGGAAATAGCACAGTTTGTGGTCAAGGAAAATTACTCTCATCACTTATCTTCATTTACAGAGGAAGAGATTTTATGACGAGAAAAAAGGATGTTTTACTAATCGTCCCCAAAAGGAGTTTTGCGAGTTCCGTCAAGAATATATTAAGAAGATTTTGACATTACTGGTGGTTATAAGGACTGATGAACCTCTTTGGAGGCTATTGATTAACAGTTTAAACGGTAAAGAACTATGAGAAGAATACTTTTAATGTGTTTATTGTCACAGCTTGTTGTCCTATCTTACGCACAAAGCGTGATGGGCAAAGTAGTGGATACTCATCATGCTCCCATACCATTTGCCAATGTTGTGCTGCTCAACGCCAAGGATTCCACTTTCATGGCAGGGACTGTGACTAAGGAAGACGGCTCTTTTTCTTTGGAGACAGGGGGCTCTAACAATATTCTGAAAGTGTCGAGCATAGGATATGTGACAACACTGATAGCATTCAAAAGTAGTAATATCGGGGATATAATATTGGATGAAGGCAACCGAACCCTTGCTGAGGTCATCGTGAAAGGTTCTTTACCACAATATAAGGCTGTTGCCGGTGGACTGAACATTGATATTCATAACTCCTTACTGAAGGATGTGGGAACGGCAAACGATGTCGTCTCTATGCTGCCAGGCATTGAAGGTAATAACGGCAATTTCACGGTCTTTGCCAAAGGCACACCTGAAATATACATCAACAACAGGAAGGTACAGAATGCCAACGAACTCAAGTACTTGAAATCGAATGAGATAAAAAGTATAGACATCATCACGACACCGGGGGCAAGATACAACTCGGAAGTGGGTTCGGTCATTCGTATAAGTACCATTAAGAACACAAGCAGCGGCATCGGCGTGACAGCCTTCGGCCAAGGTGAGTATGCCCGGAAATGGACCACTTACGATGACGCTGCCATCAAGTATCATACAGGTGGTCTTGAAGTGACTGGGGCCTTATCTTTTACAAATGGCTATAATGCTGCGGATGCAACGATCACAGATGACTTTAAGAGCAATGGCAACCATATTAATATATTACAAGTGTGCCCTAATGATTTCTGGTATACTATCGCCGACGGGAAGATTGGGGCAAGCTATGACATCGGTGGGAACAACTTGATTGGGCTGTCCTACAAACTCGATGGCTCTATATACGAGGGAGGACACGCTAACACGCAACAGACCATAACGAGAAACCAAGTATTGGAAGGCTATGTTGACCAGCAGATGACCATTCTTGAAAACGAAAACCCACAACACGAGGCTAATTTGTATTACCTGGGCAAAGTGGGGAAGCTTGGCATAGACCTAAATGGTACATGGGTGTGGAAGAAGTCTTCCCGCAACCAGATGTCGGCAGAAAGCAGCGAGGAATTAGAGGGCCGTCTCATCCATTCTTCAAGCACCAACAGGAACAGGATGTTGGCTGCAAAGCTCATCCTTACCTATCCCATATGGAAGGGAGAGGTAAGTGTCGGCAGTGAGGTGTCCCATACTAAAACACATGGGTTATACAACAATGTTGAGCAAATACTCACGTCATCGGATGACGAGATACGCGAGAGCAACACTGCCTTGTTTGCCGAGTACTGTGCTCCTTTTGGAAATTTCAATATCGTTGCTGGATTACGTTATGAGGATGTGAAATCCTACTACTATTCATTTGGGGAATTGCAGACAGGACAGAGCCGTGATTATAACGATCTGTTCCCCAATGTCTCCATTGGCTGGCACCACAGGCTGGCCGAGGTGCAGTTCAGCTATGGGAAGCGCATAAGCAGGCCTAGTTATCAGTCGCTTAGCTCCAATGTGCAATATGACAACCGCTACGAGTATGAGGGAGGCAACCCGCTGCTGAGACCCACAATAATACATAACGTTGACTTGCTTTTTACTTATTCATGGCTTCATCTTGCAGCTGGGTACAATTACCGGAAAGATGCACGGTTCTCATTTGCAGATTTGTATCAGGAGGACTCTGAGATTACTATCTGGAGAAATAAGAATTTCGACAAACAGCAGTCGTTCAACGCCTCCATTACACTGTCGCCGAAATTCGGATTCTACAAGCCTTCACTCCTGTTAGGCTACTGGCAGCAGTTCCTTGATGTGAAACAATATGGGGTATCAGAAGATCTGAACAAGCCCTTGTGGAAGATGGATTTCCGCAACTGGTTTGAAATAAACAATACCTGCAAGGCAATGCTCTATTTGAGGTACAGGTCAGGCTATGATGATGGATTTACCAGAAACAAGCATTCGTTTAGCGTCAACCTCCGATTGCAAAAGGATTTCCTACAGAAATCTCTGACCGTCTCACTATATGCCAACGACATATTCAAGCAGCAGCGCGACCGTTGGACGGGTTATTACAGTGTGGCTACTATGACTAAGGACTCGTACGGCTATACTAGGATCATTGGTATCTCTGTGTCTTACAATTTCAACAATACAGGAAAAGGCAAATACAAGGGAACAGGTGCCGGTAATGATGAAAAGTCAAGGTTGTAAAAGGCTTTAGCATGAAAGATAGCTTCAAGTGTATAATTCAGTCGGACAGTATGATGTGCGGCATCACCTGCTTGCAAATGGTATGTAAACATTTTGGCAGGGAAGTCTCATTGCGTACATTGTCAAAACTTTGTGTTGCGACATCAGAGGGAGTTTCTATGCTGGGTGTCAATGAAGCTGCAAATAAGCTCGGACTACGCACAATGTGTGCAAGAACCGATTTTGATACTCTGAGCAAGGCTACTCTTCCTTGCGTCCTCCATTGGAATCAGAATCACTTTGTCGTGCTCTACAAGGTGAGGAAAGGGCGTATCTTTTATGTGGCTGACCCTGGCAAGGGACTCGTGAAATATAATCTTGAGGAGTTCGGGAAACACTGGGTAAGCACTGCTTCTCAAGGAGAAGAGAAAGGTATAGCGATGTTTCTCGAGCCCACACTGGAGTTCTACTCGCATAAGGTGGACAATGAGGAAGAGGACGGCAGCCCAAGGTCTTTCCAGTTCCTCTTTGGTTACATTAAGCAATATCGCAAGTACTTCGGTCAAATTGTTTTAGGCTTACTCGTTGGCAGCCTATTGCAGCTCATTCTGCCTTTCCTCACACAATCTATCGTGGATGTGGGCATTAAAAACCAAAACATTGGCTTTATATGGCTGATACTCCTTGGACAGCTGATGCTTACCATTAGTAGAACTGCCATCGATTTTATCCGCCGTTGGCTGTTGCTCCATATCTCATTGCGTATAAACATTTCGTTGGTGAGTGATTTCTTCATTAAGCTTTTAAAGTTGCCAATGTCGTTCTTTGATACCAAACTAATGGGCGACCTTATGCAGCGTATGGGCGACCATAGCCGTGTAAACTCGTTTCTGACACAACAAACGCTCAGTATTGTGTTCTCGCTTTTCACCTTTGTGGTGTTCAGCATTGTATTGCTATCCTATAACTGGCTTGTCTTCGCCATTTTCATGCTCGGCAGTCTGCTTTATGGCGGTTGGCTTGCGCTCTTCCTAAGACGCAGAAAGGTACTCGACTACGAACTCTTTGAGCAGCAAGCCATCAACAACAACAAGACTTACGAGTTTATCACCTCCATGCAGGAGATAAAGCTCCAAGACTGCGAGCAGCGCAGACGCTGGGAATGGGAGGACGTGCAGGCAGACCTCTTTGGAGTGCAGATGAAATCGCTGAAACTCCAGCAGACACAGGAGGCAGGCAGCATCTTCATCAACGAACTAAAGAACATCGTCATCACAGTGGTGGCAGCAACTGCTGTTATTCACGGACAACTAACACTGGGTATGATGCTTGCCGTGCAGTACATTATTGGACAGCTCAATTCGCCAGTGGAACAGTTGATGAGTTTCTTCTACTCTGTACAGGATGTAAAGATAAGCCTTGAACGTATCAACGAAATCCACCGTATGGACGATGAGAACGGAAAGCAAGGATTGGAAACCTCTGTGAAAGAAGAGGATAAGGGCATAGACCTTGAAAACGTAAACTTCAAATACGACCCGCATGCACTGAAAACTATTATAGATAATGTTAGCCTCACAATCCCCAAAGGCAAGGTAACAGCTATTGTAGGTGCGTCGGGTAGCGGAAAAACCACCCTTATCAAACTCATGCTGGGCTATTATCCTGTGCTGGGCGGACAAATCAATATTGGAGGAACAGATGTAAACACGCTCAATAAGAAGTGGTGGCGCAGACAATGTGGCGTGGTTATGCAGGACGGCGTGATATTCTCTGAGTCAATAGCACGCAATATAGCCGTAGACGATAAGGAGATAGACAAACAGCGATTGCAGACAGCTGCAGAGATAGCCTGTATTCACGATTATGTGATGGGGCTGCCATTAAAGTATAATACTAAGATAGGTCGCGATGGTGTGGGCTTGAGCCAAGGGCAGAAACAGCGTATATTGATAGCGAGAGCCGTCTATAAGAACCCCAACTATATTTTCCTTGACGAAGCCACCAACTCGCTTGATGCTAACAACGAACGTATGATTGTGGAACATCTGGACGAGTTCTACAAAGGCAAGACGGTAGTTATAGTGGCTCACAGATTAAGTACGGTGAAGAATGCCGACCAGATAGTGGTACTGGATAAAGGCAAGGTGGTCGAGATCGGCAACCACGAGGAACTCACGGCAAAGCGTGGTGCATACTACAATCTTGTAAAGAATCAATTGGAGTTAGGCAACTAACGTAAAGGAAAGACAACTATGGCAGACGACAAGATAGAACTCCGCAGCGAGAAGATAAGGCATATCATCGGCGAGATACCATCAAGAATTGTACGATATGGTATCACAATCATCACCATTGTGTTATTAGTACTGTTAGTAGGTGCATATTTTATACCTTATCCCGAAACCATCAGCGCAAGAATTGAGATGACCAACAGGCAACAAGGCACAGTAGATATTCCTTATAAATACGTGAATACTGTAAAAAAAGGAAAGAACGTTAGCATCGAGTTGGAGGGATACAATACAGAAATGTATGGTGCAGCCAATGGCATGATAACAGCCACAATGCATACGCCCCGACAAACGGCAGCAGGCAACGTGTTCACAGCACAGGTAAAAGTAACAGATTGCAAGTATAAAATTATCAGTGGAATGACGGGTACAGCCTCCATACTTGTAAGCAATGAAAGCGTGCTTCAGAGGATTGGCAGGCAAATAACAAACAGCATATAATTTCCTTTTTAATCGTAATCAAGCGGTGAAAGAAGAAGGGCAGATGTAGTTACTGCGTAGTACCATTGTTTCGGGTATTTTACTACACGTTAATCCTTTTTCTTTCACCGCTTTAACTCCTATTGTAGTAATGTAGTAAGATATAATCGGTGAATTCTGCCCTTTTTGAAAAGAGCATTTCTACGCAAATCGTTCCGTTCATTCCTCATTATCAGTTTGTTTATGTCAGCTTCGATTTCTCTTCATTTTCGTTGATTAGTTACCAAAGAAAGTGTTATAGAATGAAGAAGACGGTATATTTCGCAGGTTCTATCCGTGGCGGTAGAGAGGATGCTGCAGTGTATAAGCGGATGATAGACTATATCAACAAGACCGATATAGTACTTACGGAGCACATCGGTTTAGGAAACCTAAGTGTGAAGACACGTACAAAAGAGGATGATGAGCATATATATGAGCGTGATACAGAGTGGATTAAGTTGTCTGAGGTGCTCATCGCAGAGTGTACGAACCCCTCTCATGGCGTCGGTTATGAATTGGCATACGCTGAGGCTCGTAATATCCCAGTGCACATCTTCTATGATAAAAGCAAAGCTAATGTCTCTGCAATGTTGAATGGCAACACCCGCTTCAGGCTTTATCCATACGAGAGAGAAGCGGAGATATATCCCGTTCTGGATAATATCTTAGGAAATAAGTAGGGGTGGTTTAATAGAGAGAAATCAATATCTTCGGGGATTTGGAGTGATAAGGACTACCTGAGTTTAGGACTTATAAGAAACGTCACACAGAGAAAAGGAGAAGACGGAGGATTATTACATACAAAGTAATGGTAGTCACAGAGGCACCGTCGGTGCGTAGAGCAACGGAGGTTATTTGCCAGTTTTATTTGAGATTCTATGCCCAAAGCATTTATCTCAAATGATGTCAAGAATCTGTATGCTACACCTCTGTCGCTCTTTGTGCCATTGGCACCTCCCTGACATAGCGCTCTTCTCCTTCCACTCCGTGCCTCTGTGTGCCTTATTATGTAAGAGTTTTAGATTATCACTCTATATTTCGGAAGTTCCAAAAAACAATATTCGAGGTTGACAGTATTCTCCTATTCTTGTCAAGATAGGGACGGACACACCTACTTTTTCAGTTATAAAGCGAAGTGAGTAGTAAGCATCACACATCTTGGACGGAGCTGGTAGAGGGTGTAGCCTTCGGTGAGGTTGCTATTAGAACGATAGACAAAGGTGTCAGTATTGAAGATGTTATCGAAATTAAGAACGAGTTGCACCTTCTTACTTGGCTTGAAGGTGATGCTAAGAGTCATAAAGGTATAGTCCTTTCTATCGGTAAAACCACTGTTATGTGTGTATTGTAAGGTCGTATTCAACAGTAGTTTATCAGGGAGGAAAGTCACGTCAAGAGACGTCTCATTGCTGATGTTGCGAATAGTATTTATGTAGTTACCAGCCTTTGATTGGGAGATAGTCCACTTGTAGTTATCTGTCAATCGGATATACTTGATAAGATTAAAGGCAAGGTTAGCAGTGATAAAGAAGCTATTAAACTGATAGTTGGTGATGACAGACTGGCGTAGTATCTTACTTGTGTTAGTAGAGTATTCAGCTGTTGCGCCAATACTCGTGTCGTGCCAAGCGATTTCCTTTCTTGTGCTTATCGTTATTGAGTAATTGTTACTATGGTTTGGAGCATATTCAGCTTGCAGTAGTGTATGTGCATTCTGGTCTATTGTCGTACCATAGAGGATGTCACTCCATGAGCGGCTAACCGCCCCAGAGAGGTAGGCAAAGAACTGATGAGGGATATTCTTGTAGTGTATCTTCCCATGTATAGTAGCCGATTTGTTTTCGGATAGGTTCACTTTGTAGCGGTTCAGTGTCCTATAGTTGCTCATCAGATAAGCAGTCATTAGGTTTCTCCAGTTCGTAGGATACATACCATAACTCCCTCCTGCAGAAAGCGTCCAATTGTCTGTTGCTTTCCAAAGCATTGTAAAAGATGGCGAGAAGAGCAGGGTCATGCGCTTTCCCTTCGTTGTCTCGTTAGCAATAGGTTCGTTATCCACCTTTGTGTAGTTGAGCGATAAAGGTAGATTGAACGATAGGCGGAACGTGTTTTTGACATATTGTAGGTTGGCTCCCAAGTTGCTTTTCATCTGCAAGTAGCCCATGTCTCCGCTCGTAGCCATCGTCACAGCTGTATCGTTTAATAGACTTTTCAGTCCCACATATTCAATATCAAACTCTGCGGAAGGAGCAATAGTCCAATTGTGTTTTCGGATGTTTCTTATTAAAGTAAGGTTGTTGTAACTTCCCATGTTTGAGAGTCTTACATCTTGTCTTGCCTGCATATCCCCTTCAATGGCGAGAGCTTGTGGGTTTGTCTGTACAAAGTTGGTAGTCTTTAGATAGAAACCTCCGCCATTGGTTGTACGTTGGATCCATTCCGTATGATTGTTTAGTCCTAAGTTCCTGTTAAAGGCATGCTGCAGAAAACTGGCCTTGTTAGATACAACCAGTCCGTTGTCATCGCTCCAATTCCCAGCTAAGTCAAGTGTGTTCTTAAGATAAGTCTTATTGCCATTATCCTCAAGATGCAACTGCACTGTGGTCGCATTCGTTGTGTTTCGGGCTGATATATCTTCTGATATCATACGAGTCGTTGCGTCGGGGAGTAGATAAGTGGTTTGCGAATAACTACTTTGCCGTTGGATATCGTGCCTGTAAGTAATGTTATACTTTATTTCCGCCGTCTCACTCAGTTTGTTGAGATTACTGAAACAGAGGTTATGTTGATTGTTACGCAGGCTCTTACCGACAGGAGAAGAGCCTGGCAAGATAATAGAAGTAAGGTTCGAGGGTCTAATATAATTCTCTCCATAGTATGACTTAAGCCAGTTGACACTTGAACCAGTATTATCTGTTTCGTAATAGAAAACGTGCTGTTGTCTTTGTGCAAAGTACATAAGGGCAGCATTGACATCTCTTAGTAAACCGTTAGAATCGAAGCCTACCCCTAAGTCTACGGTCTTTAGCCATCTGCCTTTTGCTTTCTTCTTTAGCTTCAAGTTGATAGCTGCCGATTCAGGTGGTATCTGATCCTGTAATGCCTTGATGTGTTCATGGTTTTCCATCACCTGTACCGTACTGACATCCTCAGCCTTAATACCATTCGTTGCGATGCTATATTTGCCTGCAAACATATCCATGTTCTCAATGTAGAAATGGTTGATAGGTACACCTTGATACTTCACCATGCCACCTTCTAACGTGATACCTGGCAGCTGTTTGAGAATATCACCAATGGTTCTGTCCTGTCCTTTCATATAGGCAGAGACCAAGTAGTTCAGTGTGTCCCTACTTCCCCATAGCTTTCTTGCCTTTATCTCCACTTCTTTCAGGGTGATACTCTCGTAGGTGGTGGTGAAGTTAACGGTCTGACTTATAGGGGTTATCCGCTTCACCTGCCGTTTTATATTGAATCCTGTCAGGCTTAAAAGTAGGTTGTCTTTTGTTGTTGGGTAGCTGATAGAGTATCTACCATCTTCGTTGGTCACGCTACTGGCAAGAATGGAAGAATCCTTTTCTTGTATGATTGTAAGAATACAGCCATCCATAGGTTGATGTTTATTATCAACCACACGCCCAGTAATAGTCAGAGAGTCTCCCTGACTGTTCTGAGCCATACTGTTTATAGACAATAAGCCGATAAACGATAGTAAGATAAGTAGGCGTCTTATCATTCTCGTTCCAAAGGATTGTCGAATGTAAAGAGCGTTAGTTTCACAACTTGTCCATTGAAATTAGTCGTAGTGAAGTTGTAGCCATAGCTCTCAAGGTAGCCTGCAGGATCTTTCAGCAAGAGCCTCTCTTGCTTTCGGGTGTTCTCACGAGAAGTCTTTACATAGTTCCTGTCAAGAAAATAGATAGGGGTTACTGTCTTAGGCTTTTCTATGCCAGTAACCGTCCAGTGATAATCCCCTTCTTCGGTTTCAGCCTCCATAACTAATCCCGGTAGTCCTGTAAACTTCCAAGGACCATAGGAAAGTGGAATCTTGGTAGTGAACCATACCTTATAATTTCTTCCTCGATAAGAACAGGTTGCGGCTGTACAATCGTAGTCTAAAAGCATTTTATGCTCGGTTGTAAGTTTCCATTGCATTTTTGGCGTAGCCTCTTGATAAAGGTAAGAGCCAGCCCCGTCCATATTGTAAATAACTGTTGTCTTTCCCTTTGGATAGCCAATATAGGTTTCACCAACGTTAGCGACGAGTTTCATAGCTGCTCTTGAGCCACGCTTCCCATTACGTAGAAAGGCTTTAGCCATGCGCAGGTCGGCATTATGCTCACTCTCCACAAAGCTCTGGCACACCTTACGTCCGATGTAAGTATATACCTTTTCAAAGTCAGGATTATTCTGTCCTGATAGGTCATATTTAACGGTTAGGTCATAAGAAACAATCAGCTGCGTTGTGTCGATTGCTGTATGCTTAAAAACATCCTGTTCCTTCATTTCCTGTGCATTTGCGGATACCGACAAGGTTAGCGCAATGAGTAGTAGTTTAATCTTCAAATTCATAGTTATATTATCTGTTAGGTAAATTAAAAACGAGTACAAATGTACGAAATCTTTTTGAAAAAAGCAAGTGAATGTCCCTTTAAGTTTAAATTATTTTTCTCTGTTGCGTGTAGACTTCCTTTCTCTATTCTTCAGTGCGTGAATATATATTGTTTGATAGTTGAGTAGTTTGTAAGTCTTCTTTCAAATGAGTTTCATATAGGGTAATGTTAGGATATTAATAGGTTCGGATATGAAAAAGGCACACAGAGCCACAGAGGCAAAAGAGAAATAACGTAAATGAGTAGAGGTGCTGTGAGCACAAGGAGTAACAGAGGGTCCTCTCACAATCAATATAGTTAGCAACTACACTTCTTTGCTCTAATCGCTGTCAGCGCTTCTGTAGGCTTTATATTTTGCTAATTGATAAATCTCGATGTACTCTGTGTCTCTGTATGAAACTTTATAATATTTTACATAGATTCGTGCTATTTGTGAAGAAAGAAACAACTAATAATAAGGTTTGTAAAGATAATTCTAATATCGGAAATCAGAAAGGGCGTAAATTACCTTTTACCTAACGCTCTTTTGGCTTGCAAAAGATGCCCTTTAAGCCCCTTACTAACGCCCTTTTGGAGTCCAATTAAGCACCTTTTCTGTATCGCCTTTGTAACTAACTGATTTCCTGTTTATTGCAAGCTTACTTTTTATACGTGTTTTTCGCCTTTGTTTTAGGTGTTTTACTTGAGTTTGTGTAAAGACTTTTCAATCCGGTTTTAGTAGAGAATGTGGGATTGAAAAGAGAGTAGACTGATGTAAGAATGGGATAGAAAGTAATGTGTACTTCCTCTCACTGGAAAAATAAAAGTGTATTTTTTTGGTATTTATTATAAATTTTTGTATCTTTGTTCAGTATAATTTAAACTTAAATCATTTCTAAACATTATTAATCTATAAAAACAAAGACCTATGAAAATAATATTAGATAAAATTGATATATCTGGTAATTTAAAAAAATTTGCTCAGTACCTTGAAAAGACGGATAGAATTATTTTGTCTGCTAAGTTTGGCGATGGAAAAACCTATTTGCTGAATGAGTTGCGAAGGGATGAAGCAATGCAAGATAAATATGAGTTCTTTACTATTTATCCAGTAAACTATTCTGTTGCAAAGAATGAGGATGTTTTTGAATATATTAAAAGAGATATTATCGTTCAATTGCATGAAAGAAAGTTGCTTGAGAATATTGATTTAAATGCTTTATTTGGTTCTATATTTACCCTTGCTGACTTGACATCTGTTGTGCCTTTCTTGCTTTCTTTGATACCGCTGGGAGAGTTGTGCAATGAAGGCTATAATAAGTTCCTTGAGATAAAGAAAAAATATGATGAGAAGAAGCACACTGTAGATAAGTATTTATCGCAGTTTGCTAATACAGCTGGCTGTATTCATGAAGAAGATGGATATACAAAACTGATAAAAAAGGCTATTAAATGGATTAGTCAAGACCATTCCTTAAATGGGAAAGTGAAGAAGGCAAAGAAGCCAGTATTGATAATAGAAGACTTAGATCGCTTAGACCCCAAGCATCTTTTTAGAATTCTTAATGTCGTGAGTGCGCACATAGATGATAGTAAGCAACCTGATATTGTCGGTAATAAATTTGGATTTAATAACATTGTCTTGGTAATGGACTATGATGTGACTAAGCATATATTTCATCATTTCTATGGCGCGCAAGCTTGTTATGAAGGTTATATGAGTAAATTCTTATCTCGTGAGCCATTCAGATATAGTATAAAGTATATTATGATTCGAGCTTTTGAGGCACAATTAGGAGAGAAACTTGGTATTCATGAATTACTGCCACATCTTCAAAATTTTAGGGAAAAACTTGCTGAGAGTTCATTGCGTGATTTATATAAGCTCACACAATTTGATACAGATAGCTATTTTAATGGCTTTGAGTATTCTTATTTTGGGGGGAGTATGCCAACATCTTTACCTTTATTTCATCTGATTATTTATATGATGGAAAGTGGTATGCCTGTTGAAAAAATAGAGGAGGATTTGCGATCACTCAACAACTTTATATTCCAGATTTCTAATGGTTATTCAATTCAATATAAAGTAATTAAACTTTTGTACCCAGTGTATATTACGAACTCTCCTAATATAGAATATATAAAAGCTTATAATGCTACATATAATTTCCATTTAGAAAGAAGGGAAGATGGCTGCGGAATTGTTGTTAAACCTGTTACTGTATTAGAAGAAGATTTGGAAGGTATTATTGGTCGAGAGGAAATAGGAGTTACAATCATACCATTTCTAAAACATCTTTCTATTTCTGCGAACTTATCAGCTTTGCGATTAGATTAGGCTGATATAGTTTGAGAAGTGTTAGTAGATATCGTATCTCTCTGGTTAAGTTTTACCGCAGGTTGATTTTAATAATGAAGGCATTATATTATGGAGAAGATGGTTTGTTTCTTGGACCTAAGCATTGGTTTTGCATACATTATTTTTATCTTTGCGCTGTTGAATATTTCAAATGAGAATAGTTTGTTACAAACCATAATGATAAGTAGGGCATTTAACAGATATGGGTACGGGGAGGAGGAAGAGTTGAATAAGATGATGGAGGGGAAATCTAACTAAAATATGTTTATTATGAGTAATAGTATCAAAGAGCTACTATCTAAATTGTCAGACATGCATAATGCAGAGCAAGATAGACTTCAAAAAGAAGAAAAAGAAGGAGAAAACTTTAATGTGTTTTCGGCATTGAATATATGCTCTGACGAAATGCGTTTGCATTCACGTTTGCTTGCAACATTATTCAATCCCAAAGCAAACCATGGCTTGGGAAATGAATTCCTTAGGCAATTTCTTGTTACAGCTATAAAAGTAGATGATAATTATATCACACACTGTAATGAGAGTATTGCCGAACGATATGTAGGTGAAGTAACAGAAACTACAGGAGGTCGCATAGATATTATTCTTGAAGATGGTAAGCATGGCATTATCATAGAAAATAAAATCTACGCATGTGACCAACCCAATCAATTACTTCGATATTATAACTATGGGGTGAAACAGTTTGGAGAAAATAATTTCAAATTAGTTTATCTTACTTTATATGGTAGTGAACCGTCTTCAGATTCATTGGGAGGGGGACATTTTGAATTTATCAAACTTTCTTATGCGCAGGATATATTAGGATTGTTAGATAGGTTAATGACTACTTATCCACAAAAGCCTATTCACCGCACCATTAAAGACTATATCACAATTATTAAACAACTTACTTATCAAGATATGGATACAAAATATTCACAAAGTATCATCAATGAAGCCATTGATAATATAGATGCTACTTCTGAATTGCTAATGTTAGAGAAACAAATTGGAGATAAATTAAGACAAGAACATATAATTAAGCCTCTTATAGGTATAGGCTTTAAACAGCGTCAAGATGACAATGGTGCTTTATGGAAAAGTTTGAATAGCAAAAAAATCATTTTATCGTTATTAAAACAGACAAAGCCTATTGGAAAGAAGTGTGGATTGCGGTTGCTTCGGAGGACAAGACTATTCCGCTGCAACCTAAATTAGATTGCTTTACACATGAACCAACCCAAAATTACCCTTACGGTTGGAGTTGGATTTCTGATAACGCAGCTAATAACTGGCATAATCCTGCTCAATATCCTGCAATAAAAAAAAGAGAAGTGTTGGGGTGGATAATGGATAAGATTAGTGAAATAGAAGCTTGTTTCAAAAATTAAGATTTAGAAAAGAAATAAATGGAAGAATTGAATCAACTCCTGGGTTTTGGGGAATCCCGCACAATAAAAGTCACTACAGATTATATTTAGAGGGAAATATCCGTCTCTCCTTAGACTTTTCAAATGTGGAACACGATCCTAATAATAATTTTCCTGTCACTTCTGTCACTCTGAATGAAGATGTAACAGGTTAGTTTACAGGTGTTTCTGTCTAAATGTTAAAATGACAGCAAACTTAAAATAAAAGTATTGTTAGATTTATGTTCGCTATTCTCTTATGCTGTGAGCGTAATAGTGTAATGCTCCTTTCGCCTATCAGTTGTAATAAGAATGTGAAAACCAAGATGCAGATTTGGAGTTGTCATAGGAAAACATTATATTTGCAGAAAAACCTTAATTTCGCAGCATAAATTCTTGTAAGAACTCCAAGTGCCTGAGAAACAAAGTTCTCAAAACACTTGGATATGTCAGAAATTTCACCTATCTTGGTGCTACAAACATAATAAGTAAGCAAAAATCTGACATGACAAAGGTAGCAATTAAAAACGAGAATATCACTTCTTTCGGTGGAATTTATCATATTATGGACGTTTTCTCAAAGCTGGGCTTTGAAAAACTTACCGAATCTGTATTGGGCAAACGTGGAAATAGTGGCAAAGCATTCTGCCATGGAAGTATTTTCGGCTCTCTCTTCTTCAGTTACCTTTGTGGTGGAGAATGCCTTGAGGACATCAATGTGCTTATAGGGCAGTTCAAGCAGAGACCTAATACGCTATTACCCGGTGCCGACACTGTGGGGCGCGGACTAAAGGAGCTTGCTGAAGAGAACATTGTCTACAAGAGCGAAACCTCCGGCAAGTCTTACAGTTTCAACACGGCAGAGAAGCTGAACA
>NZ_JH114155.1:78090-81502 GCF_000224595.1 Prevotella sp. C561 | reverse complement strand
AAATCAATTGTCTTATTAATCGTTTTCTTGAATTAGAAGCACGAGTCTCTGTAGAGATGATGATGTTCCTACAGATATGTTGTTTTGGGAGGTGTACTGGTATTAGTTTCATTGACTCAACTTGTATTCCAGTTTGTCATAATAAACGTATTTATCGCAATAAGGTTTTTAGAAATTATGCAACAAGAGGCAAGAGTACAATGGGATGGTATTTTGGATTCAAACTACATCTTATCTGTAATGAAAGAGGTGAGATCCTAAACTTTATGCTTACTAAAGCAAATGTTGATGACCGAGACGAAAATGTATTTAACAGATTGACAGACAATGTATTTGGTAAATTATTTGCAGACAAAGGGTACATATCTCAAGGATTATTTGAGAGATTGTTCAATGATGGAATAAATTTAGTTACTGGCATTAGGAGTAACATGAAAAATAAACTAATGCCACTTTATGATAGAATTCCTTTAAGGAAAAGATCTATTATAGAGACTATCAATGATGAGCTAAAGAATGTAGCTAAATTAGTGCATTCAAGGCATAGAAGCATATTTAATTTCGCAATGAATGTTCTCTCTGCTATTGCAGCCTACAGTTTCTTTGAAAAGAAGCCAGCTGTGAACATAGACTTTGCTATAGAGCAACATTCAAGGCAGCTTACATTATTTTAAAGTAATCTGTTTCATTATTATCTTTAGACCCAATCAAAAGATTGAGCCTGAAGAGGCGTTGTACTAAACCAAACGGAAGAGTGGTATGATACTTATCCCGAGCTCAGGTTATTAAGCTACACCAGCACTTAAGATTACAGTTCTATGTTGAACTTGCGCCTTAACGCCTGCGTCTCTTGCCGAACGTACGTGCCCTATTATCTTTGATAGTCTTTTTATATGGACTATCTCGATAAGCATTTCACTCTTCGAAAGTCACTGTAAGGGCGTAAAATATGTTTATATAAGAACAAACCAAACACTCTCTCAATAAGTGCATAACGTCTCCTATTATCGAATTTATAACCAACAAGAAATCAACAGGTTACAAACTGTGTTAAAGAAGACGCCTTTCTTGCTTCAAGAAGGGCGTCTTCAACACCCAAGAAGGGCATATTCTTGAATATAGAAGAGTCTCTTCTTGCCCTGTCATCAGCCTCTTCTCGAATAAAAGGGGAAATGATTAACGAAAAATATCAACAATTCCTATACGTATGGTTAGTATTCTTTCTCTCTCTATCAGTATTCTTGTAGGGATAAGTTCACGCATCACACCATCCCCCCAAAGAAATTTCATCCATTATCATGACGCCCATCATAAACCTTCCTCACCTTATTATATCATAGTGGGTATCCCACAAACCTATAGTGTGAATGATAGACTCTATCACTATTAAACGCAAATCAAACAATAAGAAGAGGGACATTAAAGCAACTTACAGATACAGATATAGGCCATTACAGACACTCATGAGCATCCATAACAGCCTATACACATCTAATCTATGTCCCTTTTTCATTCCAAAGAAACACTTTGGAACTAAGGATTATCTACTCTTCACCATCTTCAAGAAGTATTCATGCACACGCATGTCATCGTCTAATTCGGGATGAAAAGCAGTAACAAGTTGGTTTCCTTGACGAGCGGCAACGATATGACCATCGACCTCTGAGAGTACTTCCACCTCTTCGCTTGCCTCCTTAATATAAGGTGCACGAATGAAGGTCATTGGTATGTCGCCCTCAATCCCCTTAAAGCAAGCCTCCACGTGGAAACTTCCTAACTGCCTACCGTAGGCATTACGGGCAGCAGTCGTGTGCATTGTAGCCAAGCGAGGAGGGACAGGAGCAGACGGACTGTTCCCCTCTACCTCACGAGCAAGGAGTATCAAACCCGCACAAGTACCAAAGACAGGCAGCCCTCCCTCTATCTCTTCACGAATAGGGGTAAGTAAACCAAGGTCGCGAAGGAGTTTACCTTGGGTGGTACTCTCGCCCCCTGGGATTATCAACCCATCTTTCTCCTGCTGCCAATCCTCCAATTGGCGCACCTCAAAGCAGTCGACACCCAGTTTGCTGAGCATCATCTCATGCTCTAAGAACGCCCCCTGCAGGGCAAGAACAGCAATTCTCATTGTCCACGCTCGGCCATGAGCACTTCAATCTCATGCTCGTTGATACCAACCATAGCCTCACCTAAGTCTTCTGACAACGCTGCCAACTCCTTAGGGTCATTATAGTTTGTAACCGCCTTCACGATGGCTGCTGCACGCTTAGCAGGGTCGCCACTCTTAAAGATACCAGACCCAACGAACACACCCTCGGCTCCTAACTGCATCATCAACGCCGCATCAGCAGGAGTAGCCACGCCACCTGCAGCAAAGTTAACCACAGGAAGCTTACCATTATCATGTACATACTTCACGAGGTCGTAAGGTGCTTGCAACTGCTTAGCAGCCTCAAAGAGTTCGTCCTCACGCTTACCAACGAGCTCGCGAATCTGACTCTGCATCAGACGCATGTGACTAACAGCCTGTACAACATCGCCAGTACCTGGCTCGCCCTTGGTACGTATCATTGTTGCACCTTCTGCTATACGACGCAGGGCCTCGCTCAGATTACGTGCACCACAGACAAATGGCACCTCAAACTGGGTCTTGTCGATATGATAGATATTATCCGCAGGAGAGAGAACCTCGCTCTCATCAATGTAATCAATCTCTATTGCCTGTAGTATCTGAGCCTCAGCAATATGACCAATACGGCACTTTGCCATCACAGGGATAGTCACTGCATCTTGAATACCTTTGATCATCTTAGGGTCACTCATACGTGACACACCGCCAGCAGCACGTATATCAGCAGGGATACGCTCTAAGGCCATTACTGCACAAGCACCTGCAGCCTCAGCGATACGAGCCTGCTCTGGTGTGGTTACGTCCATGATTACACCGCCCTTCAACATCTGGGCAAGGTTGCGGTTTAGTTCTTGTCTATTCGCCATAATAGTTTAATTTTTAGTTCTCCTACCCTGCTACACTCATAAATGAATGTGCATGAGGAAATACATGTATTAGTTAATAATAGAAATTCACTTTGGAACGAGCAGAGAAACGTAAGGACAATACTTGCATTTACCAGCTTCAAAAGCCTTCATGCTGTCCTCAACTCTGCCACGTTAAGCTCTCCCCTACTTAAGAGAAATAGCTTGGGGAGTTCGATATCTATCCCCTACTATATCCCGTTAAGCTCTCCCCTACTTAAGAGAAATAGGTTGGGGAGTTCGATATCTATCCCCTACTATATCCCGTTAGGCTCTCCCCTACTTAAGAGAAATAGGTTGGAAAATTATAGACCTGCCCCTACTATATCCCGTTAGGAGCTCCCCTACTTAAGAGAAATAGGTTGGGGAGTCCGAT
>NZ_JH114155.1:0-77844 GCF_000224595.1 Prevotella sp. C561 | reverse complement strand
CTTAAGAGAAATAGGTTGGGGAGTCCGATATCTATCCCCTACTATATCCCGTTAGGCTCTCCCCTACTTAAGAGAAATAGGTTGGAAAATTATAGACCTGCCCCTACTATATCCCGTTAGGCTCTCCCCTACTTAAGAGAAATAGGTTGAGGAATTATAGACCTACCCCTACTATATCCCGTTAGGCTCTCCCCTCCCTCGGAGGGGCAGGGGGAGGTCCCCCCCCTACGTCCGTCTCCATTCGCTCGGACTATGCCCCATCAGCTTCTTAAAGAACTTAGAGAACTGTGCTTGTGAGGCAAATCCATGCTCGTAAGCTATCTCTTGAATCGTCTTTTGTGTCGTCCGAAGCTGACAAGCAAGTGCGTCTGCAAGTGTATGATCAATAATTGTTTTGGGCGACTTACCCGATATCCGATGTGCTACCTGCGATAGATAACGTGGAGAGACATTCAGACAATCAGCATAGAAAGCTACATCACGATTCGTACGGTAGTGTAATTGCACTGCTTCTAAGAATTCATAATACAGCTGACTACTGCGTCCACTGATGTCACTCTTCCTTGTTATAAGTGTGCGGACATATTCTCGTGCATGCTTTATAGCTTGCTCCATCGGCTCGTCTTGGCTTAGATAGACAGCAAGAGACGACGAGAAACTATTGGCAAGACCGTGTTGTAAAGGGTCGTCGAGCACGTAGGTGCAAACATCTGTCTCTTTCTTTCCCTTCAACGAAGGACTGCTAAAGATTTTCTCAGTCTCCCCCTCTCGCAGGATGACAAGCGAGCACAAAGGTAGTAGTCGGCAGCGTATCTGCGTTATCACATCATCTGACAACAGTCGGTCACCATTACTCGCTGTGACGATAGGGTCGTAGATAATATGATGAGGACGATACTTCAACAGTACATCTACCACAACAGCTAACGTCTCAGTAGTTCTTATCATTCCAACCTTTACTGTGTCGGGCTGCATATCATTGATAATAGCCTCGATCTGACCCCTTACAATCTCCGCAGGGAGGTCGTAGAAGGCCTGAATACCTAAGGTGTTCTGCACCGTGACAGATGTAACAGCCGACACGGCATAGCCCCCTAAGGCCGCTATCGTCCTGATATCAGCTTGTACACCAGACCCACCAGTGCTATCTGAACCTGTTATTGTGAGGATTGTCTTCAATAGCTTCGGATTATTATTTGCCTGCAAAGTAAATTGAAAATATTGAATTCACCAAGAGTTATTCCTAAATTGACAAGAAAAACTACCCTTCTGACTTTTATCAGGCTCATCATCTCCATTAGACTTATTAGTCTTATAGTAGTCAAACTACCTACTATTAGGTATTGACACATTAATAATAATCGCATAACTTTGCGATGTTATTTACAAACCAAATAATTACTAATGAAAAAGTATTTACTAATCTTAACGGCCATGTTTTGTTCTATAGTGGCCATGGCACAAAATACCGATGCAATGCTCTTCGGTGATGTAAAAGCTAAAGAAGGTGGGAAGCATCTTCCGCATGCTGTAATTAGAGTAAAAGGTACCAACCTCAAGACTCAGTGCGATGCTACAGGACATTTCAAACTGAGTAATCTTCCACTGGGTAAGCAGGTTATCATTGCCACACTGGATGGTTATCAGCAGCAGGAAAAAGAGGTAGACATGGTTAATAATAAAGGTACTGAAGTCTACTTTGAACTGGAGAAAGACCCTTTGGAGTTGAGCCAGGTCGTTGTAACAGGTACTCGCACCAGTCACTTCGTAAAGGATGTGCCTATCCGTACGGAGGTTCTGACATCACAAGCTATCACTAAGAAGAATGCGCAGAACCTATACGAAGCACTTGAAGGTGTTCCTGGTATTCGTGTAGAACAGCAGTGCCAGTTCTGTAATTTCTCTGAGGTTCGTATGCAGGGATTGGGTGCCGAACACACACAAGTACTCATTGATGGTGAGCCAATCTACTCTGGTCTTGCCGGTGTTTACGGTTTGCAGCAGATTGGAACCAATGACATCGATCGTCTTGAGGTAGTTAAGGGTGCAGGTTCAGCCCTCTATGGAAGTAGTGCTGTTGCTGGTGCTATCAACATTATATCAAAGGAACCAACCTTCGAGCCATCTGTTACAGGTGATATTCAGTTTGGTAACTTTGGCTTTAAGAGCTATAAGGGTTCTGGATCTATGCGTTATAACAACATTGGACTGAGTGTTTTCGCACAGCGTACACAGATGGATGCTATCGATCGCACACAGAACGGTCTGACACGTAAGGAGGTTAAGCATAAGGATGGTATCTCTGACCGTGTGGACGAGACGATGAATAACCTTGGTTTCAGCCTTTATTTCTACCAGCCTTTCGCTAAGAACGATAAGCTCGTATTGCGTGGTAAGGCCATTGATGAGCATCGCTTCGGTGGTGTCATGACGAATGATCAATACTTGAACCCATATACTGACGGTACAGAAGACATCCGCACCAACCGCCTTTCAGCTGACCTTGCTTACACCTTACCTATCGGTAAGCATTCAGAACTGAACCTTATGACAGCTTACGTGTACCATAAACGACAGGCAACTAACGATACCTTCCTCCATGACTACATGGATTCTCACAAGGATCCAGCACATCCTGACGAGGACGGTGCGGAACCTGACGTTTCTATGATGCGTCCATACATTGCAAAGGAGAATACGGTAACACCATCGCTCACCTTCACTTCTATCCTTGGCAACCATACATTGCTTGGTGGTGTGCAGGGTTATTTCACTCGTTTACGTGAGACTGGACTCTATGTCATCTCTGCTGAGGACGAGAAGACAAGTCCTTACTATGGCGTTCCTTACACTTCTATCGGTAAGAAGCACGCTAACGAGCTTGGCTTCTTCATACAAGATGAGTGGAACGTGACACCAAAGTTGACCGTTGTACCAGGTATCCGTGTCGACTCTCATAGCTCTGGTGAGGAGTATGCTACCAGTGTAAAGGTTTCTGATAGTGCTTTCCCAACTACTAAGTTTAGTAAGACAACCGTCAATCCTCGTATTGCTATTAAATATGAAGTTACTCCTTCCCTCGTTCTTCGTGCTAATGTAGGTACAGGTTTCCGTGCTCCTTACGGATTCTCTGAGGACCTCCACCTCTGTAGTGGTTCGCCACGTGTGTGGAAGTCATCTAACCTCAAGGGTGAACGGGCTATTAGCTATAACCTCTCTGCAGACTATTATGCAAAGAAGTATCAGTTCAGCATTAACATCTTCCGTACCAACTTGAAGGATAAGATTCAGTTCTCTCCTGCAGACGATGAGGTTAAGAAGTTCGGTTATTCCTATCAGTGGGAGAATGTCGACGATGCTTACGTACAGGGAGTGGAGTTAGGTGCAAAAGCAAACCTCTTCCGCAACTTTAATGCTGGCGTCAACTGGACCTTCAATCAAGGTAAGTTCAAGCACGAGCGTGCTGACTGGTCAGACCCTAACGATGAGACTGTAAAGGAGTTCCCACAGCGTTTGCAGTATGCTAAGGACAGTCGTAACATCTCTCGTTTCCCAGCTATGACAGGCGATATCGACCTCGATTATACCCCTGGCACATGGAGTTTCTCTCTCACAAGCTCATTGCAAGGAAAGATGTACATCGACTACAACTCTGAAGACGATGGTGCAACGTCAAAGATAAAGAAGACTAACACCTTCATGCTCTTCAACTGCCGTGCTGCAAAACGTTTCGGTATGTGTACTGTCTATGCTGGTGCTAAGAACATCTTCAGCTACATTCAAGACGAAAAGCATACAGACGACGCAGCCTTCATGTATGCTCCAGTATACGGCGCAACATGGTATGTGGGTCTTAGCGTTAAACTATAAGATACTCTCTGAATTATTTAATGGGTGGTTCAACATCCCATCCTTGACGTTCCTTTTTCTTTCTGGTAAGCGACACCAGTATTCTTCTCGGAACACAATGCTGTATGACATTACCAGAAGAAGCGAACGAACCATGCGGCTCCCGAATCTTTTATAAAGGTTTGGGAGCTCTTTTTCGTATTCATACAACATTCGTGGAATAGCATTTGAGGATATCTACCCCAAGAATAGTATATTGTATGAATGTCATGATAAGATAAATAGAATCAAGATATAAGATGATTGAATTGTATTCTTAAGATGTTAGAAGGCTTGTATATTCGTATTTTTTAACTCAAATCGCTCATTAGCGCCTAACCATATTTTGTTTTATTATCCAGCAGATTGTATGGTTTTGGGCGCAGGCGTAGCGAGTTACGTCAAGTTACAAAGACAGACAAGATGCCGATAAGAAAAGATGTTAGGAAACAATACCACAGTAATAAAAACTACAAATTTTATGGTCTTATAACGCATTTGGGATTAACTAAATATTATAATCGAATGAACTTTTTAGAACAAGATTAGAATCACCTTTTCCTACTATTTTTTTGTTCTTTCCAATTCAAATCATTACATTTGCATATTAAAAGTAATCAATGAAGACGTTGCAACTTATTTCACAACAATTATTAAACGAATTTGAAAGGATAAAGCTATGGGATTAAAAGATATTTTCAAACGCCAACTGAGAACCGTCATAGAATGGAAAGAACAGAAGCCTAACCTATTATTTCATCAACTGGAAACCACAACAGATGAAATAAAGAACGCTAGTAAACTTATTATTGCACCTGGTCAGGGTTGCATTATCGTTTATGATGGACAGGTGAGAGCCACACTTACAGAACCAGGAGTGTATGAGATGGAGTCTGACAACCATCCTTTTATCACCACATTGCTTAACATCTCTCAGCAAGCAGAGAGCGACCATAAGATGAGGTTCTACTTCTTCCGTACAGCGGAGATGGTGAACATCCTTTGGGGAACTGCTTCGCCAGTGAAATACATAGAGCCTGATTATCAATTACCAGTGGCTCTCGGAGTTTGTGGAAACTTCTCTGTAAAGATACAAGATGCATCTCAAATGTTCGTAACACTGCTTGGAACAGTCGCAGACTATTATGCAGAGGATGTGCAAGAACTCGTATCTTCACGTATTGTGACGCCACTCACAGCCTTTCTTGCAGTCAAAGCCTACCCTTACCGAGAAGTGGATAGCCACATAGGTGAGCTTTCTAAGGAGTTACAAGAGAAGACTTCAGAGGAGTTATCACGCTTAGGTTTGGAGCTAACCGACTTCCGTATCACTTCTGTTACATTCGATGACGAAACGATGGGACGCATTGGTAGGATTGCAAACATGACTACTGAGAAGTATGCAGCAGCCGAGGTAGACCTTGATTACACTGGATTGCAGAAGTTAGGAGCCTTACGTGATGCTGCAAAGAACGAAGGTGGACTGGCAGGAGCAGGCTTGCAAATGGGAGCAGGACTACAGTTAGCACAAGACATATTCAAGTCGAGCGATGTTAGTAGTGACCCTACTCTACGCCTACGAAAGCTCAAGAAGCTCTTAGATGAACAACTCATCACTGCTGAAGAATACGAACAAAAGAAGAACGAAATACTTTCTAAATTATGAATAAAGTCTTAATCCCCGCCATAGCAGTCCTCTTTGTCAATATCATTGTAGGTCTGGTTCTATCAATCTATCCATTGGTAAACATGCTCTACACAAGTGTTGCCATTATAGTCAACACCCTATTGGTTGTAATGTTATTTGCCCTTGGTGCAGAGCGTTCGCATCGTTTGAGTCTTGGTATGCTCTTCCTCTTAGCAGGAATCATAGAGTTTGTTAGTGGAATGATAGCACCGAGTGGTGTAAAAGACAACTGGTGGATTATCCTCTTCGCTATCTTTACAGCCATAGAAGCTATCTTGTGTTATCTAACCATACATTATAAGAAACAATAAAAAGTACTGATTGAGTTATACAATGTCAACAAAGATAAAACCGATAAAGTGCCCAAACTGTGGTAGCGAGAAGCATGTTCAACTGGATGAAAAGCGCTATCAATGTAGAAATTGTGGGACGGAATACTTCTTGGATGACGATGATATAACCATTAATGTCAAGCATAATTTTGAATACGAAAACTTCACGCAGCCCAAAGAAGAGCCCCGCGTCACCATGAGCAATGTGATAAGAAACCTAGCGGTTGTACTTATTGTCTTTCTCTTTCTGTATGCAGCTAAGCACTTTTGGGGCGGAGATATCAAAGTAAGTAAGCTCTTGGGTGTAAGTGATTTATTCTCTGTCGACTCCGTAGAGGTGACAGATGACTACGACGCCATCTACCCTATGAAGCATAAAGGACGTATTTGTTTCTTCTACGTAACGAATCGTAGGTACGATTACGGGCTTAACGATGATAAGACCTTAGTAGATGGTCACTATTATGGATTCGTCGATGCGCAGACTGGACAAGTGTTAGCTGATAAGCTCCTCATCAGTAATGAAGAGAGCAAAAGCCTTGAGATGTACTCGTTTGATGAGCTTAATTTGCAGCATCTCCCGCAAGCAGACAAGTGGTTCTGCATAGTCCCAGAACAGTTTATATACGAAGTTGACCCACAAACACTCACGATGAGTAATGTCACAAATACTATCTTTGCTCATAAGGAAGCAATGTCAAGTGGGATCTCATCTGTGAATTTTATCTTTAGAATAAACGATGGTCACGCTAATTCATTAGAGGGAGGTGAGGGCTTCGAAGTATCTAATAATTTGGCAGAAAATTACTATTACTTTCCTGCAACAGACCATCTTTATACGGAGGAGGCTTATAAGTATGCCCAAAAACTACCAGCTTCTGGGCTCAAAGGAGAGCTACGTAAGGATGTAATGTATGAATTGGAAAGTAAGAACTCAAGTGAGTCATCCAATCAAAAAGGTCAAAACATAATAAATAGAGTACAATACACGCATTACCTAGGAAACCCTCAGTACCTTAATGACTCTCGCAATGGTAAATATGATTTTGTATATTCTGACATGCGAGTTGTCGATAATCAGCCAATAACAGATTGGTTCACAGGATTCGATGCAGAGCTCATTTACCAAGATCCAAAGTATTTATGTATTGAGTATAAGGCAAATATCTCGAAGAATGCACCAACGATTCTTCAGCTAAGAAACACTAATGGAGGAATCCTTTGGACACGCTCTCTTGATTGTCCAATAAAGATTGGTGGTGTTCTACGAGACAATCAGAAGATATGGTTCAGAGCAACAAGAGAGCACACTGATCGCTACGATGATGAATATATCATAAGCCTTACGTTAAAAGGAGGTAACATAAAATACGAATACAAGTTTGCAACTAGTCACAACGTAAGGAAGCTATAAATATATATAACGAATACAGATAAAGCAACACAATGTCAACAAAGATAAGACCCATAAAGTGCCCGAATTGTGGCAGTGAGAAGCATATTCAGTTGGATGAAAAGCGTTATCGCTGTAAAAACTGCGGTACAGAATACTTCCTAGATGATGACGACATAAACATTAATGTCAAGCATCAATTTGATTATGGAGGCTACACACGCACCAAAGGAGACGCAAACATCTCCACTATCAATGTGATAAAAGTATTCGCTATCATCGGTGGTTCTTTATTCTTTCTATTCATGTTATTGTTCTTCAGCATAGACTCTTCCAAGCCAAGCGCTAGTTATAAAGACTCTATCAGCGTAGAAGATTCATATAAAGCCATTGTCCCTGTAAAGCATAACGGACGTGTTTGTTTCTTCTATTTAACCGACCGTAGTTTCAGTAACTGGTATTCTGACGACGAGACACCACCATCAGGTTACTATTATGGATTCGTCGACCCAGATAGTGGGAAGGTGTTTGCTGACAAACTTTTCATCAGTGATGACGATGCAAAGAAGATTGGTATGACAGCTTTCCACATGCTTGAGATACAACATCTGAACCAAGCCAAGAAGTGGTATATCACGATTCCTAGCCAGTTTATACTTGAGATAGACCCACAGACACTCACGCTAAAGGATGTCTCAAAGACTATCTTCGCCAAGAAGAAAGCAATGTCAAGTGGTATCTCATCAGTAGAATTTATCTCTGATACCTACGAAGACCACGCAAGTACGGCGGGCGTAGGTGAAGGGTTCAAGGTCACCAACAATTTGGCAGAAACCTATTATTATTTCCCAGCTACAGACCGTCTTTATACGAAGGACGCCTATGAATACACCCAGCAACTACCCACTTCTGAGCTTAATGGTGAGGTTAAGGATAGTGTATTTTATATATTAGATCGTAAGGAAGCGAGCGAATCCTCTAGCCAAAAGAGCCTCAACCGCTTATGGAGAATACGCTTCATGTATCACTTAGGAGACCCTCAAGACGCTGGTTACTTCCTGTATGGTGTGACTGATTCTCCGCGTGGTGACAAGCGAATGATTAGTCACAACGCAATAACAGATTGGTTTACTGGCTTCAACTCAAAGATTGACTACCAAGACTCGAAGTATATCCTTATAGAGTATAATGCTAGTATCTCGGAGGATGCACCAACGATTCTTCAGCTGAGAAACACTAATGGCGTTATACTTTGGACACACGCTTTTGAGCTTCCACTGAAGATTCAGGGCATCATACGAGATAATCAAAAGATATGGTTCAGAGCGACCAAGGATAACGATAATACTGAAGACGAAGACTATATAGCGAGCCTTACCTTAAAGGATGGTTATCTGAAATACGAATATAAGTTTACTACTAAACACAAGGTTCCAAAGTAATCAATATTAAACACGAATATAATATGATAAAGATAAAATTACTTCTGCTCTCTCTAATCGCACTACCTTTAGCAAGTAACGCACAGGTACAGAAGATAGTAGAGTCTTATGACAACGGACAGATAAAGTCGATTACATATGAAAATAAGGAGACGGGTCTACTAGAAGGGCATTGTGTTAGTTATATGGAAGATGGTCGCTTATTCATGGAAGAAGACTATAAGGACGGTCTAAGGGATGGGCTGGTGAAGTATTACGATGCATTTGGTAACATCGAAAGCATTGTGAGTTACAGCAAAGGGAAGAAGCAGGGTAAGCTCATCAAGTACCAAAAGATGAATCGTCCCAGTGCAAATCCTTATCTTGACTACATTGAGAACTACGAGAATGGACTACTACAGGGAATGACCTACGTGTACGATGATACTGGGCAAAAGATTATCGAACACGCACGTTACGATGATGGTCTATGTGTCGAAGATACTGTATATCTCCCTAAAGGTACGTTCTATGCGTATCGGACGAAAGGACCTAATGGTACTTATGTTGGTGGTGAGCTGAAGAGCAGAATAGTACCCAACAAGAAGAATGCGGCTACTCATCAACCTACAAGGAAAGCTCCCATTAGACAACGCCCAACAGCACCGAGACCTGTTAAGGCTAAACCCGCTCCACAACGCAAGCCCACTCCCGTCACTAAGCCCAATCCTCAACCACAACCTAAGCCAACGCCTAAGCCACGCTTGAAGGTTAGTAAGGATGGAACAATAGAGATGAGTTAGCATATATAATAAGGTGATGAAGGCACACGGCTAACCTATTTACTTTACGGAAGAAACCTATTCTATTACGAATAGGACATAAAGAAATCGAACCAGCTGGATACGTCCAACTGGTTCGATTCTTATAATAACTCTGTCGCAATGATGGGACAGCAGTTGTCATTACTTACTTTGTCAGCTTAATAATCTTACAGCCATGTGCAGGGATGACTGCCTCAATCTTATCGCTTACAGTACCTTCATCAGCATGCTTCCAAAGGTCACGTGCAGACCAAGTACCAGTAATACCCACCTTTGTCAAGTCGATAGAACGAGTTGCAGCTGCCTGATCACGGTTGAAGAGACCGATAACCCAAGAGCCATCCTTCATCTGTCCGTACCATACCTCACCATCTGTGTTCCAAAGGTTACGCGCCAATGGCTTACCGACAAAGCCGTCCTTCTGCAAAGCGAGTAACTCGTCATTCTGGAAGAAGGTCAAATCATTACCAGTTGGCATATCTGTGATAGAGATAGGACCACCTGCCATCAAAGGAAGAGAGATAACTGACATCTTCTCATTGTCGTCCGCATAGCTTCCAATACGAATAAAGTCGCCATCAAGACGTATCTTCTTACGACCAGAGATCTTTGACCAGTTGATGAAACCATCAAATGCGTTCTCTGAATTAGGCCACCCACCACGCAGGCTACCACGGTTGTTATCTGAGAAACGATACCAACTACCTTCAAGTGCATCGGCATCAATACGTACCATGTTACCAGCGTACTTCTCAATGATAGCGTCATTGCGTAAGTGTGGCATTACAAGAGAAACATACACACCATACTTCTGTGCATATTTGTTGATCCATTGCATACCCTTCACGTAACGCTCACGACCAAAGCCTTTATCGATAACGTCGGTATAATTCATTCCATCCTCGTACCAAGAAAGGAAGTCCATACGCACGAATTTCACGCCTAAGTCAGCATAGTGTTTGAAGAAACCTTCAAAGAACTGCTCTGCACCTGGGTGGTCAGTCATTACCCAACCGAACTGCTCTTTAGCCGTAGGATACTTCACATCCTTGTCCTTTGCTGGGTCATAACCAAGACTGCTTACTGTGATAGAGTCTGTTCCTGGGATGATAGCATTAGGGTTAGAATAGTGTAACCAGAATGGACTGTCATACACACCTAACTTCAGACCCTTCGCTTTCAGCTTTGCAACGATAGTAGTCAAAGGTATCTCTGGAGAACCTTCATCCTTTGTAGAGTGACTGTAACGTGTCATGTAACCATCATCACCGCCCATGGCAGCGAAGCCATCAGTAACAAGCATATCATAGCCATGTGACTTGAGGTTAGTGACTACATAATCGATTGTCTCATCCCAGTCGTTCTCTGTGAAGATATTTGGGAATGAGCCTGCCTTTTCCTGTGCTCGGAGGTTACCATATACACTCCAATAAAGAGGAGCATAATCCATACCTTCCTTTTCTGCAACAGGTGTAAGGCCAACAGTAGGGTCCTGCTTATCGACACTCAAGTCGCTGGTGACATCCCACTCATTACTATTACAACTGGATAGCAAAGCTGCGAATGCTAAACTTGCAAATATATATTTCTTCATTGTTGTTTATTCTGTCATAAGTAGTTATTAAATGGTAGCTGCAAGAGTCGACATTTGTCGTATCTCTATTTACACTCTTGTATCAGGAGTGTAAGCCTAAAATCTTGCAGCTACCTTATTATATTAGTGGAGTTATGCACCTAAGTACTCTGCCTTAAACTTCTTATTCTTTAAGTCGAGTGTCAACTTATACTTACCAGCCTTGGTCACTTTCCACTTCTTGTCACCATAGCTCTTCTCCGTACCGTAGGCAAGAGCATCGTTAGCAACACCCTGTTCGTTCACTTCAGTATTCTCTGCTGAAGCGAAGAAGTAAGGCTTTTCATCAGAGAAACCAGACTTATCAAGCATGAACTTCATCTCACCTTCAGCCAACTGAACCTCAACAGAGAAGAGATGATCGCCTGACTTAGTGAAAGCAACACCATTATCAGTTACCCAACCAGCAGGAGTTGCGCTACCAATCATATATACATTCTCAGTATCCCAAGGTGATGGTGCAGCTGGAGCAGGTGCATCAGCGACAAACTTCGTTACCTTAATCTCATGCTTTGTGAGGTCGAATACAATAGTATAAGTACCAGCTTCTGTTACCTTCCACTTATTGTCATCGCCACCAACAACCATACCCTGCTTTGCAGGACCATCATGGTTGAACTCACAATCAGCTACAGGTGCTTGAATCATGTTGTTCCATCCATCTGATTTGTCAAATGACAACTTGAACTCACCTAAGTTTAAATGACCCTCATAAGTGAACTGTAATGGATTAGAAGAGGTCTTAGCAAACTTAGCAGAACCGTCCTGTACCTTTGCTTTCAAGCCATCAATATCCCAACCGTAGGGCGTTGCATTACCGATAAATGACAACCACTCTGTCTCGATAGGAACGATTGGACCAGCTGGTTCTTCGCCCTCATAAGTAACAGTAAGCTTACGTGTGCGGAGGTCGACAGCGAAGGTATAAATACCAGCCTTAGTCACCTTCCACTTATTATCAGCACCACCTTTACGAATGTCTATCGCATCACTGGCTACGCCCTTATCATTGATTTCAGTATTAGCAGCAGGTGCGTAAACGAATGTGGCACTCCAATCACCCTTAGAGAGTGGCAACTTAATTTCACCCGTCCTTAGCTTACCGTGATAAGTAAAGAGGTACTTATTATTCTCATCACGTGTCATCTCGTATGGATTGTCAATGCTCCACCCAGCAGGGGTAGCATCGCCCACCATATAGAGATGGTCGACCTTCAATGGAAGCTCTTCTGTGATGACCACGATATCCTTATCATCATGACATGATTGGAAGGTTATTGGCGCTAAAAGAGCCAATAGCGCCATACCATATTTAACTATTGATTTCATCTTACGAATAGGTTTTAATCATTTAATAAATTAGTTGCCATCATAACCAGGGTTCTGCTTCATGTCCTTATGAGCACCCATGATGTCTGGGTGGAATGGGAAGATTTCGATGTGCTTATCGGCATCTGCCTCCTTATCCCACCATGCATCTTCGAACTTACCAAAGCGAATCAAGTCGATACGGCGACGTCCCTCTGCGAAGAACTCACGTCCCCACTCTGCCAACATCTCCTTCATATCGAGGGTTGCTGTACCTTCTGGAGCATAGAGAACAGTGCTCCAATCAGAAGAAGGATAGTTACGTTTGCGTACCATGTTCAAGAGTTTACCTGCTGTAGTAGCATCTCCCTTGCGCAGCTTACACTCTGCAAGGCTATAGATAATCTCTGGGAGACGTATCTCACAGTAGTCTGCTTCAAGCTGAAGGTCCTCTTCAGTATCTGGATAGAGAGGATACTTAGCGAACATCCAACCAGAGTTGTCGTCACCATCCTCAAGTCTACTTTCAGTCTTATTGAGCCACTTGCTACCATCAGTAGCACCGAACTTACCAACAGCATCACGTATGTCAAGAACATATCTACCGTTGTGATCCTTCAAATACTGTGGATGTCCGTCATCATCAATATATTGAATCTTACCGAAGATGAACATACCCTCACGTCGACCATTGTTTAAGTTCTTGTACATCTTTAGTCGAACGTCTGATGGATACTTCTTAAATTGAGCGATAGGCATACCTAACTCGAAGTTATACTTCTCTCCCTTAGGGTTATAAGATGGTGAAGCAGAGTACTTGAGGTTGTGTGAACCCTCCTTGCATTTCTTATCCTTCAGCCAGTCATTGGCCTTAGATGGAGTAGTCCACCAATAAACATCACCCTTGTAGTGCCAGTGTGTCTCGCCCTGAGAGCTTGGGAATGCGAAGATAACCTCATCACACTTGTCATTATCCCAATCGAAAGCAGCGTCCCAACGGTCAGCTACAGCGTATGTACCATACTTACCATCAAGAATGTCCTGTGCATACTTCTCTGCATCAGCATAGCGGTCTTCACCAACATAAACCTGTGCATTCATATACAAGCGAACCAACAATGCAGCTGCACCAGCTTGTGTCCACTGACCTTCAATGTTGCCATTACCACCGAGGGAAGCCTTCTTAACCAAATCAGGTAAAGCATCCTTCAATTCTTTCTCTATAAAGTCGAAGATCTGACGTGGTGGAACCTGGCCTTTAGAGTTCTGTGATAGGTCTTTGAAGCCAACTGAATAGTAGACATTACGGAACGCATCTAACAGACGAAGATAATACCATGCGCGGAGAACGTGGTTCTGTGCGCGAAGGTTAGCAAACTCTGCTTCAGAAAAACCAAACTTTGACGCAGAGAGTGTATTAAGGTCTTCGATTACCTTATTAGCCTGTCCGATACCTTGATAGCAACCATTGAACTCAGACTGAGCCTCACCATTCGTGTTAATCCACTTATGGCGGTGCATACGAACCCAACGACCACCATCATCCCACCAGTCTTCACGGGTAGGAGTAATCAATTGGTCGGCTGTTTCTTCATTCAATACATGGCGACTCTGGATACTCCAGAAGCCATGTTCGAATGGACGAAGTACTGCACGAATAACGTCATCCTTCGTATTATAATAGTTGCTTGATGCCACTTGGTCGTACAGTGTCTCACTAAGATCAGTACAACTTGAGGCTGTCATAAGAGCCGCAGGCACTGCTAACAATGCTGCGTATTTATATAACTTATTCATTGCTTTTCATTATCTAAATGATTGAACGATTGTTTTAGAAGTCAACTTGCAATCCTAACATGAACTGGCGTGTTGATGGATAGTATGTACGTGAACCCGTAGCACCTGGTGTCAAGCCATTCAACTGATAGGTAGAAGGGTCTACACCAGAGAACTTCGTAATCGTAAAGAGGTTGGTTGCTGTTGCATAGATACGAACAGAGCTAAGATACTTCTTCTTCATATCTAAGGTATAACCAAGACTTACAGAAGAGAGCTTCAAGTAGTCACCAGGCTCAAGGAAGTAGTCTGAGACGATAGGGTTCTGTGTTACTGCAAGGTTCTTACTATATGCTTTATCCATTACATTACCTTGGAAGTTCTTAATACCATAATAGAAGTCATGGATATTGAAGATATCAAAGCCCAAAGCTGTCTGGAAGAACAATGAAGCATCTAAGTTCTTATAACGGAAACTATGTGTCATAGAACCCGTGAACTTTGGAAGACCATTGCCAACAAACTGACGATCGTCATCTGTAGCATTGTCTGCTAAGACCTTATCACCATCCTTGTCATAAACAATCCACTTACCATCAGGAGTGATACCAGCATACTTCCACATATAGAAGCTACCGATACGGCGTCCCTTCTCGATACGTTGCAGTGTATGGAATGGGTATGGATCCTGTGTATTAACCATGTAATAGAAGTCCTGACCAACAAACTTACTATTGCTGAACTTAACGAACTCATTACCCATTGTTGCTCCTACAACATTGAGTGTATAGGTGAAGTCCTTCTTCTTAATAGCATTCCAAGTTACATCAAACTCGAAACCACTGTTACGCATAGTACCTACGTTCACGAAAGTTGTCGTAAACAAATATGGTGGAACTGTCACATTATAATCACCCAAGAGGTCTTGCTGTGTACGATTGAAATAGTTGAAAGAACCGAAGAGGTTACCATTGAACAACGCCCAATCAAGTCCGACGTTCCAGTTCTTACCCTTCTCCCAGTGCAAGTCATCGTTTGGATTCTTACCAGGACCCCATACTTGATAAGACTTACCATTATACATATAATAACCAAAGCCCTGCATTGTGTCAAGTGACTTGTATGATTCGAAGTCCTGATTACCTGTCACACCGAAGTCAGCACGGAACTTCAAGTCGGTCAACCAGCTCTTTGTTCCTGCCATAAAAGCCTCGTCAGAGATACGCCAACCTGCAGACACAGCTGGGAAGTTACCCCACTTGTAATGCTCACCGAACTTTGTTGAACCCTCATGACGCAAAGAAGCTGTCAACATATAGCGTCCTTTCCAGTCATAGCTTACACGTCCGAAGAATGCAATCAGCTTGTAACCATTCTTATAAGAACCCATACCAAGCTCGTCTTTCTTCTTCATGAACTTACCTGTTCCTAAGTTGTTGTCCTCAAGAGCATCGTTAGGGAAGTCCTTGTTCTCTGCATTAAAGCCAGAGTAGAGAGCCTCTTGATAAGAGTAACCAAACATAGCCTTAAAGTTGTGATTACCAAAAGAGTTGCTATAGTTGTTAATCCACTCCAAACTATGGAGAGATTCCTTTTTATAATTCTGTGATGCTTCACCATCACGACCTGCATTAATCGTACGGGTGTTGGTTGATGGACTAAACCACTGGTTATAGTTATCATACTGATGGTCAGCGAATGTCAACTGTGTAGTCAACACCTGCTTTCCAGGATTGGTCAATAACAATGGGAAGAGATTCAACTTAACGGTACCATCCCAGTCAATCAACTTTGTTGTACCAGTATCTTTACGTCTCTTCTCCTGCTCAATAGGGTTCCAGTCAGCAGGCTGTCCCTTAAAGTTATAGTACAGCGCAGGGTTCTGTGGATCCCAGATGGGAGTAGTTGGGTTAGCCTCCAAGGCATTGCGGAACACATCCCAAGTTGCGTTTTTACGATAGGCAACACGTGGAGCGATATTCAAACCGAAGGTTATCAAACCGCTGTTGGTTGTATGGTTCAAGCTGATACGAGCACCATACTCCTGACGACCAGAGTACTTATCAATACCCTTTGCATCACGATAGTCTACCGATGCACGGTAATTAGACTTGATATTACCACCACTAAGCGTCAATGTATGAACAGTGCGAACACCTACTCGGCTCACTTCCTTCATCCAGTCTGTTGAACCACCAAGGTCATAACCAGTACCAGAAGCCAATCGGTTGGCACGATACTCATCAGCTGAGAGCATATCAAGGTCCTTCTTAATGACATCTAAAGCGATAGATCCACTATAAGAGGTGTGCAAGTTTCCGTCACGAGCTCCCTTCTTTGTCGTTACGAGAATAACACCATTAGAACCACGAGTACCGTAGATTGCTGATGCAGCACCATCCTTCAAGACATCATAACTCTCAATGTCATTCGGATTGAGGTTGGTTAAGTTACCACCAGGAACACCATCGATGACAATCAATGGACCAAGTCCTGCAGCACGAGATGAGACACCACGCACCTGAATACTTGCCTGATTGTTAGGGTCACCAGCACCAGTATTGGTAATACTAACACCTGCCACCTTACCTTGAATCATCATAGATGGGTCTACACTTGCTACCTGTGTGAAGTTCTTAGAAGATACGTGAGAGACAGCTGAGGTCAACTCTTTCTTATCCATCGTACCGTAACCAACGACAACGACCTCATCAAGGTTAGCAGCGTCTTCCTGCAACTTAATCTTAAAATCAGTCTGATTGTTTACTGGTAAATCCTGTGTCTTGTAACCGATGTAGGTCACACGGAGTCGAGATTTAGGACTTGCAACAGATAGAGAGAAGTTACCATCAATATCCGTCACCACACCATTCTTGGTACCTTCCTCCATAATGGTTGCGCCAATGACTGGTTCTCCATTCTGATCGGTTACCGATCCCTTAACATTGAGTTTTTGAGCCGCTACGTTCAAGGTGCATATTAGACCCACCAATAGGGCAAGTACCTTACGCCATGAACTGGTCTCAGTTTGCAATGGTTTCATGATTGTTAATTTGATTTATGTTTTTAAAATTATTCCCTGTCGTTATAACGGAAACTCCTTATCTTAGAAGGTGTATGCAAAGATACACGAAAATTAGACTATATGGTAAGGATAAAAGGTTAAACAAATGAATTTACAAATACTCTTCACTGACTATCAACGACTTATAATCCGTATTATACAAAAAATACAACATGAGTTATAAGCACCAAAAATATATTTTAACAACTAACAAAAGCGCAATAGATACATTTTTAACAGTTAACTCCACTCCTCTATACTCTTCTTTGTAAGCAGAAACTTACTCAAACAGAACCATAAATTTCTTGTTCTCAGTCTATACTTCGCACCCTCTCGAAGACTAAAACTATCGATGAAATGGGAAGAAATTGATGTTTTTGACACCTTACAAAGGTAGATTGGAACCAAGAGAACGCTTCTCTTCAGTTGTCCGAAGCGTCCGGACACTTTGTCCGAAGCCTTCGGACAGTTTGTCCGGAGTACTCGGACACTTTGTCCGGGGCCTCCGGACAGTTTGTGCGGAGTATCCGTACCATAAGAGAAGATAGTTTGGAACGATGAAGAATGGCGTTAGTTAATATATCGTAAAGCACTAACGCCTTACTTATAAGGAAACAGTTCTATCGCACACCGATACCTTTTAACACCGAACTAATCTGCGTCCGATGCTTCAAAGCTGTCTCTTCGCCTATTCGAAGGATGTCTTTTATGGCCTTCTTATTGAAGTCGGTGACACCATAACGACCTAACTCAGGATTAATATAAAGGTCGGCTTGCGTTCGATTGACATTATATTTCTTTATATCTGGCCGTTCGGCCAACCACTTCAGAATACCACCCATACCTTTCAGAAAGGCGAAAGGCGAATGATAGTCATCATACTTACGTTGCTGAAGGTCGACAGCTATCACCACGTCTGCCCCCATCTTGCGCACAACATCTACTGGAAGATTGTTACTCATACCACCATCTACCAGCATCAGCGTGTCGATTCGTATGGCTTTAAACGCCCCAGGGATAGCCATACTGGCACGCATATTCCGCACAACAGACCCTGTATCGAGAATTATCTCTTGTTGGCAACGAATATCATAGGCTACACATGCAAAGGGAATAGCCTTTCGGAGAGCACCACGCTGCACAGGCGAACGACTGACAAGGCTGTCAAGAAAGTCGTAGACATGGTCGCCATGTAAGATGCCAAATCCTTTCTGTCCACCAACATCCGCCTTCTTATGAACAGGGAAGCCGAAGACATAGACCACACCATCCTCTTCTTTGTACATCTTTCCTACAAGAGCTGTATCTCTATCAGCCAATAACGACAACCAATTCTGCGACCGAAAAAGCTTATCGAGGTCATCTGCCCGATAACCTTGAGCGTAGAGTCCGCCTATAATTGCCCCTATACTCGTCCCTGCAATATAGTCGATAGGTATCTTGGCCCGCTCTAACTCTCTCAGTACTCCTATGGCTGCAGCACCTTTTGCACCACCGCCACCGAGTACAAGTCCCACCTTTGGGCGGGTCTTCCCACCTTCGTTCTGTTGCTGTGCCTTCACAGATAAAGCACAGCATATCAGCATCAGAAATACAAGTAAGTATTTTTTCATAGCGACAAAAGTAATGTTTTTCTAAGAGAAAAGCGTGTTTTTTCCTTTTATTGTTGCTTTTCATTTCTCCAACAATCTTCATATTTCCTCAAAAGCAAGTAACTTGTTCACTCGTAAACTTGTCTACTTGTCAACTCCAAAACAATCAACTCGTCTACTCGTCAGCTTGTCTACTCGTCAACTTTTCCTTACCTTTGCACCATGAAGTTCCATCCTATCCTATCAGAACAGTCCCTACCCGCTCGGTTTAATAATCCTTTCGATTACGAACCAGACACACTTTGTCGCACTGCTGTCAAGCTGCTGCAGGCAAAGCTACCCATTGCACCTACCGAGGGGAAGATGTATGGCGTGCTGATTGTTGAACGAGACGAACAGATAGGCTATCTGCAAGCCTACTCAGGACAGATAGCTGATGAGGGAGAAGACTTTGTCCCTGCTGTCTTCGACTATCTTCAACCCGATGGTTACTTCAAGATTCATGAGGCAGAGATTACCCAATTGAATCAAAAGATAGCCCAACTAAAAGCCTCAACAGCCTATCAACAGGCACAAGAAGACTTAAAGACAATTCGACAGAAGGCTGAAAAGGCTATCGACGAAGCACGGAGAGTGATGCAAGGAGCTAAGTTCTTACGTGACAAACGCCGTAAGGAGGCTTTTATTTCAGAGGCAGAACGAAACGAGATGACACGTCAGAGCCAGTTTCTTAAAGCCGAATTGCAACGTAAGAAAAAGGCTTATACTGAGCAGATTACCGCTGCACAGGCTATTGTAGACTCCTATCAAGAACAGATAAATGCATGGAAGCGAGAGCGCAAGATGAAATCTGATAGGCTACAACGTTGGCTTTTCTCTCAGTTCTCACTACTCAATGCACGCGGAGAACGTAAGAACTTACTCGATATCTTCCGTGATTACTATCTAAAAAATAGTCCTGCTCGCACGAAGGCGGCCTATGTCACAAACGAAACCGCTACTGAACGAGCAGCCCAAGCGTGTCTTGCTCCCTCACTACTCCCGCCCTCTGGCGCAGGAGAATGCTGTGAACCAAAGCTCTTACAATATGCCTTTCTTCATGGTTATAAGCCTATTAGCATGGCAATGTTTTGGTGGGGACCATCGCCAAAAACCGAGATAAGACAGCATGGAAACTACTATCCTGCTTGTAATGGAAAGTGTAAACCGATCTTGAAGTGGATGTTGGAAGGGATAGACGTTGACGATAAGGATTGCAATAGGACAGATTATGAAACCGAATTAGCTCTTTCTGAAAGACTAAAAATACTCTACGAAGACGATTATTTTGCAGTAGTTGTCAAACCGTCGGGCTTACTTTCTGTTCCTGGAAAAGGCAATCAAGCATCCATTTATAGTATTCTTTGCGAGCGATGGAAGGGTAAGAGCGATGCGTTCATGGTACATCGATTAGACATGGCAACAAGTGGTTTACTCGTTGTTGCACGTACTTCTGAAGTTCACAAGGCTTTGCAAGCACAGTTTATTAGGCGAACTGTCAAGAAGAAGTATGTTGCTTTGCTTCCTCTCTCTGTCCTCGAAAAGCAGTTACCAGCAGAGGGACGGATAGACATCCCGCTCTCTCCCGACCCAGACGACCGTCCTCGGCAGCGTGTTGATAGGACTAATGGGAAGCCAGCTATCACCGAGTATCGCCTTATCGGTAAGACAACATACGGAAAAGAAACATTGAAAGTAGTGAAGATTGAACTCTATCCGCTGACTGGTCGTACCCACCAGCTGCGCGTTCATTGTGCTCATCCAGACGGATTGGGCACCCCTATCATAGGAGACAACCTCTACGGACAGCGAGCTGAACGCCTTTGGCTACACGCAGAGTACCTTGAGTTCACTCATCCTATCACTCAGAGACGAATGAGTTTCGATACTCCTTTATAAGTATCGGGGCTCTCTACTCCTCCTCTTCTTCTATTCTTTCAACCCTTGGAATACCGTCTCCACCCTTCTTTGTATGTACCTTCACTGTTAGCGGCACATTCTCTATCAGCACATTACTTGTGTTCAGACCTAAAGAGCGGTTCATGCTCAACTTCAAATGGTCTATCCATTCATAGGCATCCATAATGAGTCGCTCCTTAAAAGAGAAAGAAGTGAAGGCAGAGTAAATCCTATTAATAAGTACGAAGACAAAGTTTCCCATCACATTATGCTTAGCCAATGACGGATAAGACGACGCAAGTGAGAAGCCATCCTTAGCCACCATATCCTCTATTATCTGCCTGAAATAACGATTGACAAGTGGATGGATGCGGAATCCTAACCGTAGGTTGATACGGTAAAGAGTATCGGGAACAAGTGTGGTGACGTCATATTCCAGTGTTGAAGGACTGTCTTGATAGTCTATATGCAGCAAGAAATAATGGTCAGCACGCATTGGATGCTTGTTAATGATTGAATAGAGAATCTTCTGTTCGATGTCGTATTTACCCCCAAGCTTGGTTAGATAGACAATATTTGTCGCATACTTAGGGATTGACTCATCGTTCTTAATATCGGAAATAATACTGAACGATTCACGAACATCACGTATCTGTATCTGCGAATTACGAATGGTTGTGGCATTATACCACACATACATGATTGCTATCATCACACTGGCAAGAAGCATGGTTACCCAACCTCCATTCATAAACTTTGCCATGTTTGCGACGAAGAAGATACTCTCCAAACCGACAAAGACGATAAGGAACAGGAGTGTTAGCCAACGATTTACCCGACGAATAGTAAGATAAGCACTCAAGAGGAAGGTGGTCATGAGCATGGTTATCGTGATTGACAAGCCGTAAGCAGCCTCCATTCGTTCCGAACTCTTGAAGAAAAGTATCACAATCACACATAAGATAAAGAGCGACATATTGACAAATGGGATATAAAGTTGTCCCTTAACATCGGTCGGATACTTAATCTTCTGACGTGGCCAAAACTTCAAGTTCATTGCTTCACTGAAGATAGTAAACGACCCACTAATCAATGCTTGACTCGCAATGATGGCTGCTATCGTTGCCATGACGATACCGAAAAAGAGCATGCCGTGGGGCATGATGGCATAAAAAGGGTTCGTTCCTGCAGGAAGACTATTAGCATGCGCAATTATCCAAGCCCCTTGACCAAGATAGTTGAGGATTAACATGACCTTAACAAAGGCCCAACTCGTGCGGATGTTATTAATTCCACAATGCCCTAAGTCGGAATATAAGGCCTCAGCACCAGTCGTACAGAGGAACACTGCACCCAAGATTAAGAACCACTCAGGGTTGCTCGTCAGCAAACGAATGGCATATAAGGGATTGAAAGCTTGCAGAATAGGGATATAATCACCGACATGCATGGCTCCTAATACGCCTAACATAGAGAACCATACGAACATCAATGGACCAAACAACTTACCGATCATGTTTGTTCCGAATTGTTGAATAAAGAACAATATCGTAACAATACAAAGGGCAATAGGCACTACGGGGGTCTCTGGCTCATATACTTTTAATCCTTCAATAGCAGAGAGTACAGTGATAGAAGGGGTTATGACACCATCAGCTATCAGTGTACTGGCTCCGACAATGGCTAAGAGATAAAACCACTTACGACTATGTCGACGTATTAAAGCATACAGAGCGAGTATTCCACCCTCCCCTTTATTGTCTGCACGAAGGGCTATTAAGACATACTTAACGGTTGTCTGGAGAGTTAAAGTCCATATAATACATGATACAGCACCAATGATATACTCTGCATTGACAGGGTTTCCTGCCCTGACAATAGCCTTCATCACATACAAAGGAGACGTACCAATATCGCCAAACACGATACCTAAGGTCACAAGAACACCCACCAAGCTAAGCTTATGGTGTGCTGCATTACTGCAATTGTTATCCTGAGTCATTCTTATAAATACTTAAAACGAGTGCAAAGGTAAATAAAATCACGGTAACAAGAGAACTAACTATTGGCTTTTATCTATATTTCTTTTGTCGTTTACCTTATTTACAGTAACTTTGCACGTATAAAACAACAATCAAACAGATATGGAAGAAAAGAAATTCAAGCGTACTACTGTGACGGCCGCATTGCCTTATGCGAATGGTGGTGTGCATATAGGACACCTTGCCGGAGTGTATGTTCCAGCTGACATCTACGTACGCTACCTCCGATTGAAGAACCGTGAAGTAGCTTTCATCTGTGGTAGTGACGAGCATGGAGTGCCTATCACCATCCGTGCTAAGAAGGAAGGTATCACCCCACAGGACGTATGTGACCGTTATCATAAGCTCATTAAAGACTCGTTTGAGGAGTTTGGTATCTCCTTCGACATCTACAGTCGCACTACAAGCGAGACGCACAATAAGTTCGCTTCAGACTTCTTCCGTAAGCTATACGATGATGGCAAGCTCGTTGAACAGGAGAGTGAGCAGTACTATGATGAGGAGGCTCACCAGTTCCTTGCCGACCGCTATATCATGGGTGAGTGCCCTCACTGTGGTAATCCAAATGCATACGGCGACCAATGTGAGAAGTGTGGCAGTGACTTAAGCCCTATGGAACTGAAGAATCCACACTCTACTATCTCAGGTTCACAGCCTGTCATCAAGCGTACAAAGAACTGGTACCTCCCTCTGAATGACTATCAAGAGTGGCTGAAGCAGTGGATATTGACGGATCACAAGGAGTGGCGACCAAACGTTTATGGGCAGTGTAAGAGCTGGTTAGACATGGATTTGCAGCCACGTGCTATGACCCGCGACCTCGATTGGGGTATTCCTGTTCCTGTACAGGGTGCTGAGGGTAAGGTTCTTTACGTATGGTTCGATGCGCCAATTGGCTATATATCAAACACGAAGGAGCTTTGCGAGAAAGATCCAGAGCATTTCGGTACATGGCAGAAATGGTGGCAAGACCCAGAGACACGTCTCGTTCATTTCATTGGAAAAGATAATATCGTCTTCCATTGTATCATCTTCCCAACCATGCTAAAGACTCATGGCGACTATATCTTACCTGATAACGTACCCGCCAACGAGTTCCTTAACCTCGAAGATAATAAGATTTCTACAAGTAAAAACTGGGCGGTATGGCTCCACGAATACCTCCGTGACTTTGAAGGAAAGCAGGATGTACTACGTTATGTACTGACTGCTAACGCACCAGAGACCAAAGATAACAACTTTACATGGAAAGACTTTCAAGAGCGCAACAACTCTGAACTCGTTGCTGTCTACGGTAATTTCGTAAACCGTGCACTACAGTTAACAAAGAAGTATTGGAACGGTGTGGTTCCTGCCTGTGGTGAGTTAGAGGAGATTGACCGCCAGACAATACAAGAGTTTAAGGATGTCAAGGAGAAGGTTGAGGCTTATCTTGAAATCTTTAAGTTCCGTGAGGCACAGAAGGAGGCTATGAACCTCGCCCGCATCGGTAATAAATACATCGCTGAGACAGAACCTTGGAAGCTTTGGAAGACCGACCCTAAGCGTGTGGAGACGATTCTCTACATCTCGCTTCAGCTCGTTGCCAACCTCAGTATTGCCTTCGAACCATTCTTGCCATTTAGTAGTAAGAAACTTCGTGAGATGATTAACATGACGGAGTATAACTGGAGTGAACTCGGTTCTACCGATCTCCTCCCAGCTGGAAAGCAGTTGGCTAAACCAGAACTACTCTTTGACAAGATTGACGATGAGGCCATCGAGGCGCAGTTGCGTAAGTTGGAAGAGACTAAGAAGGCTAACAAAGCCGCTTCCTACAAGGCTGAACCTATCAAGAAAGATGTTCCTTTTGAGGATTTCGAGAAACTTGATATCCGTGTAGGACATATCATTAAATGCGAGAAGGTGAAGAAGAGTAAGAAGCTCTTGCAGTTCACTATCGACGATGGTTCGGGTGTTGAGCGCACGATTCTTAGTGGTATTGCTGCCTACTACGAGCCAGAGCAGCTCACTGGTAAGGACGTTCTTTTCGTTGCAAACTTTGCTCCTCGTAAGATGATGGGCATCGAGAGCCAAGGAATGATACTCTCTGCCGTTAACTTCGATGGTTCCCTCTCCGTAACAACAACTATGGGTGAGGTGAAGCCAGGTAGTCAGGTGGGATAAGATAAGCCTAATCGGCTTTTTTCAAATAACCTTAAAAGGCAATTATAATGTGTGCATCTCCACACGTTATAATTGCCTTTTTTATTAAGTTTCAATACCTTAGAATAATACGCTAAGTTCGCTGACTCTTTTTGTTTACATCGTAGTTTGAAGAAAAGAAATCTCTCACTTTCAAACTAAACTCTGCTCTCCTTCTCACCTTTACATCTCATAGACAGTAATTGAAAGTCCAAAGACACATACATATTACATATTAGAAATACTCCTTTACGGCAAACTCAAACTGTTCCATGAATATTTGCTTAAAAGCATAAAGGTTATTTTGCTCATAAAAGATAAGCATAGCTTTCTTGTAGTCTATTGAGTCTACAGAACGAAAACTAAGTGGACAATAGTCATTAGCAATAAGTATTGCATTACTCGTAATACGTGCTGTGCGCTTATTCCCATCTGAGAAGGGTTGAATATAAGACAGAAGTACGAGTGTGAGTAGGGCTTTCTCAAAGATATTAGACTTACTATTGATTAGTTCACAGGCTTCTCTCATAGCCTCACGGATTTGGAATTCATTATCTAAAGGGTGGTAATTAGTACCTGTAATGCCCACACGATGACGACGAAGACCTTTATCTATAGAGAGATCCTTTGTTAGTAATTGGTGAATATCCTCTATATGACTAACCGTTAGTTCCTTTAGATAGTCTGGGTTGTCAAGGACAAAGCTCAAAGCATCCTTATGATTGAGTAGCATCACAGCCTCTTCTTTCGACTTACCTTCAGCTGTCTTGCTCTCACGGAGCAAACGTTCTGTTTCAAGCAAAGTATATGTGTTACCTTCTATTTGTGAAGATTTCCAACTAAGGTCAATTCCTAATCGCTCCATCTCCTTACGATACTCATTATCAGTCAACTCACTGATATGCTGCCGAAATTCTTCTTGTAATGCATCAAGGTCGACCTGGTCTTTGTCAGAGAAAAGTCTTGTTTCTGCAAGTAGACCATTAATTAGCTCAAAATTATAACTGCTTTGCACTTGTCGTTCATCCACTTCAAGCGCGAAATAAGTATCAAGATTGAGTGGCATCAGCAACTGAGCTTGGGGAGAAAGCCTATAACGAGTAGCACGTGCCTTTCCTTCTGCCACGATATCACCTGCCTTAATGCCTGCTGCTATCATACGTTTCAAAGTCGCATCACTACCTTTGAAAGCCGTTCCTGTAGTAATATCACCACGAGAAGAGAGTGGATGATAATGCAGATATTGCAATATATCTCTTGATTCATTCATGACTTACAAACCTTAATCGGTGCAAATATAGCAATAAAAAGCGAATTATCGGCTCATCGTAAGCCTAAAGACAAGTAAAAAGAATAGTATTTTGAGCCGATTCTTGCACTTTATATGTTTTAAAGGCAAACGCTCGAGGCTTATACGCAAAACTTAAAATTCTTTATACAATACCCTCTTATAATTCAAATTGTGATTTAATATCTAAAAGAATAATACTGAATACTTGTTTTTTTAACCTCAAATTCTTATTTTTGTAATAGAAAAATATAACCATTAGCAGCGTATAAATAAATGAACAACGAAATACAATTCCTACTATACAATAGTCCTGAAGGTGGTGAAAACGTACAAGTACTTGTCAAGGATGAAACTTTATGGATGACACAAAAAGCTATATCACAGCTTTTTGATTGTACTGTAGATAATGTAGGGCTACACCTGAGAAATATTTTCAAGGAAGGAGAATTAAGCGAAATATCAACTACCGAGAAATTCTCGGTAGTTCAAAAAGAAGGAAAACGTAACGTTAATAGAGAATTGACATTCTATAATCTTGACGCAATCATCTCTGTTGGTTATCGTGTAAATTCTATTAAGGCAACTAATTTCCGCAAATGGGCAACTGGTATATTAAAAGAATATATCCATAAAGGGTTTATATTAGATGATGAACGCCTCAAACAAGGAAAGGAGATTTTCGGAAAAGACTATTTCAAAGAACTCTTAGAACGTGTTCGTTCTATCCGCGCAAGCGAACGACGTATTTGGCAACAGATAACAGATATCTATGCAGAATGTAGCACAGACTATGACAAACAAGCGCCAACAACACGAGAGTTTTATTCCATGATACAAAATCGTTTCCACTATGCAATCACAGGACAGACTGCAGCTGAGATTATATACACAAAAGCCGACCACAACCAAGAACACATGGGACTAACAACTTGGAAAAATTCTCCAAATGGACGAATACTGAAATCAGATGTTACAATAGCCAAAAACTACTTATCTGAGATTCAAATAAGACAATTAGAGAGAGCTGTCACAGGATTCTTTGATTATATTGAGGATTTAGTTGAACGAGAGAATACATTCACGATGTCTGATTTCGCTAAGAGTGTTGATGCTTTCCTTACTTTCCGTCAATATAAAATCCTGCCTGACAAAGGTCATATTTCAGCATTACAAGCTAAAGAAAAGGCTGAAAATGAATATGATATATTCAATAAGACACAAAAAATAGACTCTGATTTTGATAGGGAGATAAGAGGTCTTACCAACAAATAGAAACTTGTACACCATACCAACAAATATCTCCTTGAACTATCCTTCTGCGTAAATAATTCGGCAAGCATGGTTCTTACTTGTTTATGTCGGTACTTTTAATTACTTTTGCAACCGTAGGAAAGGATAGAATCGATAGTTAATTATAAAACAAAAGAGGGTTAGTAATATGAGAAATAAGACTTTCAACTTTTTATTATCCACGCTGTTTGCTGTTAATTGCATGGCTTGCAACCTTTCTGCCGATACCACAAAAACAAGTAAAAAGGCTGATAATCCACTGATAGAGGACGGATATGATCTCGATGCTGATACGGTTATGGAATATTATGGGAAGCCAATTCAACACCTGACAAGCTTTACGAATAACACCATAACGCTTAGTTGTCCTACACCAAACCGCTGGAAGGGCTTTTATACATGGAAGGGCTTTAAGATATCTAACTTCTATGTGAAGACGGGTGAAGCATCTTTCAAGGGAATGAATGCCGCAATTTTGTCTCCGATAACGATGACGACAAGCATAGACAGCATCACAGATTCGATTTTTACCGACCGTCTTCTTGCCATTGAATACAAGGGAAGACGATGGGTTTATAGCAATGTTATCCGTAACACGGAGGCGGATACAATGCTAAGTTTTGAGGAGATTAGGACAGGAAAAGAGGGTATAGAACTGAGTTATGTGGCTGGACAAGGATACAAATATGACTATCTACTCCTTATCAATATGTCTGATGGACAACCCTGTTTGACGAACATCTACGTTGACGAATACAATTCTACTGCAAAGTATCAAGCCACACATCAATTCGATTTTACGCCGTTTGACGACGAAGGTGACTTCTCTCTTTATCGTTACCGACGCCATTTCCCAATGCTCTTACGGATGGGAAACTATGAAGCCTTTGGTGAATAACGCCCTACACTCATCCCTTTATCAGTCATACTCACATCACCTTTCAACAATTAAAACCGCCAACGCAATTGAATACAAGTCCACTTAACGTTGAAGGCGAACCTAAAAACGAGTAGAAGGAATGGTATTTTGAGCCGATTCTTACGCTCTATATGTTTTAAAGGCAAGCGCTCGATAACTCTACACAGCCCTTAAAACCAACATATTCAACGCGTTTTATTTACCAAAAGCGATAAAAGGAACCTTTTCTAAAACTAAGAACAAAACGACAACATATAAACTCTTTTATTCGTAATCCCTTTGTTTAAGATAACTATTCAAACCTTAGTTCGTCGAAATCTTCTATTTCCGAGAGTTTCATTAATGGCTTTTTCTTCAACTTAACGACAGTCCTCTTGAACACTTCATCTATTTCTGAGTCATCATCAGAATCTGCATCATACTTGTCAGCATTAATATTCTCATCATCATATACGATGCCTGTAAGAAAGTTGATGCTCGTTTTAAATAAGACTACTGGTCCACGATCATGAGACACTTCATAGCCTATAAGCATAAAATCTGAGTTCTGATAACGGAAACAATACTCCCAATAACCATACCGACCATGACAATAACGCAAATAAAGATTCCCTTTTCTCTCCTCTACCCACAGTTCTGGAGAAAAATAATTACCTCCATCTTCATTCTCTGATGAGAAGCAATTGTAATTCTTCGACGCAAGTTTATAACCATTTTTCTCGGTAAACAGTATGATAATTCCCCTACGGTTACGGTCTACCACTTTATCAAAACTGTTTTTTACGAAGCCATCCTTGCGTGTTGCCTTGATGATTAACACACAGTCTTCAAGCCCATCTTTGTTTAAATCACCCGATATCTTCTCAAAGAGTTTATAACCTTTGGGAATGAAATCAGTTATTCGCTGCTGGTCAGCAACATCATATTGATGCATATCTCCTTGTTTTTCCACCTTTGATATACGCTTCATTGACTGCCTTACTGCGGCTTGAGGGTCGGCTGCATCGGCTTTTGACCGCACCTTATCACGGCAACCTGCCAACGCCATTGCCACACAGAGCAAACAAAGAATTATCTTACTGACTTGTTTCATGTCGTATATAGTATTGCTTTCATCTGCAAATATAGATAAAAAAAGGATAACAAAAGACAGAAAACACCTTTTATTATCACCAAATTGTATGTGTCTACTTATCAAAAAGAAGGTAGATCAATAGCACAACAATTCTCTCCTGCGAATTATTTTCATGACAAGAAGAATTTATTTTCATGAAGATAAATATTTATTTTCACGACAAAAAATATTTTTTTTCATGAAAATAATTCGGCAAGCATGGTCTCGACTTGTTTATATCGGTACTTTTAATTACTTTTGCAACCATAGGAAAGAATAGAATCGATGGTTAAGAATAAAACAAAAGAGGGTTAGGAATATGAGAAGAAAGGGTTTCTACTTTTTATTATTTACGCTGTTTGCTGTTAGTTGCATGGCTTGCAACCTTTCTGCCGATACCACAAAGACAAGCAAAAAGGCAGATAATCCACTGATAGAGGACGGATATGATGTCGATGCTGATACGGTTATGGAATATTATGGGAAGCCAATTCAACACCTGACAAGCTTTACGAATAACACCATAACGCTTAGTTGTCCTACACCAAACCGCTGGAAGGGATTTTATACATGGAAAGGTTTTAAGATATCTAACTTCTATGTGAAGACGGGTGAAGCATCTTTCAGGGGGATGAATGCCGCTATTTTGTCTCCAATAACAATGACGACAAGCATAGACAGCATCACAGATTCGATCTTTACCGACCGTCTTCTTGCCATTGAATACAAGGGAAAAAGATGGGTTTATAGCAATGTTATCCGTAACACGGAGGCGGATACAATGCTAAGTTTTGAGGATATTAGGACAGGAAAAGAGGGTATAGAACTGAGTTATGAGGGTGGACAAGGATACAAATATTACTATCAACTCCTTATCAATATGTCTGATGGACAACCCTGTTTGACGAACATCTACGTTGAAGAACACAATTCTACTGCAAAGTATCAAGCCACACATCAATTCGATTTTACGGCATTTGACGACAAAGGTGACTTCTCTCTTTATCGTTACCGACGCCATTTTCCAATGCTCTTATGGATGGGAAACTATGAAGCTTTTGGTGAATAACGCCCTACACTATCGTCCCCATAAATCGTAACCACAGCAAGTATCAACACCTAAAACCGCCAACGCAATTGAATATCGAGTCCACTTAGCGTTGAGGAGTTGACTTGCTGAAGTCCAGAAGATATGTGATCACGGTCGAAATAATGCGTGGTTGAACTGCGAAGAATAATCATAAGACGGCTCGATAAGTCTGCCCGAGCAAACAGACTATAGTGCATACCCTTACCAAAGAAGGCAGGAAAACTAAAAGAATAGAGTGGACCACGCTCGTAAACATAGATACGTGAGGCGAAATCTGTCGTTTGGAAATAACCAATCATACCATTCAGCGTGAGCCATGAAAGGGGTTTCCATGTTCCTGACTCACTCACCATATAGCCGATACTACGCTTTACACTACTGCTTGTAGCGACATCCAACTGACTCTTACAGGCTAAAGAAGCTGCAGAATAGGTCAAGGCAAGACGCCCACGCTGCGCCACCTCGTTTAGAAGCATCGTCTTATCAGCATTGTCTCTCCCACGTATTCGAAGGCGATAACGGGCCAAGAGCGACCAACGTTGCCGACTATAAGTAAGCATCAGTAGATTATCCCACGCCTTACTGGCTGTATGTGCACCAAAACGAGGGTGTGAGAAATAGGCGAAATCAGTGTAAGCCATGAGCGACAAACCACGAGTTAGCCCCCAGTTAGCACCGATGAGCAAGCCACTCTCGTTCTGAACCGTTCCGTTATCACCAAAGCTACGAGCGAAGAGGGCAGTGTACTGATAGTCATAATAGCGTTGCACAGCAAGAAGCGACAGGTTATGAGCGGCTTGAAAAGAAAGGTTATTCACCGTAGCTATGTGTCCCTTACCATCTATTGCCGTCTCCCCAGTCAACGCCCAACGTGGGTGTTGATAGCTATAATCGACACTTACGTTCCAAAAGTCATTACCTGCGGGGGCGTAATGACGGTAATATAAAGACGTATTAGGGGTTAAATCCTTATTAAAACGGCTATAAACGCCTGACAAACTGAGGCTAAGTGCACCAGACGACCAACCGACGTGTGCGCCAGCAGCTAATTGGGAAGCTGCATCTTTACGGCTTATTTCACGCAAAGTACGGTGATAACCTGTTTTAAGGATGGTCTTGATAGTCCCATCGTCAGTCAGTGTGGCATCTATACTACGGTAGGAAAGGAAGGTGGTGAGGTTGAGGTGCTTTGCAATCTCTATTGTTGAAGCAGCTCCCTGCAGATAGTTAGCAGCCGAGCGGGAGGAGTGTGCCCGAATAGCCGTAGCTTGTCTGCCTAACATGGAGAGCATAGCAAGCTTCCCAAAACCTAAGGAGTTGTTGATAACAAGTCCTTGTCCGAAGCTCACTTTATAGCGTCCTATAGCCAAAGCCTTCACCCGTCCCATCTTTCTCAACAGTAAGTAAAAGCTATAATGGTCGTATCCAAGGCCATTACCATGCGCCAAGAAGGGTTCGCCAGCATCTTGTGCACCCACCAATCCAGCCTGAACATAATCGCTATAACGGAAAGAATAACGGAAGGAATGGGTATAGGGATAGCCAAGATAGCCTTGCCGGTCGCCTTCTCGTTGGTAGAACGGAACATTCGCAGTCAATAAGAAGCAGTGCTTCCCACCCTTAGCAATGGCTTTAAGGGAGGGGAATTTGCGTTGTTCCTCAACTGGTGAGACATAGACAAAATAAGGGAGAAGCTGACGACGGAGAGCATCTAAGGACTCAATCATAGCCAATTCGCCCAACGACTGCATACCATGATATTGATAGACGTAGGCTTGTAGGTCCTCTATCTGTTCTGCTGTGAGGAACGGGATACGTGCAAGTTCTTCCCTACTTGCCGTATTTAGATTCAAAGGATGTGCTGCAAGGTCGGCTAAGACGTCGTAGTCATCCTCCCATGCGTCCCTATTCTCGTCATTTGTCGCATAGAGTTCCTCTAACAGTTCGTCCCATTCTAAAGGCTGTTGTGCTGTAGACGTGAGGCTAAAAAGGCCCAATAGGCAGCTTAGTAGTAGGTGTTTCATTTAGTTAGATTTCCTTAGTATTAAGACAGCAAATATAGTCTTTGTTACTGAGAAAAGCAAATAAAACAACAAGAAAAGTGATAAGAAAACCCTCTCTTACGTCGCTCTACCAACAAATACGGGGTTGGAGAGAGAGAAAGAGAGGGTTATGGGTTGTGCTAAAAAGTATGAATAGCACGGCAAACAAAGGTTAGCTTATTGGATTCTCACACTCTTGCCATCCTTATAACAGGCGATAGTACGACTGCCATTGGTATAGATATCTTCGCTACCAGGCATATCCAAGGTAAATCCGGCAGCCTTAACCTGAGCTACAAGATTGTCGTATGCGGGCTGATTGAACACTGCTATGATGATAGCACCATCCTTAAAAGCAACGTAACTGGACACACCCTTGCGCATTGGCTTTGGATAGTCTTCATACTTATCAGCCGTTAGAAGCTTTGCAAGAGCACAGTTCTTATAGTACATCTTAGTGAACTTATCAAGTCGATAAACCTCATAGTTCGTCTTCAACTTGTAGCCATATTTCTTCGTGATGGCATCTACCTTACTTGGATTCTGATACATATCCAAAGCCTCAGCAATACTAATAACATCCTTCAAAGGCTCAACTGCGACCACTGTGTCTCTAACGACAGGAGTCGCTACAGGCGCTGTAGCCTTCTGTTGTGTACCACAACTATTCAAGAGCAAAGCCAATAAAAGGACGATAGGAGCTATCCATACATTCTTTCTCATAAGTTCTTTCTATTTTATTTAATGTTGTTTTTATTACGAATAAGGTTGGGGCAGTATGCGAAATAATAGTATCTACAAGTCTTAACTGTTCATAATTGTCTGCATAGAAGCCTTCACATCGGCTGCAGAAACCTCCCTAAGACGTCCCTCTCTCACCTCCAACAAACAGTCTGCAAAGCGTACTGCAAGTTCTAAGTCATGAGTAGAAAGGAGGATGAGCTTATCCCTCTCGTGTGCCATTCGCCGTAATGTCTGAAAGGTTTCGGCCTTAGAAGGGAAATCGAGGAAGGCTGTTGGCTCATCAAGTAAGATGACTGACGTCTCTTGAGCGAGTGCTTTCGCAATCATCACCTTCTGCCTTTCGCCATCAGACAGGGTCTGTATCATTCTCCCTTTGAGCTTTTCAATCCCCATCGCAGCGATTGCGTCCTCAACAACCAAGCGGTCTTCAGCACGTAACCGACCAAAGAAACCAGTGTAAGGCGACCTTCCCAAGCCTATTATCTCCTCTATCGTGAGGTTTTGAACATCTGGTTTTTGCGTCAAGACAATGCTCACCTCTCGTGCCAACTCACGTTGTGAATAGGATTGTATGTCACGTCCATCGAGCAACAGATTGCCACCTAACTTAGGAAGAAAGCCTGTAAGCGTCTTCAGAAGTGTAGACTTACCAATGCCGTTCTCCCCTATCAAGCATGAAAGTTGCCCACTCCTCAATGCTAAATCAATATCAGTAATGACGGGATGGGACGCAGAATAGCCTATAGTCAGGTGTGACAAACTGATAATCATGACGCTTTCACTCCCCTATCAAACGAAGAACATGACCAATATCTGTGCGATGATAACCCTGGCAAACATGCCCAACGGGTAGACTGAAGCGTAACTAATATTACTTGTTTCGCCCTTGACTGTATCGTTGGCATAGCCCAATGCCATCGGATTAGCCATCGAACCGCAAAGGATACCACAGATAGTTCCGAAATCAAACTTCTTCAATCGCAAGGCTATTAAGCCTACAATGACTACAGGAACAACGGTGAGTACAAAGCCTAAGCCTATCCACAACAAGCCCTCTGGGCGTACGACGGTGGCGAGGAAGTCTTTACCTGCATCCAAGCCTAAGCAAGCAAGATAGAGTGACAAGCCTAACTTACGCAACATAAGAGACGCACTACGTGTGGTATAAGCGATGAAGTGCAATCGAGGACCAAATGCTCCGGCCAATATACCCATGATGATAGGACCGCCAGCAATGCCCAATCGGATTGGAGACTCCATACCTGGCAGGTTGATAGGGATTGTTCCTAAGGCCAAACCAAACACCATTCCGAGGAAAATAACAGCGAGGTTAGGCTCATTAAGGGTCTTAACTGAATTGCCAAGGAACTTCTCTGCATGATCAATAGCCTCTGGTTGACCCACTAAGGTAAGGCGGTCTCCATAACGGAGGACAAGGTCTTGCGTCGCCAATAGCTTGATATCTGCACGGATAACACGGCTCACATTGACATTATAAGCATCGCGCAAATGAAGTTGTCCAAGCTTCTTTCCGTTTAACACACCGTTTGACAAGATGATAACACGGCTTTCCACCTTTGTGTCAAGGTGGTTCCAATCGACTTGCTCCTTGTTCAAATCACGGTTGACCTTCTGTCCGAAGAGTATTTCCATGGCTGATACCTCATCACGTTTGGTGGCTACAAGGAGATTATCATTGGTTTGCAACACCGTTGAACTCATTGGGACAATCACGTCTTCACCACGCCAAATGCGTGAGATGATAAACTTGCGGTGGGTGCCCTGAGCTATTTCGGCTATTGACTTACCATTAATAGCTGGATTGAGAACGACAAATTGTCCGATATAAGTATGGTCGTCTTCTGCACCAGAGTGCACTACTAAGTCGGAAGGCTTCACAAAGAACTTGCGGAGAAATATCATGGCAAAGATAACACCGACCACACCCAACGGATAAGTAACGGCTGTTGCCAAGGCAGCAGGACCACCACTATGCCCCGCATGTTGCAATGCCTGCTGTGCAGCACCAAGTGCTGGCGTGTTCGTTGTAGCACCACAAAGGATACCAACCATGTTTGACATCGGTACGTTCATGGCGTAGGAGAGGACGACAGACATAATCGTTCCTAAGAAGATAACGCCTAAACTCCACAGATTAAACAAGGTTCCTTCATGTCGGAAGGACCCAAAGAAGGTTGGACCAACGCTCAGTCCGAGCGTATAAACAAAGATTACCAACCCGAAAGTCTCACAGTAATTGAGCATCTGCTCGTCTACTTGCAGTCCAAAGCTACCCGCAGCGATACCAAAGAAGAACACAAAGGCTATACCAAGAGATATACCTGCTATCCTAATCTTACCTAATCCCAATCCCACTGTACATACAAGTGAGAGGACCACAACTGCTTGTAGGGCAGAAGGGATGCTAAATAGTCCGTCAATCCAGTTCATATCTTATTATTACAATACCTGAAGATACTTCTCCAAAGGGATTCCCCTGTTCTTATCCGAGTTGTCCTTATTGAGGTCTATCAGCCTGTAAACACCGTCAATAGCCTTCTGCGTGCTCGGAATGAGTAGTTCGCCATCCAAGAGATGACCAATAAGAATAGCCGAGAAAATGTCGCCTGTGCCTGGGAAATGGACGGGTATCTCCGTATAAGGTAGTGAGAAATACTTATCTGTCACGTGGTTATAGCCTACGACAGACGGTGTTCCATCAACAAGGATAGACGTTATCAAGGCCGATTTCGTACCGATTAGGCGCAGTCCATCAAGCAGTCTCTTGGCTTCATCGAAGCTTACTCCCTGCTCATCATACTTACTTGACGTAAGATAGCAGGCTTCTGTGTAATTAGGGAAAGTAAGGTCGGCTACGCTAATCATCTCACGCATGGAGTTTATCGCAGCTGCCGTCACACCATTATAGAGTTTTCCTTCATCGCCCATGATAGGATCGACGAAGATCGTCGTGCCTCGTTCTGCCTGTTCGCGACAGTAGTCGGCTACCAATTTAGCCTGTCGCTCTGAAGCAATAAAGCCTGTTGCAATGGCATCAAAACTAAAGCCAAGCTCCTTCCATACTGGGAAAACGCCCTTAATATAGTCTGTTGTCTCAAGGATATTGAACTTACCATAGTCGAGGGTGTTGGACACCAAGGCCGTAGGAAGGTTGTAAACAGGGTGTCCTAAGTATGATAAGATAGGGAGCATAGCCGCTGTTGCGACTTTTCCGTACCCTGCTATATCATTTATAAGTAGTATATGTTTCTTGCTCATTCTATCTTTTTAAATTAGACTACAAAGGTAGTGCAAACCGCATGAACGGCAAAATAAAAACCAATAAATCACCATAATAAGTCTTGCTTTCCATCTTCTACAGTCCTACTGACATCGAACAAAAGTGGTGCTGATGCTCCTATCCTATCGTGTTAAGGCTAAGCACCAATGGTAATGTGGGTTATAATAAGAGAAGATAACCAACAATGTAAGACGATTATAAGCGTTGAGAACATAGCCTATAGAACCGCTTAAACACTTCGTTCAAGGTCCTTAAGCGGCTTGAGCATCAACTGTTATGATTTCTTTTCATGAAGAGAAATAATTATTTTCACGACAATAAATAATTATTTTCACGACAAAAAATATTTTTTTTCATGAAAATAATTCGCAAGTCAACGTATAGAACACACAAAACGCTCCCTCTCTCGCCCCTCCTTTACGGCCGACACGCCTCTGAGATAGGCCTTTAATAAGTTTGAAATAGTATCCTTAAAAGTCTAAAATGCGCTTTCTAACAAGACGAAAATAGCCCGCTATCATTGCTGATAACGGGCTATTATATATAATAAGGTGTAAAACCTTAGTTCAGACTATCTATTGATTAAGCCTCAACAGGTGCCTCTGCAAGTTCGTGTGAACGCTTCTCAATCTTCTTACCCAATACGAGGTAAGCAACAGGAGATGCAATGAAGATTGAACTCAAAGTACCAATAATAATACCGATAATCATTGCAAATGAGAAGCTACGGATACTCTCACCACCGAGGATGAAGATAGACACGAGTACGATCAATGTTGATACAGATGTATTGATAGTACGTGAGAGGGTCTGGTTGATAGAATCATTGAAGATCTTTTGGATATCAGCCTTTGCAAGATTATGCTTATGCTTACCCAAGTTCTCACGGATACGGTCGTAAACAACCACGGTATCGTTGATATCATAACCGATTACGGTCAAGATAGCACCGATGAAGGTCTGGTCTATCTCAAGTGAGAAACCAATCCAACCATAGCACAACGAGAAGCAACCGATAACGATTGTGGTATCGAGAACCAAACCAACGATTGAACCAACAGAGAAACCAATGTTGCGGAAACGCAAGAGGATATACAAGAAGATGAAGAAGATAGCCAACAATACGCTCATAATAGCATTATAAGTAATGCTCTTAGCGATTGAAGGACCAACCTTTGCACTCTGAATAATAGAGCCACCCTCACGAATATCTGGGTTCTTGAAGTTCTGTACACTTGCCTGACTAACAAAGCCACCCTTCTTCAATGCATTGTAAAGGATTGTCTCAGCCTTGTCATCCTCAGCAGGATTGTTAGAATCAATATTGTAGTTGGTTGATACACGAACAGTCTTACCATCTGTACCCAATGCAATAACAGTTGTTGTAGCAGGCTTACCAGCATTCTCACCAACAGTATTTACGAAGGCTCCTTGCATCACTTTACGAACGTCCTCTACATGGGTAGGCTTGTTCAATGTGACAACATAGTTGCGACCACCAGTGAAGTCAATACTGCGACTCAAGCCACGAACAGCAAAGCTGACGATACATACCAAGACAGCAACACCCCAAACAGTGAAGGTTGTCTTATACATGCTAAGGAAGTGATAGTTCTTACCCTGCATGAAGTTCTTAGAGAAGCCTGTTGTGAAAGTCAGATTCAACCACTTATCCTTGCTTACACGGTTCTCAAATACAAGACGTGTGAGGAATACTGCAGTGAAGAATGAGATAACGATACCAATAATCCAAGTTGTAGCGAAACCACGGATAGGACCAGTACCAGTCACAAGAAGGATAACACCAGTAATGAGTGATGTCAAGTTAGAGTCGAAGATAGCTGAGAAAGCATTTCCATAACCCTCATTCAAAGCCTGCTTCATACCCTTACCAAGTTTCAACTCCTCCTTAATACGCTCGTAGATAAGCACGTTAGCATCCACAGCTGTACCCAAGGTCAACACGATACCGGCAATACCTGGCATAGTCAACGCCGACTGGAAGGATGCTAAGACACCCAACGTGAAGAAGAGGTTGGCTATCAAAGCAAGGTTAGCCATCATACCAGGAATGAAGTTGTACATGACAATCATGTAAAGCATCAAGAGGACGAAAGCAATAGCAAAAGAGATAAGACCCTGCTCAATTGACTGTGCACCAAGTGTAGGACCTACGACTTCCTCCTGTACAATCTTCGCAGGAGCAGGCATACGACCTGACTTCAATGTGTTAGCCAAGTCCTTAGTATCCTCAATAGTGAAGTTACCAGAGATAGATGACTGACCACCAGCAATCTCACCGGTAACGCGTGGGGCTGAGTAAACAACGCCATCGAGTACGATTGCGATTGCCTTACCTACATTTGCCTTTGTCAAAGCAGCCCACTCACGAGCACCTTCAGAGTTCATTGTCATGCTAACCCTTGGACGACCATGCTCATCAAAATCGTCTTTAGCAGTTGTAACAACGTCACCCTCAAGGCGAGCACGGCCATCAGAAGAAGTAACCTTCAAAGCATAAAGACCATATACGTTCTTCTTATTAAGTCCTTCTTCCGGCTTAGCGCTCCAAAGAAGCTTCAAGTCGCTTGGCAAAATCTGCTTAGCAAGTGAACCATAAATCATCTTATTGATAGCAGCTGTATCACGAACGCTTGCATAACCGACGAGGCTAAGTGCGTCACCGGGAATAGTCTGCAACATAGAGAGCAATGGGTGCATCTTCTTCAATGCTGCCATCTGAGCATCTTCGCCCTTTACAGCATTGTTCTTGTTGAGTGCGAACTTTGGAGTTGTAGCAGCCTTTGCCTGTACTTTCTTAGTAGAATCAGTAGCAACAGTGTCAACCTTTGTCTCACCATTAGCCAAACGCTGGTCGAGCTGATTGAGATAAGGAGTTATTTCTTGGTTGTTATAAGTTTCCCAGAACTCAAGGTTAGCAGAACCCTGGAGGAGCTTACGCATACGCTCTGGCTCACGAATACCAGGCATTTCAACCATGAGTCGACCTTCCTGACCTTCCAACTTCTGGATATTTGGCTGTACAACACCATACTGGTCGATACGATTTGTAACGACATTGTATGAGTTATCGATGGCTGAAGCAACCTCTTCACGGAGTGCTTTCTCAACCTCTTCGTCTGTACTCTGTGTGCTAACCTTGCCTTTGAGCTGCTGTGTAGCGAAAATCTCAGCAAGTTTATGACCCGGAGCAACCTTGTGGAAAGCATCTACAAAGAGAGAGATAAAGTCCTTTGAACTGTGCATCTCTTCCTGCTTTGCTGTTTCCAAAGCCTTCTGATAAGCAGCATCCTGCTTGTGATCTGCCAAGAAATCAACAACATCAGGTACCGAAATCTCGAGTACAACGTTCATACCGCCCTTCAAGTCAAGACCAAGACCGATCTGTGTTTCAAGGCATTTCTGGTAAGAGTAGAGCCCCAAATACTTTACAGAATCCTTATAATCCTGTCGCGCAATAGGGTCTTTAATCGTAGCTGCCATACCATCATAGTAGCTTGTTGCTACTGAAAATGACAGGTAGAAGATACTTGCGAGCGTCAAGAGAATGGCTACGCAAATTACTAATCCTTTGTTTTGCATTTTATTTGATTGTTTTTAATTATTGTTTCGCTACACTTGATAGACGTGCAAAGATAAGCAAATTTTCACACTTTGGGAAATTTATACCTTATAAATGTGTGTTTTTTAAGGTTTTGGGCGGTATTTAAGCCAACAATAGATGGGATAATGGTCGGAAGTAGTCACACTATTGTCGACCTTTGCCCCATACGACTCGAAATCGTCGGAACAAAAGATATGGTCAATACGGAAGTACATCCCACTTTTATGATAGCTTATTCCAGGTCCGTTTCCACTCTCAACAAAGCAGTCATTCAGTTCTTTTGCGATGGTTCGATGTGTATAACTTAACGGACTATCATTGAAGTCTCCGCAAAGAATAACAGGCACTTTCTTATCAAGATATTTCTTAACATAACGTGCAACTGTCTCCGCTTGCGGTGCTCTACGTGTCGAAACGTTGCCTAACTTAGTGATTAAATGGACTGATTGTCTTTTCGCTTCGCCCGTCTTCAGTTCGCCTTTTACGAGTGTCTTAAACCCTTCTTTGTCGCCAGAACTCAATCCATTACTCTCGAAATGATTATTCACAACGAGCGTATTAGTCCCTTTAATATCAAGCATATAAGCCACACTCTGATTACTACTTGAGCCATATGGGATACTATCTTGCCAAAGGACAGGATACTTACTCAGCAATACCATGTAATCAGCACCAGGTGCTTTTTTAATCATCAACTTGAAATATGGGTAGTGTTTCTTCAGTGTTGAGTAGATATGATCTTTGTCATCTAAAGTCGCTTGTGCCTCTTGCAAACAGACAATATCAGCCTTACTCTTAACGATATAATCAACAATCGGATTCTTCTTTGCATCTGGCTCGCTCCATGAAGAGAACATAAAGACGTTATACGACAGTACTTTTATAGCGCCATGTGGCTTATCTTCAGGAATATTAAATGGTGAATACGTACGGATAGGACCATAACAAAGTAGGAAACCTAACAATGGCAACCAAATAGTACGTAATCGGAGAAAACACCAGACAACAAGGAATACAAAATTAAACACAAGGAGTATCGGAAAGCCCAGTCCTAAATTAGCCAACAAGGGGTAATCAACAGGATTAAACATACCTATATTTCCGACAAACAACATCAATAGAATAACGATGATATTACCTATCAATAAAACCCTATATGTAAGTTTCTTTAATTTGCTAAACATCTCTACACCAAGCACGCTGGTACTCACTACCATTGGTTCCTTTAGTTTTCAACAATCCTATAAATAGTCACAAAAGAGCTATAAAGTAAGTACTATACCGTCAAACAATAACGACCTACTATCTACTCACGTCTTAATTCCTTGCTGCCATATATCCTTCTCAGATTTTATCAACACCCAACCAACCAGCAACAGAGGGATTTCCTTATTTCTTACTACTATCAAAGAGCTTCTGTTTCTCCTCTTTCGTCAGACTGTCATAACCACTCTTACGAATCTTATCCAAGATACGATCGACCTCTTCTTGCTGTTGTTTTTTACGAGCATTGTACTCCCAATCACTATTACTATCCGTAGTATTATTGTGTGAAGCGTCCGTCCAAGACTCCCTACTACCATTCGCATTCGTATGAGGAGTCGCACCTCCACGTTGTTCCCACGAATCCTTCATACGATCAAAGAACTGATGTCCCTTATTCATACCGAAGTCTCCATAGCCAGAATACGGATGTCTCTTCCAATAACGGATAAGAATAAAACCAAAGAGCATACCCCCTAAGTGTGCCAAATGCGCCACTCCATCATTGCTTGTACCAATAGCAGAGAACAATTCAACCACTACCGAGCCTATAACAATCCACTTTGCTTTAATAGGGACAGGGATAGGTATGATGAACATACGCTCTTCTGGGAACAACATACCGAAGGCAAGTAGTACGCCATAGATGGCTCCAGAGGCACCTACAGTGTTCATCATATTAAGATACTCACTCATAGGAATAATCGAATTAGCTATCCTCAAAGTTTCATACTGCGCCAAACCCTCCACTACATACGTACCATACTGTGCCAACTCTTGGCAAACACCAGCGCCAAGACCACAGACCATGTAATAAAAAAGGAATTTCTTTGGACCCCAAACATTCTCTACAACCATGCCAAACATCCACAACATGAACATATTCATCAATAGATGAGTTACGCCACCGTGCATGAACATATACGTAACAAACTGCCAAGCACGGAAATCAGGAGCCAAAATGAAATGTAAACCAAGGAGGGTATCCAAATCAATATTCAATCCTCTTAAAGCGTATGTGGCAACAAAAACCAGCACATTGATGATAAGAAGATTCTTTGTTATTACGGGTATATTTCGCATTTGAATGATGTCTTAATCTTTACAACGTATTATTTATCAATGCAAAAATACTAAATTCTATCGTTATTAAGCATAAAACAAGCAACATAAAGACTATTTTTTATGAATTTCTACACTTTTCCCTTGATTTTATTTGATTTATAAAAGTAATCAAGTATATTTGCATCATGATCTTGTAATCACTCATACAATTAATCAATAAATAAATCAAAATTATGAACAAAACGGAATTGATCGAGAAGATTGCAGCTAATGCTGAGGTAAGCAAGGCTGTTGCTAAGAAAGCTTTAGACGCAACTACAGAAGCAATTAAGGATGCACTCGCTGCTGGTGATAAAGTACAACTCGTAGGTTTTGGCACCTTCTCTACAACTGAACGTCCTGCTCATGAGGGTATCAACCCAAGTTCTAAGGAGAAGATTATGATTGCAGCTAAGAAGGTTGCTAAGTTCAAGGCTGGTGCTGACCTTTCAGACGCTGTGAACAAGTAATCTGTAAATATAAATACATGATACAATTAGGCAGGCCAAGGGTCTGCCTTTTTCTTTTTTATACCCTTTATTCTCACCTTATCATCAGTTTTCTTGCTCCTCTCCATCCGTTTTTACTTACCTTCTCGACCTATCCGTCTCGAATTATTTTCATGAAAAAAAATAATTATTATCATGAAAAAAAATATTTTTCTTCATGAAAATAAATTCTTTCTTACGTGAAAATAATTTGGAAATAACATCTTTCTGGCTCGCTGAACACAATCAACAAGATGATTGACTACCCATAAAAAGAAAGGGGAAAGCTCCCTTTTCAATCCCTTCCGATAATAAATCAAAGGACAGAAAAGCGAACTTTCCCCTACTATCACAGACGAATAATATCATTACCCTACATGATTCCCGTCTGTTTATACCCTTCGTTCTGTACTTTCTTCTCTATTTCTTTATAACTCTTACCCCTTGACAGCTTCCAACTAAACTTTAGCGTTATCATATTACCCAAGTCTCTGCTGCGATAAATATACTCTTTATGGAGGTTTTCATTCAGTACTTTACCACGCTGTATAGCGGGATGTTGCTGGAAAGGATGCTGCATAAAGAGCGACAGACTACACCTACTCCACCTGTAACTAACCCCAAAATAGACTGCTGGACCATTCCTTCCCTCATGCTCTCCTTCAACAAATTTCCAGCCATTATCGGCATATCCCGTGAGTGTCCAGCGTCCAAGATAAGCTTCAACATTACCTCCATAGTTGTAACTCGTTAGGTAATGACAATACAGACTACTCACATTAAAGAAACGAAAGACACCTCCAAAAAGTGTTACAGACAGCCGTTCGGGTACGACATCATACCGCACATAGTTTTGATTAGCTATCATCATGATATTACCGACATTCTGTTGCGAATAAAGGAACTCATCCGTCGGAGTACGTTCATACACACTCATATTGCTCCCAAGGTCACGTCGGTACTCTATATTTGCCCCACAGCTAATGCGACTACCATTATAACTTATATCAAAAATATTCTTTATGACCCTTGAAGGTTGCAGATTAGGGTTACCAACCTTCCATTCACGACTGTTCTCTCTGATTTTTGCATCGCTCACCATAGCGTATGAAGACACACGACGATAGGTTTCAAAGGTGTAACGAGCATTTAATCCTGTCAAAATCTCGTAATTCAACGTGAGTTTTGGACGGAAAGTCCAATAGTTAAAGCTATAGTTTTCTTGCGAATAGGTCTTATTAGCAAGCCCTACACCTGCCGAATAGCCTATTCGTTTCCACCGTCCTTTCACCTCAGAGAATAGATAAAGTTCTCCTCTCCGCATCTTGTTAAGAGCAGAGACATCGCCAGTATATTCATTATTCGTAAACGACACCGAGTGTTCCAAACCTGCAGAAAGGGTGAAAGGCTTGAGTTTATTCTCATAAATAGCTTCACTCAGCAACGACCATGTACGACCGTTTACATCATACGCATAGGCTCCTCCTTCCCCGTTATACCCTTGTTTATCCGTATATATACTTGCCCCAACAACGTTAGCCGTAATGTTCTGATGCTTACCAAGCTGATGGAAGAAATAGAGATCAAGCGTAGGAGAGAAGCTACTGGCCACATCTATTGTGCGAAAAGCCTGTTCTCTCACTCCGTCTCGATATGTGTAATCAGCATAATTACCGGGTGTGTTGCTACCGTCCGTTGATAGACTCGCTTGAAAGACATAGGTAGCCGAGTCTGCAAGACAGTATTTTATCTCAAATTGATTACCAAAGTGACGACTCCTACCAGCGGTCTGATTGCGTGAAACAAGATAATGACTACCATTATTCAAAGTATAGTCGGCCGTCTCTAAAGACCGTAAACCACGATGGTCATTATATAAGAAATTATAGGTCAAAGACAGTTCTGAATGTTTGTGATTGACCTTTGCATAGACCGTATTATCGCCATTCAGTGTTGTAACAGCGTTCGACAAATCAGCTCCAAGCACATAACCAGTCGTGTTACGTCTTGTCTGAATGTCAATAACATAGCCTATTCCTTCACCATATCTAACCCCCGGATTATCGATGAAATCGATGTTTTTCACAAGTTTTGGGTCCAATGACAGTAGGTCTTCTTTGCTTGCTAAGGTTCCATTCAGTCTGATTTGCACACTACCATCATTCATCAAAGGGGTGACAGTACGCATCACCTCGTCTACTCTAAGGCGTGGAAGCGACAGCTTAGCAAGCAGACTATACCCGTCTGTTGACGCTTCTCGTTGTGCAGCAGACGGTATAATCAACAGTCCATCAACCTTTTTCGTCACTCGTGCAGCCTCAACCGTCACCTCTTTCATCACTACACTCTTCGCTTTCTCACCGTTCTCTTTCTCGTTCTGTGCCCCAATAGGCAGTGCAAGAAAGCATAATGACAACATCCATAAACCTTTTCTCATAGTCTTTGTTTTTTGCTACAAAGATAGAGTTCAGCTCCTATTAGGACAAAAAAGGACACTGACAATTAGCTGACATTAGCTAATTGAGGGTCGACAGACAAGTAGAAAGCACAACTGAACCTACCTAACAAGAACTTGCCAAGCATAATACTCCTATAAAATAAGCTTAAGATTTATAAAGCAAAAGGGACATTCTTTCCATTAAGAAAGACAGTCCTTCTCTTTCTTTGAGGCCAAATCAGAAGTAAGTCGGTAGCCATCTCCCCTATCAGCAACAATCTTTAATCCGCAACGCTCGCTGACTATAGGTTTAAGACGACGGATAAGTGTGTAAAGAGTCTCGCTTGCGTCGGGTTTCTTAGGCCAAAGAGTTTCACAGATAAAAGCCTTTGTCAACTTGCGATTAGACGCATTGATAAATAGCTCCATCAGCTGTTGTTGCATTGGCGTAAAGGCTATCCTCTCTCCATGACAGTCACGGAAACTACGATCGGAAGCGGCATACACCATCTTTCCCAACACCAACCGACCTGCTTGATGACGACGAAGATAAACGATAGACACCGCCATCCAGCCCAATGATAACATCAAGAAGGCAAACGACAAACGCTGGTCTGACAAGCCCCACACCGTTGCAAAGGAACAATCAGCATAACTCTGAACCCTCAGCGAACGACTGCCAGACCGCCACTTCATCTGTCTACTGCAAAGCGAATGGGCGTCTTCACCCAAAGCATACGACACAACCGAGCGACGTCTTAGGGCAGCTATCTGCAAATGTTGGCGATAGTTTTCTATCGTGTCTGGCGTTATCCACGCCTCACGCTTCTGTGCAAGAGTCTTCGACAAAGCCTGATTCATGTCTTGCACTATTGCTGTTTCTGCACAGTGATAACCGTCAACACTTGCCCACACTGCCGAGCAAATGAGAAATAAGAATACAACAACTGCCGATATAGGTTTCATAGGCTTATATAATAAGAGGTGTAAGAACTGTTTGAGCTATAGCTTGTCACAAAGATAGTATATTCTGTCATGAAATACAAATAAGGGACGAGAAATATAGCGCAAAAGCCATAGAAACACAGCATATTTGCTCTTCAAACAACATTAAGACGCAAAATTATACAGTAAAATTTGGGCATTAACCGAAAAAACATTACCTTTGCACACACGATTGTCCTATGGTGTAATGGTAGCACTACAGTTTTTGGTTCTGTCAGTGGTGGTTCGAATCCGCCTGGGACAACACAGATTATCCGCAGATTCATCATGTTTCTGCGGATTTTTTGGTTTATGCTCATTACTAATTGATAATATTTATGACCTATCAACAAACTAAATTCCGTAGATTGCTATTGTTTTTTGCAGTCGCTCTCCTAACCTCCTTACACACAACAGCGGCTAATCGTGACTCATTAGCACTGACCCCTCCAATGGGTTTCATGACTTGGAACAAATATAAGGAGGATATCAACGAACAACTGATACGACAGATTGCCAACAAGATGGCAGCCGACGGCTATGCAGAAGCAGGATATAAATACATCTTCATAGACGACGCATGGCAGGGAGGACGCGACAAACGTAATAACATCCTACCCGATCCAGAGAAGTTCCCAAGCGGCATGAAGGCCCTTGCCGACTATGTTCACTCAAAAGGTTTACGCCTCGGTATCTACTCAGATGCCGCTTTGCTGACTTGTGCAGGCTATACTGCAAGTTATGGTTTTGAGCAACAAGACGCCAAGACCTTTGCCGAATGGGGGATTGACTACCTTAAATACGACTACTGTCACGCTCCTTCTGACAGCGCTGTTGCCCACGAACGCTATAAAAAGATGGCTGATGCATTGCAGAACTCAGGTCGGAAGATTGTCTTGGGTGTCTGTGAATGGGGACAACTAAACCCTGAGAAGTGGGCACGACAGGCTGGTGGTTCGCTCTGGCGCGTGAGCTTTGACGTGCGAGACATGTGGAAAGACATCGTGAAACAGGGTGGTATGGGTATCATCGACATCATCAACGTGACCGAACCACTTTATAAATACGCAGGCCCAGGACACTGGCTCGACATGGACATGCTCGTCGTTGGCCTCGATGGAAAGGGTGGTCCATCAAGCGATTTGGGTGGTATTGGCTGTACATATACGGAGTATCAAACCCAAATGTCTATGTGGTGTATGTTTGCTTCACCCTTGGCGATGAGCCACGACATCCTTCATGAGAACGAAGAAACACGTCGCATCCTACTCAACAAAGAAATAATAGCTATCAACCAAGACGCACTTGGCGAAGTAGCTCACAGAGTTGACGTCCCAGAACAGTGCCGTGTCTACCTTCGTCAACTAAGTGGTAACCGTCAGGCGCTTGCCATCATGAATCCTTCTGACACTCCTCAGCGCATTCAGTTGCCGCTTTCTATCCTTGGGAACACGAAAGAATACAATTTCAGAGACGTCTGGGAGCATAAAACAACACGCCAACGTAAGACGTGGCAAGGCACCTTACAACCTCACGAAACAAAGGTGTTTACCATTACAACACGATAACTTTCGAATTATTTTCATGAAAAAAAATATTTTTCTTCATGAAAAGAAATCATAGAAGATAAGGATTAAGACTCCCCAAAACCTTGAAAGGCGATATTAAGTGGCTTCACATTTCATGTTATTGACGCTTATTATCGCCTTTCAAAATATGCTACACTCACTTAACTCACCGATAAGATCATCGCACAAACAGCCATTTCGAGCCTCCATAAAACCTATTCCACCCTCGGAAAAGCGACTTATCATCCTCTATTGTTTGCAACCATATATGCGCAGTACTTACTGAGCAAATCGCGCAACGACAGTTCCCCCTTCTCATATCGGTCGGCATCAAGCTTCAACACCCGCTCGTGTATAGGTCTTGCCCCCTTGAATAAAGCGTGGAGATAAGGGATTCCTTTTTCCTCCGTTATGGTCACGTCAGTAAAGAACTGCGTCAAATCCTCTGCGTCATAGACGATAGAATAGCTTGGTCTCTTAGCTCCCGGGACTGTTTCTACGAGTATATTCTTATCGACCAAATCCTGTATATCACGGATAGCAGTATCCTTCGAGCATTTTGCCAACGCCGCCCATGTCTTTGAACTAATCTTAGCTTCATAGCCATCAAGGAAGAGATTGATCACTTGTGTCTGCCGTTCTGTCATGGGAACAGCCGATGCCTTCTGCCAGAAGAAACTCTTGTTTAAGATTGTAGAGACAGCAGAATCGGCTTCATCGAGCGCATCCACCAGTTTCTGCATATACCACACTAACCACTCCGTAATATCTCCATCGCCACGCTGCATACGCTCGAGAATGTCGTAGTAGTGCTTCTTGTCTTTGTTTATCTGTGATGAAATATTATAGAAACGGAACTCACTTTTCTCGCCACGAGCCAAGAGCATGTCTGAAAGAATACGTGCTAATCGTCCGTTTCCATCCTCAAAAGGATGGATACTTACAAACCAAAAATGGGCAATAGCCGAACGGATAACACTACTTACGGGCTCTTCTCTATCAAACCAAGCAAGGAATTGTTGCATCTCAAGCTCAATCCGGTCTGGTGAAGGAGCTATATAGTGAATCTTCTCACGCCCAAACATACCACTGACAATATACTCCTCATTAGTGCGATACTGCCCAACCTCTATCTGACTACCCTCACTATAACCAGAAGGAAAAAACGCTGCCTGCCAAGCACACAGTTTCTCTTTATTAAGAGGTGTGTCATAATGCTGAATAGCTTCGAGCATTACGTTGACAACTGACTCTATGTAGTGGGATGGTGCAGTATATTTTACGTTCTTAATTCCAAGCTTTCTTGCAATAGAAGAGCGCACCTGTTCCACGTTTAAACGAACACCTTCAACCTCGGAAGAATACACGATGTCAGCTGTCAGGTTCTCAGCCATTGCACGAAGTTTGCTATCAAAACCCAACGAGCTCAACCTTCCACAAAGTAAACCTTGTTTACGGAATACCTCTTCTTGAAGTAGTTCCACCTTTGAAATGTCCCAACGAAAGTCAGTCCAATTGTCTCTTTCGTGTATATACATCATCCTCTCTTATCATTTATGCGACGATTTATATCTCATATCGTCGCAGATTATGCGACAAAAATACCTAATTAATACCGAAACTCCAAATATTTTCTCAAATAACGCACCTTTTACAACGTTTTTGAAAAGAAACATCATCACCCCTTTTCACCATCACCCACTAATCATCAACACCCAACACTCAACACCTACCACCCTCCAAAACTAATCATCATCACCTAACACTCAACACCCAACACCCATCAATCGCCCGCCAATAAAGCATAAATCTTACCTATTTATTTTGTTATCCCACTAAGTTGCAGTAACTTTGCAAACTTAAACAGAGAGTTAACAGTAATTTCAAACATAAAATATAAGATAACGATATGGCATATTTGTTTTCATCGGAATCAGTATCTGAGGGTCACCCAGATAAAGTTGCCGACCAGATAAGCGACGCTTTACTCGACCAGTTCTTGGCTTACGACGAGGATGCACGTTGCGCTATAGAAACCTTTAACACCACAGGACAGGTGGTAATCATGGGTGAGGTGAGGTCTAAGGAATATGTTGACCTTCAGACAATAGCCCGTAAGACAATCAACAAGATAGGTTATACAAAAGCAGAGTATCAGTTTGATGGTAACAGCTGTGGAGTTCTCTCCGCTATTCACGAGCAGAGTGATGATATCAATCGTGGTGTTGATAATGGCGACACAGAGAACCAAGGAGCCGGAGACCAAGGTATGATGTTCGGTTACGCATGTAATGAGACAGACAATTACATGCCTGTAACCCTCGACTTAGCACACCTCCTTATGACCACATTAGCCGACATCCGTAAGGAAGGTAAGCACATGACCTACCTTCGTCCAGACTCAAAGAGTCAGGTGACAGTGGAGTATAGTGATGATAACATCCCTCAGCGCATTGACACAATCGTCGTTTCTACACAGCACGACGACTTTATTCAGCCAGCAGACAACTCACGTGAGGCACAGTTGAAGGCCGATAAAGAGATGGTAGAACAGATTCACAAAGACGTACTTGAGATTCTCATGCCACGTGTGAAAGCACAGATTAAATCAGAGAAAGTACTGGCTTTGTTCAATGATGATATAAAGTATCTTGTCAACCCAACTGGTAAGTTCGTGATTGGTGGACCTCATGGCGACACGGGTCTGACTGGTCGTAAGATTATTGTAGACACTTACGGTGGTAAAGGTGGCCATGGTGGTGGTGCCTTCTCAGGCAAGGACTCAAGTAAGGTAGACCGCTCAGCAGCTTACATAACACGCTATATCGCTAAGAACATGGTGGCAGCTGGTGTGAGTGATGAGATACTCGTCCAGTTGGCTTACGCCATTGGTGTTGCCGAGCCAGTTAGTGTCTATGTGAATACCTACGGTCGTTCACATGTGAAAGCAACTGATGGTGAGATTGCAGAAAAGGTGAAAGAGCTGTTTGACCTACGTCCAAAGGCTATCGAAAAGACATTGAAACTTCGTCAGCCAATGTATTTAGAGACAGCAGCTTATGGTCACATGGGACGTAAGAACGAGGTTGTCAAAAAAACTTTCGAGAGTCGTTACCATGACGCAAAAACACTTGATGTTGAGCTATTCACATGGGAGAAGCTCGACCGAGTTGATGATATCAAAAAGACCTTCGGACTTTAATAGACAATGCCGACAACTGACTCCATTGTTCGCCCGTCTCTGCTGCTGAAGAAAACATTAGCAGCAGGACAGAAGGCGAATGTTGATTCTGTGGCTAAGGCGAGTCAGACTACTGACTCGTCAGTCTTGTTGCGCCCTAAAAAACAGAAGAGGTTTCAGCTAACGGATTTCAAGTTTGCAGAAGAAGGATACTTCAAAGGTAACAAGTACTTTAAGTTGGGACGTGGAGACGTTCATGCTGATGGTGTGTCGGGTATCCTTGCTCCATACGCAGTAAGCAATGACAATGTTATTGCAGCAATGCTCTTGGGATGCTTTATAATGGCAATGGTGGCCTTCTCTCTATCGAGGAATTTCATTGAACGGCAAGTAAAAAGCTTCTTCCGTGGTAGCCGTAGCAAGGAGTCGGTCGTTGAAGCAAATGAAGAAATACGCTTTCAACCTATCTTAATAGCACAGACCTCACTTTTAGGTAGTATCCTCTATTATTTCTTCGTACGTGATGTAGGGGGCGGTAGACTCTCGAATGACTCACAACTTGGGGCGATAGGATGCTTTTTTGGCGTCTTCCTCGTATATTTCCTATTCAAGTATCTGGTCTATGGGTTCGTTAACTGGGTGTTCTTCGATAGGAAAAATAATGGACAATGGAGGCATACACAAATCTTCTTATACGCTCTTGAAGGGGTCTTGTTATTCCCTATAATACTCTTGCAGGTTTATTTCTCGCTGTCACTCCATGCTGCATTGATTTATACACTAATTGTTATGTTATTTATCAAAATGCTTGCTTTTTATAAGAGTTATACCATCTTTTTTAAAAGAATGGGGGCCAGTCTGCAAATAATTTTGTACTTTTGTGCGCTCGAATTGATGCCGCTGATGGTATTGTGGGGCATTTTGTTCATTACAGATAACTATTTGGTAATAAACTTTTAGGACACGATGATAAAAAAGATCTTGGTTTCTCAGCCAAAGCCGTCAAGCGATAAGTCTCCTTACTACGACATTGAAGAGGACTTAGGAGTTGACTTGGTATTCAGACCATTCTTTAAGGTGGAGGGACTCTCAGCCAAAGAGTTCCGTCAACAGAAGGTAAATATATTGGACTATACGGCTGTAGTGTTTACTTCTCGGCATGCTGTAGACAATTATTTTAACCTTGCAAAGGAGATGCGCATCACTATCCCAGAGGATATGAAGTATTTCTGTGTGATTGAAACGATTGCCCTTTATATCCAGAAGTATGTGCAGTACCGCAAACGTAAGGTGTTCTTCGGTAATACAGGAAAGATAGATAGCCTCATTCCAACAATGACTAAGCACAAGACAGAGAAATATCTCGTTCCACAAAGTTCTGTGCATACGGAGGCACTAAGCGAGTTGTTGGATGCTAATAAGCTCAAGCACAAGGAATGTGTGATGTATCGCACAGTGAGCAATGGCTTAACAGAGGAAGAGGTAAAGAACTTTGATTATGATATGCTTGTCTTCTTCAGTCCAACAGGAGTAAAGGCTCTGAAAGAGAATATCCCCGACTTTGTACAAGGTGATATCAAGATAGCAGCCTTTGGACCTGCTACAGCGAAGGAAGTGGAGGCACAAGGATTGAGACTCGACCTCCAAGCTCCATCTAAAGAGTATCCTTCTATGACAGGGGCATTGCGTGCTTTCTTAGAAGAAGAGAAGAAGAATAAATAGAATAACGGCTTCTGCCTCATCTGAAAGGATGGGGAAGGAGCCGACATCAGTACCGGACATACGGTAAACATAGGCTAACAAGGATGGAAAAACATGAAGAAAGACTGAGGAAAGGAGAACGTCTATGCAGCAAGAAGCTCATAGATACGCTCTTTGGACCTGGTAGAAGTCATGCGATGACAGTATTCCCCTTGAAGGCAGTTTACAGACTAATCGACAGTAAGTCAGAGGTTTCTACATCGCAAGAAACGCTCACGGAGCCTAATGTACAGCTTTTAGTCAGTGTTCCGAAAAAGCATTTTAAGCGTGCCGTAAAGCGTAACAGGGTGAAACGCCAGGTACGTGAAGCCTATCGAAAGCACAAACGTCTTGTCACACAAAGTGTGGACAAACTAACAGATAAGCAGTTGTTGATAGCTTTTATATGGCTTTCAGACGAATTGACGGACTCCGTCACCATCGAACAGCGGGTTTGCAACCTACTTCAAAGAATAGGAGAACGAATATAAAAGGATAGGGAAACAGATATAAAAGGACAAAGGGACAAATATTAAAGGATAGAGAAACAGATATAAAAGAATAGAGAAACGGACACAAAAGGGTAGAGGACCCAATATAAAAGAATAGGAGAACAGATATAATGGATGAGAAGGAGAGAAAAGAGAAAGCCTCATCTGGAGTGCAATGTCAAAATATCTTTGCCAAGCTATGGCGTCTTTTCACACGTGGTTTATCGTGGTTATTAATACTCCCGATACTCTTCTATCGTCAGTTCATATCTCCCTTTACCCCACCCTCCTGTCGTTTCACCCCTACCTGTTCGGAGTATGGCAGACAAGCAATACTCAAGCATGGTCCTTTTAAGGGTTTGGCACTTACGATATGGCGCATATTAAGATGCAATCCATGGGGAGGCAGTGGTTATGACCCAGTTCCCTAACGATGCTAACAACAGAATATTAATACAGAGTAGAGGTTTATGAAGAATGGGCAGAACACCTCTGACCCCTTCACCCCCTCGACTCCTTAAAGTATAAAGATATAGATGAAGAACTTTGTAGAAGAACTCCGTTGGCGTGGTATGCTGGCTCAAATGATGCCAGGTACCGAGGAAATGCTTCAAAAAGAGATGGTTTCAGCTTACTTAGGTACTGACCCTACAGCCGACTCATTGCACATCGGTCACCTTTGTGGCATCATGATGTTGCGCCATTTGCAGCGTTGTGGCCACAAGCCTTACCTCCTCGTGGGTGGAGCCACAGGTATGATTGGCGACCCATCAGGCAAGAGTCAGGAGCGCAACCTACTTGATGCGGAAACACTTTACCATAACCAAGAGGCTATCAAGAGGCAAGTAAGTAAGTTCTTGGACTTTGATGGCAACGAGCCAAACAAGGCTGAGATGGTTAATAACTATGATTGGATGAAGAACTTCACCTTCCTTGATTTCGCTCGATTGGTTGGCAAGCACATCACCGTCAACTACATGATGGCTAAGGACAGTGTGAAGAAGCGCTTGAGTGGCGAGGCTCGCGACGGACTCAGCTTTACTGAGTTCACTTATCAGCTCTTACAGGGTTACGATTTCCTCTATCTTTATGAGAAATTCGGCGTTAAGTTGCAGTTAGGAGGTAATGACCAATGGGGCAACATGACCACTGGTACAGAGCTTATCCGTCGTACCTTAGGTAACGAGACAGAGGCATTTTGCCTCACTTGTCCACTGATTACAAAGGCCGATGGAAAGAAGTTTGGCAAGACAGAAAGCGGTAATATCTGGCTCGATCGCAACCGAACAACACCGTATGCCTTCTATCAGTTCTGGTTGAATGTTAGTGATGATGATGCCGAGAAGTATATTAAGATCTTCACATCTTTGGAGCAGGATGTCATCAACAACCTCATCGAAGAGCATCGTCAAGACCCTGGTCGTCGTACACTTCAGTACCGTCTTGCAGAAGAGGTCACTCGTATGGTACACTCACAGGAAGACCTTGATATGGCCATTGCTGCCTCTAACATCCTCTTTGGTAAGAGCACTAAGGAGAACTTACTGCAGTTAGACGAGCAGACCTTCACCGATGTCTTTAAGGATGTACCCCACTATGAGGTATCAAAGGATGTACTTGGTCAGCCCGCAGTCGAGGTCTTCAATCAGGAAGGTATGCAGATCTTCCCAAGCAAGAGTGAGATGCGTAAGCTCGTAAAGGGCGGTGGTGTATCCCTTAACAAGGAGAAGCTTGCTGCCTTCGACCAGCCAGTAACCTCTGAAGATCTCATCGATGGTAAGTATCTTCTCATCCAGAAGGGTAAGAAGAACTACTCTCTGATTATCGTAAAATAAATATCTACGAACTATCATTACAGCTATGAAAAGCCTTACTACGTCCCTTGTGGCGTCGCAAGGCTTTTTAATTAACCACTTTCCCATGGACTACTAACAAGCAAGACATGGGCTTAAAAAGTTTGATTATGAAGAAACTCGTCCTTTTCTTACAGTTGACAGCCTTCATCCTCTTTGCCTCTTGTAGTGATGAAGACCCTGATCCAGCACCTCAACCACCTGTCATAGAAACAAACACTATCTTTGTTTATATGCCATGGTCAGGTCCCACTAAGAAAGACCCTGGCCTTTATAGCTTCTTCCTCACCAATATACAAGACATAAAGACTGCGATTGTCAACCAAGGTGGACTTGATAACAAGAAGCTCATGATATTTATCTCCACGAAGGTAGATAAGGGTGCACTGATTAATGTTCAGTATAAGAATGGAAGTTGTATAGACGATACTGTGGCCATTTATGACAATACCCAGCCTGGCTTAAGGCTCAATACTGCAGAGTGGATAACAACCCTGTTGAAACGAGTTAAGCAAGAAGCGCCTGCTAACCATTACTCTATGATTGTGGGATGTCACGGTATGGGATGGATACCTGCCAAGCCAAGCACACGTATCAATCGTCCTGCTGCCTCACCTTTCGGACTTAGCCAAAATGCTGGTAAGGCTGGTCCACCAACCCGTTGGTTAGGAGGTAATGCCTATCAGACGAACATCTCAGACTTTGACAAGGGTATAGAGGACTCAGGGATTGGTAAGTTTCAGTACATCCTCTTCGATGACTGTAATATGACGGGTATAGAAGTAGCCTACGAGCTACGCAATGCTACGAACCATATCATTGGTAGTCCAACAGAGATAATGGCGTATGGTATGCCGTACAAGCTCTTGTGGAGCGAACTATCAAAGGTCAACCCAGACTATCACAGTATCTGTACTAACTTCATCAACTTCTATAGTAACTACAAGTATGAGGGTACTCCTTATCCTTATGGAACTATTAGTGTAATCGACTGTTCGCAGGTGGAGGCCATGGTTGACATCATGAGGGAGATAAACGCATCAAGTTCTCTCTCAACAATCACGGAGAGTAACATTCAAAGCATGGATGGTTACACCCCTTCAATATTCTATGATATGGGCGATTACGTGCGTCAGCTCGCACAGAACGACCCTCTGCTATTGGCAAAATTCAACCGTCAACTCGATCGTCTTGTACCTGAAAAAAGACATACAGATGCCTATTATACATCACTTCGGACGGCTGGCTTCAATATAACACCTATCCAGTCGTATTCTGGTATAACGATTTCCGACCCATCAACCAACCAGACAGTGACAAATTCTCTTGGTAGTAACCGTTATTACCAGACTACACATTAATATTAAAATAGCATCTATAGGAATACTAAGCAGTACCTATAGATGCTATTTTCTTAGATATAAAGCACAGACGCATCGAATGAACGGACGTCTTTCACGCAGGTGTACATCATCAGCTCAGAAAGTTCTTCGTTCATTTTCTTTACCTTCTCCTCTACTCCCTCAGCTCCTTGTTGCAGTAAAGGTTTGAGGATACCTCTGCCGACAGCTACGGCGTCAGCCCCTAACGCTAATGCTTTGTAAGCATCATAACCCGTATCAATACCGCAGTCGACGAAGATAGCGATTCCACTTCCCGCTAAGCTTGCCTTTATCTTAGGCAGAACCATTAGTGGCGCAATGCCGAAAGGTATTCTACCATGGTGATGAGAGACAACAATTCCAGCACAACCTGCCTCCTTACACTTCATGGCGTCTTGCACAGACAACACCCCTTTGGCTACGAAGGGTACGTTACCAGCGGCCTTCACATACTCTTTTAAATCGGAGAGCATGACCGGCCCGAGTGGAATACCGTCTACAACGTCATATCGTCCGTCTGTTCCTGGGACATGGTCGATGTCTACACCAACAGCTATCGCACCTTGTTCGATAGCAAACCGAATCTCATCTAAAATAATACTATGGTCAGCGAACGGTTTAATAATTCTCACTGTCCGTGCCCCTTCAGCTGCAATTTCTGCATACTCGTCGTTGGGTTCCATACCAACCCAGTTCACTGTCTTTAGCTTCTTGGCTGCACGAGCATACTCTAACATCGGTTTCTTACCATCTTTCAACACCTTATTCAAATGTGAGAAGGCTGGCATCATAATCGGTGAGTCGAACTCTTCACCGAAGATGACCGTCTTCAATGATGGTTCGATGGCATCAATAACACGCATCTCAACATGGATAGAATCCAAGTAGTTGCGATTAAACACATTAGCATCATCAGCTTTGCCACTTGTTACGGGTATCATTCCCGCCGGTCCTGGCCATGGACTCTTTACATTATCATTCATATTCTTTTAATTTAGGAGTTAAGGAGTGAGAGGGAGTTGAAAGGAGTTAAGACAAATGTTACAATGTCTCAAATCTAATGTTTGGATTTACAAAAACTATTATCTTAACTCCTTTCAACTCCCTTTTGCTCCTTCACTCCTTTATATTATATTAATACAAAACTATTGTCTTAACTCCTTTCACTCCTTAACTCCATTATTTTATATTACTATTAAAACTATTGTCTTAACTCCTTTCAACTCCCTTTCACTCCTTAACTCCTAAGTAGTTCACTCCTTAAATTTATATCAATAGCAATGTTATCAACGTATATACTATCATCGCCACAAGGATGAAGATAGAGATAAAAGCCGACATAAAACTTTTGTCATCCTCATCGTTACAAAGACTTTCTATCTGTAGCGGGACTGGGAAACCTGTTGGACAAGCAAAGTAAAGGAGTACGCCAACGAAAAATATCTTCACCTTCATCAATCCAGGGAACAAGAGTAAAAAGCCTACCACAATAGTGCCACACAACATTAGGCGCACCAGTGTCAATGTCAATAGCGGTTTAAGCTGCCCCGTTCGTAAGTGGAAACCGTAGCCGAGGGTGAAGAGGATTATGCTTGCAATAGGTGACATCGCCATATCCATCGTACCATCATATATATTGTTTAAGCCATTCTCCGCCAGCCATTGGTATAAGCCCAACAGATTAACTACGATACCAACGACAACAGCTATGATGAAGGGAGCACTAATAATCCGCTTTGCCAATGGTAGAAAAGACACGTCTCTTGACGTTTGACGCATGATGAGCGCCGGAACAAGTCCAAAGTTGATGAGGATTCCAGCCACATCAAAGGTGATAATGTTCACTGCATGTTTTGCTCCTACAAGTGCTATATAAAGTGGTAGGGCAACACTTCCACCCTCGCAGGTCATCAGTAAGAATGGTGCCAAACGGACATAACGTCCACTGATAGGGTTAGCTATGCTCTTTCCTATCAGATAGACAAGAATCCAAGCGGCATCTAAGAAGAGTATTTCATATATGAAATTCGTAGACAGCTCGGCCTTCACAAGAACGTGAAAGACCAACAACGGGAATAGAATATTAAACACCAACGACTTCGCTCCTTCGTTCTGTTCAGCCGTCACCCACCCTCTTCTGTGACTTAACCAGCCGAGAAACATCATAAAGAAGACAGGGAAAAGTATTTCGATAGCTTTCATCTATTTGTCGTTTATTATCCTTTTTGTATTTGTTACAATGCACAAATATAGATAAAAAGCATGATACTACCAAACGAAACAGTGCTTTAAGCGAAATTATAGATTGTCTTCACGAATAGTCTGTATTCTCTTTTTCTATTTAGTGTGGTAGGATTAGCCTTATTTGGGCTTATTAGTCAAATAAGCTATTTAGTCCCCTCAAGACTATTGGGCACTATATTATTAGCCTTATTTAGGCCTATTAGGCCAATAAGCCATATAGCCCCAAGACCATTAAGCATCATCTTATTAGCCTTATTTGGGCCTATTAGGCCAATAAGCCATATAGCCCCAAGACCATTAAGCATCATCTTATTAGCCTTATTGGGGCCTATTAGGCCAATAAGCCATATAGCCCCAAGACCATTAAGCACTATCTTATTAAGCCTTATTGGGGCCTATTAGGCCAATAAGGCATAGCCCTTTAACACCTAAGAAAGCCCTCACCTCCTATCCTCCACTCTCCCAATTGATAGAAGGAAAGTCCCCCTCATTGATTTATTTTCATGAAAAAAATATTTCCTTTCATGAAAAAAAATATTTTTCTTCATGAAAAGAAATACTTATTGTCGTGTAAATAATTCGTAATCGACTGTTAGATGCATGGAAAAAGACAAGAGACTGTCCTTCTCCACACGCCCAGCTCGTATTATTTCGCAGGTGTCATAACAACCTCAGCATGGTTGCCAGCAGCCAAGAACTGCTTCAGATAAGCTGCAAGCTTAGCTGGGGTGATTGCCTCAACAGTCTTCTTATAGTTGGTATGGAAGTCTACACCTGACCAGATATAGTTGTCGAGAATACCCATCCAATAATTGTTAGTCTTAGCAGAAAGTTCTGCATCCTTAAGCATGAAGTCCTTTACCTTCTGCACCTTATCGGCATCCATCTTCACTGTATTATCCTTTATACCCTCAGCAAGAAGCTTCAGAGCGAGGTCGGACTTAGCTGGATCCATTGGACAATATGCTTGAATGACGGCAGTAGACTTATTGCCAAGACGACGCAAAGAGCCGCCTGCGCTTACAGAGTAAGCCGCACTGGCATCCTCACGAATACTCTTCAAGTAAACCATAGAAAGCACTTGACCTGTAGCACTGGTAAGAATTTCGTTCTCAAGGGTGTAAGCCATTGGCGCATGCCAAAACTCAAAGGCAATCGCCTTTGGTGTTTCAGACTTACGAGTGAACTTATTTACCGCCTGACCTGCTACATAACTTGGAACTTCCTTCCAGTTCTCAGCCTTGCCCTTAGGCAGACATGCAATGTACTTCTCAATCAATGGGCGGAGTGTAGCCTCATCAAAGTTACCTACGAAGTAGTAAACAAACTGACCAGGATTAGCAAAACGCTCCTTCCAAATCTGTAAGATACGGTCGTAATTAACGTTCTTCAAGGTGTTCAACGTCGTTGGGGCAAAGCGCGCTTCATGACCATAACTAGTGTTGCTAAGCGAATCACCAAAGACACTCTCTGGTGAGAGATCCTTGTTCTTGAGTGATAACTCCATTTGTGCCATCATTGCTTTGTATGAAGCCTCATCCTTTGCAACATTCGTTAAGTTGAGGTAAAGCAACTGCATCATCGTCTCAATGTCCTTTGGAACACACGAACCAGCTAATGTCTGATAGTAGTTTGACAAGCCGCAGCCTACAAAAGCCTGCTTACCAGAGAGTGCCTTCTGTAATTCCTGACGTGAGAAATTACCCAAACCACTATAACCGATGATAGCATTAAAGAGTTGTAAGTTACTAAAGTCAGCCTTACCATAGAGTCCCTTACCGCCCTTCGCAGAAGCTTGGAACTGAATTTCATTGTCCTTGAAGTCGGTCTTCTTCAGAATGACACGTGCTCCATTGCTCAATGTCAGTTCCTTAAAACCAAGCACTTTGTTCTCCTTCTCGCTAACAATCTTACCAGCCTTAGGTAGCTTCTTCTCGTCGAGTAGTGGCTCCTGCTTTACATTGTCAACATATGGTTCAATCTTCTCAGCACGTACAGCATTGATAGTCTGTGCCATCTGAGCCTCTGTTGGGTAAGTAGCACCCGCTTTATCCTGTGCAAAGATATATGCAACGAAGTTGCTGTCCTTGTCGGTAATGAGCTCCTGCGCATACTTATTGATAACATCAACATTCAATGCAGGCATCTCAATAAGCTGCTTCATAATCTGATAATCGTCCTCCTTGCTTGGGATAGGTTCGTTAGAAAGATAGTGATCACGAAGTTCATCACCATACTGAGCGTTCTTCACCTTGTTACGATTAACGTAAGCAGACTCCAACTGAGAGAGGTATTCAGCCTTCATACGGTCGTATTCGCCTGCAGTAAAACCATAAAGACGAACGCGCTGTGCTTCACGATAGATAGCAGCAAGAGCTTGGAGGTCCTTTCCTTCCTTAGCATCTGCAGCCATACTGAAGGCAGCCTTTGGTTTTGAAAGCATGTAGTCGCCATCCTCAGAATAAGCACCAGTGAAAGGACAGTCGGCTTTCTGTGCCAATTCAGCGAGTCGCTGATTGAGCATCATAGTGATGATGTTCTTTGCATAAGAGTCAACATAGTAGTACATATCGCCCTTCTGTGCGTCAGGGAAGGCGTCATGCTTCATGCTGAAACCTACCTGGCTGTAAGGCAACTCCTTGTCCTTACCAAACACGTAAATAGCATCCTTCGTGTCAGGCACAGCTTCTTCTACAACCTGTGCTGCATTAGCAGGAACAGTAGAGTTAGCCCAAAGCTTCTTAATCTCGTTCTCGGTATGGTCTACATCGACATCACCAACAACGATGATACACTGGTTGTCTGGACGATACCATTTCTTATAATAGTCGCGAAGGTCCTGATAAGGGAACTTATCGACAATGCTCATCAAGCCAATTGGCATACGATGACCATACTTAGAGTTAGGATAAAACTTCGGTAACACGTCATCGTAGATACGCATTACTGGTGAACGGCGTAGCTGCCACTCCTGATGAATAACGCCACGCTCCTTATCTATCTCCTTATCAGCCAATGTCAAGCCATTTGACCAGTCCTTAAGAATCAACAGACAAGAGTCGAGTGCTGTCTGACGAGCTGTAGGCACGTCACAAATACGATAGACCGTCTGGTCGATACTGGTGTAAGCATTCAAGTTACTACCGAACTGCACACCGAGTGAACGGGTGAATTCGAGGAGCGTAGAGTCAGGGAAATGCTCTGAGCCATTGAATGCCATGTGCTCAAGGAAGTGTGCCAAACCACGCTGTTTGTCGTTTTCTTGAATAGAACCCACACGCTGCGCAATGTAAAAGTTGGCTACATGCTCTGGCCATTCATTGTGAAGGATGTAGTAAGTTAAGCCATTGCTGAGCTTACCTTGTCTTACATTCTTATTCACAGGGATAGGCCCCATCTGCTGAGCAGAGGCCAAACCAGTGACAAAAAGTAAGACGATTAAGAATAAATGTTTGACTTTCATCTTAAACGTTGTTTGTAATTTAATATTAGTTTAATGGCACAAAGATACATAAAAATCCGTTACGCAATTCGATTTTATCCTTTTTTTTACATGTTGATGGGCATCAATAAAGATTATTCTGATAGTAAGTCGGATTGTTGACGCTCATCATACTGGATATTACGGGGGTGATGTTCGAGAATTTCCTGTCGTAGTGTAGAGGTGTCTATATGCGTATAAATCTCTGTTGTACCGATACTTTCGTGTCCTAACATAGCCTGTATGGCACGTAGGTCGGCACCGCCTTCGAGCAAGGAGGTGGCGAAGGAGTGGCGAAGGGTGTGGGGGGAGATTGTCTTCTTGATACCTGCTTCGAGCGCATAGCGCTTTATCATGATAAGTATCATCGTACGTGTAAGATGGTGACCACGCCGATTAAGGAAGACATAATCCTCTTCTCCAGGCTTAATCTTCATCTCGTTACGGTCAGCAAACCAGCAGTTTAACTCGTCTAAGGCTCGTGGTGAGATCGGGACTAAGCGTTCCTTCGACCCTTTACCCATCACTCTTATATACTGTTCATCGACATATAGATTGGATAACTTTAGGTTTGTTAGTTCTGAAACACGTAGTCCACAAGAGAACAAGACCTCGATAATGGCACGATTGCGGTGTCCCTCCCACTTCGTCAGGTCTATTGCCTGCTCTAAAAGGTCGACTTCTGCCGTGGAGAGCACCTCTGGTAAGTGGTCAGGCTGCTTGGGCGACTCTAATAACTCAGTCGGGTCTACTTCCAAATAACCATCAACAACAAGGAAGCGGTAGAACTGTCGCACCCCACTAAGGATACGTGCCAACGAGCGAGGACCAATGCCAAGGTCGGAGATAAAGGCTGCGAAATGTTCTAAATCTTCTAATTTCACATCTAACACATCGACCTGCTCTATGGCAAGATAGCGTAAGAGCTTATCCACATCACGCAGATAAGCATCCAACGTATTCGCCGAATAGCCTTTCTCTAACTTCAGATAACGGCGGTAACGACCTACAATATCTTTTGAATTCTTGCCTGTTTCCATTTAATTTCTTATTTTTGCATATCGCAATTTAGCTGCAAAGATACATTAAAAAACGATATTTGAGAAGGAAGAGAATATGAAAGTAATCATTATTAATGGCCCTAACCTTAATCTGTTAGGTGTGCGTGAGCCAGGAATATACGGTAGTGTGTCGATGGATACATTCCTTTCACAATTGCGTGAGAGCTACCCTAATGATGTCATCGACTATTACCAAAGTAATGTTGAGGGTGAACTCATCAACAAACTACAGGAGACTGGGTTCTCATACGATGGTATCATCCTCAATGCGGGAGCCTATACGCATACAAGTATTGCTCTTTTGGATTGCATCCGCTCGTTACAAGCACCTGTGATAGAGGTACATATCAGTAATGTTAACGACCGTGAGGAATTCCGCCGACACTCGATGATTGCGCCAGCCTGCAAGGGTACGATCCAAGGCTTTGGTCTTAACAGCTACAGATTGGCTATAGAAGCATTGTCACTCTTATAATCTTTCAACACTTATCATCACCATCACCACCCATGCCAACAACCAACACCTATACTTCTCTCACCGATGAGGCGGGCTGCGATGCCTATCTTGCCTCGCATATCGACCCAGAAGGCGATTATCTTTACCGTCTTTATCGTGCCACAAATATCCATACTATACATGGACGAATGGCAAGTGGACATCTGCAAGGGCGTCTCTTGAAGATGCTTGTACAGATGATACGTCCTAAGAATATCCTTGAAGTGGGTACTTTCAGTGGCTATTCGGCTATCTGTATGGCTGAAGGATTAGAGGAAGGGGGCAAACTCTATACCTTTGAAATCAATGACGAGATGGAGGATTTCACCCGTCCTTGGATTGAAGGGTCGCCTGTTGCCGACAAGATTGACTTTCGTATTGGTGATGCAGCAGAAGAGGCTCCAAAGTTGGGGATTATGTTTGATATGGCTTTCGTCGATGGTGACAAGCGTAATTATACGGAGGTATATGAGAAGCTGCTACCTATTATCCGTTCTGGTGGCTATATCCTCGCTGACAACACACTATGGGATTGGCACGTCATTGACCCTGCCTACGACCATGACCATCAAACGGTTGGTATCCGACAATTCAATGACTTCGTTGCTAAAGACGACCGTATAGAGAAGGTTATACTGCCCCTTCGTGATGGGTTAACGCTGATTAGGAAGAAATAAAAGCTACACATAGCTGGCCCCTCCCCCTGCCCCTCCCCCATAGGGAGGGGAGTTATTACCGCAAAGGGATAACTTTAACGATTGTATAACCCATTCGTCGCATTCGTTCTTATAACCGACTGCAATGTGGCTGGCCCTCAACACCACTGGTGCTAACCATCCGCACCACATGTGCGGACCCTCAACACCAAACATCCAAAGCCCAACTTCCATCCCCAAACATCCGCATTTCATCACCAACCAACATCCAACAGCTATCACCCACCATAACATTTCATCAACAACCAACACCCTGTATCCAACACCAAACAGCCAACACCCAACACTAAAAGTTTGTGTATTCTTCAAACTTTCAGTACCTTTGCAGGATAAAACAATAAATAGATAAGACAATGCAAGAGACAAGACAAAACCGCATATCACGCCTCCTTCAAAAGGAGTTAGCAAGTATCTTCCAGACACAGACACGTATGATGCATGGTGTTTTGGTTAGTGTAACACGTGTAAAGGTGAGCCCAGACCTCAGTATCTGCACCGCTTACCTTAGTATCTTCCCATCTGAAAAGGGAGACGAGATACTGAAAAACATCAATGCCAATGAGAAGACTATCCGTTACGACTTAGGCCAGCGTGTGCATAATCAGCTGCGTATCATCCCTGAACTACGCTTCTTCATTGACGACTCCCTCGACTACTTGGAGCGTATTGATGAGTTACTAAAGAAGTAGAAGGTGGGTGATGGGTGTTGAATGTTGGGTGTTGATGAATTGTTGATAAGTATTAAGAGGTAGGTGTTGACGATTAGTAAATAGGTAGCAAAGCCTATTCAGAAATCCACCACCCTCAGTTATCAATTCATCAACACCCAACATTCAACACCTAACACCCATCACCAAACATCCATCACACCCAACACTCTACACATCATCACCCAACATTCAACACCTAACACCCATCATGAACTTCCCTTTTTACATTGCTCGACGTTACCTCTTCTCAAAGAAGAGCACACATGCCATTAATATCATCAGCCTCATCTCAGTACTCGGTGTGTCGGTGGCAACAATGGCATTGGTCGTTGTATTAAGTGGATTCAATGGATTCTCCGACCTTGTTGCATCATTCTTCACCAACTTCGACCCACAACTGAAGATTGAAGCTGCTAAAGGTAAGGCCATGAATGCTAATGATCCCTTGCTCCTTAAAGTGAAACATCTTCCTACCGTAGAGGTTGCAACGGAGTGTGTTGAGGATCAGGCCTTAGCTATCTATCACGACAAACAAGCCATGGTGAACGTGAAGGGAGTAGAAGATAACTTCGACTCGCTGACTCATATCAGTAATATTCTTTATGGTGATGGTGATTTCAGACTCCATACTGCCAACTTGCAATACGGTGTGCTTGGTATTAGACTGGCTCAAGACCTCGGTACAGGAGTAGCTTGGCAGGACTACTTACACATCTATGCGCCACAACGTGAAGGACAGTATGATGCCTCTAACCCTACAGATGCCTTTGTAAAGGACTCTTTAATATCCCCAGGAGCACTCTTTCAAGTGAAACAGATGAAGTATGATAAGGGATATATCATCACCTCCCTCGATTTCGCACGTCGTATCTTCAACCGACAAGGAGAGATTACTTCACTTGAGTTACGCATGAAACCTGGTGTAGACATTGACAAGGTAAAGGACGAAATACAGACCCTTCTCGGCGATAAATACAAGGTATTAGACCGCTACGAACAACAGGCTGACACGTTTAACATCATGCGCATTGAGAAACTCTTTGCATACGTCTTCCTTACTTTCATACTTATGGTGGCCTGCTTTAATATCATTGGTTCGCTCTCTATGCTCATCATCGACAAGAAGAATGACGTTATCACCCTGCGTAACCTCGGTGCAACAGATAGTCAGATACGCCGTATCTTCCTCTTTGAAGGTAGGATGATTTCCGCTGCTGGTGCTGTCATCGGTATTGCGCTCGGCTTATTACTTTGCTGGTTACAACAGACATACGGTCTTGTACAGCTTGGTGATCAAGCAGGAAATTTCGTTGTCAATGCCTATCCTATTAGCGTTCACCCCGAAGACATCGTTACTATCTTCTTTACTGTTATCCTTGTTGGCTGGCTCTCCGTATGGTATCCTGTACGCTATATGAGTCGTAAACTGACGAAAGAATGACAATAGCAGCATACATAACCAACACTTATACCGTAAAACACGAGTAGTGATTATCACACTTACGCATAACTAAACATCTAAACGATATGACTGAGAACCTAAATGACAAGATTATTATCTACCAAAGTGAAGATGGTAAGACTCAACTTGATGTAAAGTTGGAAGGAGAGACCGTGTGGCTTACACAGGCACAGATGGTTGAACTCTTTCAATCCAGTAAAGCAACGATTAGCGAGCATATAAAACACATCATAGAAGATGATGAACTCGATGCTAACTCAACTGTTCGGAAATTCCGAACAGTTCAACAAGAGGGCAAACGGCAAGTTTCTCGTATAGTCGCTTATTACAATCTTGATATGATAATATCCGTGGGATATCGTGTAAATACAAAACGTGGTATCCGTTTCCGCCAATGGGCTAACTCTGTTCTTAAGCAATATCTTGTCAAAGGCTATGCTATCAATGAGAACATACGAAAACAACAGATTGCTGAACTGCGCCAACTCATACAGGTCTTAGGCAGAGCCATTCAGCAACAACCCGCAAAGACAACGGACGAAAGTAATGCGCTCTTTGATGTTGTGGTGGACTATACCTACGCACTCGACACACTTGATAACTATGATTACCAGCGACTCCATATCGCTAAGACCACCAAAGAAGAACCTTTCCATGCCACATACGAGAATGCTATGCACGAGATAGATATGCTTCGACAGAAGTTTGGTGGTTCTGTACTCTTTGGTAATGAGAAAGATGAGTCCTTCAAAAGTTCTATCGGACAAATCTATCAAACCTTTGATGGCACGGAACTATATCCGAGTGTGGAGGAGAAAGCGGCTATGCTTCTCTATCTTGTCACCAAAAACCATTCATTCAGCGATGGTAACAAGCGCATTGCAGCCACTCTCTTCCTATGGTTCATGAATAACAACAATATTCTCTATCGTCCAGATGGATCCAAACGCATTGCTGACAATACGCTCGTTGCCCTCACGCTGATGATTGCAGAGAGCAAGACGGAAGAGAAAGACATAATGGTAAAAGTGGTGGTAAACCTTATCAATCAAGCAAACTGATAGTCTTATTGTCACCAAGAAAGAACTTTTATCACAATAGAAGACTATATATCGGAGGATAATTCTTATCTTTGTCGCAGAGATAATAAACATCGTATGTCTAGAGAAGAAACATATCAGATTCATTATATAGTTGCTTTGATTGCTGAATTTGCAAAGCAGTTCCATCTTAATCAGCGTCAGGCATATAATTACCTTAAACGTTTTAAGGGAATAGACTACCTAATGTCCTTTTATGATATCCTACATACGCAATCCTTTGAAGATGCTATTCATGATATCTCTATCATCTGTGAGAGGGATGGTGGTACACTAAAATATCAAATCCAAACTAAAGAGACCATAGAACTGACCAACGAACAGATAGATACAATGAAAGAGGAAATATGTGCAGAACTTATAGCCTTATTGATGAAAGACAAACATTATACTATGTCCGAAGCTATTGATATGCTCTATAACTCTGACACTTACAACCGTATTCAAGACCAGTCTACAGGATTATATTATCAAAGTCCCGGCTATACATACGCTTTTCTACAGCAGGAATTAATGACTGGAGACTATCGAAGGTAAATGTTATAAAATACATAGAGAACAAAGCAAAGCTATAATATAGAGTTTATTATATGCTTTTTCACCCTAAACTAATAAAATCATAGTATAGAAACGGGGCATTGAAGAAAGTTTTTTATATATTTGCAACAGAGAACAAAAGCACAAGCCAATGAGTTGACAAGAATGTGCCAATTACTAATTATAACACAAAAACGAGACAATGAAAAAGACTATTACAATCGCACTTCTTACTGCAGCAGTAATAGGTGCAACATTTGTTTTATCATCATGCAGTAACAAAAACGATGATGACTGGATTATTGACGGCTTGCCAGATCCTGTAACAATTGATCTTTCAAAGGTATTCACTAATGGAACGCCTAAAGAGGTGGACAATATGACTATCCAAACAAATGAAAAAGGATTAGTTACAAGTATTGAGACTAAGGATGAAATGGTATCTTTTAAATACAATAATACAAAAACACGTGCTATTGTAGTCCCAAATGTCTTCATGAAAGTAGAACGTAATGGAGATACAACGATCTACAGAATGTATCTGAACAACAACGGTTTTGTTAGAAGTTGCATGATAGAGCAAAAGGAAAATACAAAGGAAGATACATGGTATTTCGCCTATAACGATAATGATCAGCTGACCAATATAATCCATTCAGCAGATGACTACAAAAAATTTACTTTGACTTATAAAGATAGCAACATCTCTGAAATAGAGACAAAAACTATCGTCTCACAAACAACAACAAGAAAAAAAGACACTTGTAAAGTTGCTTATACCTCAGATACAACCCCAGCTCCTATAGTGAACAAGGGTAACATTATGCTCTTCAATACAACGTTTGGTATTGACATTGGCGCAATGAAATACGCCTACTATGCAGGATTGCTTGGAAAAGCAACTAAGAACTTGCCTCTACAGCTTATTGATAAGAGCGGCAACAAAAACAACTTTACATGGACTGTCAATAGTAATGGTTTCCCAACTGCAATGACAAGTGGTAGCCATCAATACAAGTTCGTGTGGTAAAAAAGTATTTTATATCATTACATATATTTATCATCCCCCTTCTATAAAGTACACTCGGAAAGTAAATCAATAGGGGGTTACTTTCAAACCATAGCTCTCAGACCATACCCTCATTGGTCTGAGAGTTTTTCTTTTACCCTTTTACCTACCCATCTCAAATCTACACCCACGCAAAAAAGCACAAATACAGACATTACTACATAGCTTATACTTGGCAAGCGACCATTGAAACAGTATCTTTGCAGCATGAATCACGAATTATTTTCATGAAAAGAAATATTTTTCTTCATGAAAAGAAATATTTATTTTCACGTAAATAATTTCTTTCTTTCGTGAAAAGAATTCTGCCTAAGCTAAAAGTATGTGATTATAGAGACTCGTTTCACACACTAACGGCTCACGAAAAAGATGATTATTAACCCTTATTACAAACGTAAAGCTATGACTGTAAATTACAAACTATTAAGAACAAGCGGTAAACTCGCACAACGTAAAGCACTAAGAATCGTACCTATCAAGAAAGATGTCACGGGAATAGAGAGAATCTGTCAGCATATCCAACAAGCAACAACGCTTACAACAGCCGACATTCTTGGGACTATCTCGGCATTAAAAACAGAATTAGCAGAGGAGCTAAAAAGTGGGAATACAGTCCATCTACCGGGCATTGGATTCTTCTCACTTGCCCTTAAAGGCGACATCTACGAAGACCCTAAGACGCATCGTCACCACCTCCGTAATGTTGCTGTGCGCAAAATTAGATTCCGCCCCGATAAGGATTTTCACGAAGCGTTAGGAAAGATGATTTTTGAAAACAAAACCTACAAAGACGGTACATCCACACTTCCTATAAAATCAGCCGTTAACGCTGCACTAAAAGAGTTGTTTGAAGAGAGTCCGATAATCACCGTTAACGACCTCCGTCGCCGTCTGAATCTTTCTACAACCTACGCCTATCAACTTACAGCACAGTTAGAACGTGAAAAGAAAATCATTAACATCGGTTCACGTTATCGCAAAATGTATAAAAAAGGGTAAGCAGAAGACTGTAACCAAATGGTAAACGCATAAACAAAAATGGCTCATTATCATTATAAAATAGATTAAGTCCAGCGATAATTCAATAGCATATAAACACAAAAAAGCCATTCCCAACCCTTTACAGAGTTCAGGAATGGCTTTTATTTATTGATTAGTCCTCAGACTATTTTTATCCAATCCACTTCACGTAAGCGAAGTCCTGACGATGTGGCAGGAGATCATTCTTAGGATACATACGGACAGCACACTTATAAGCACCTGCTTCTGTTGCATCGAAAGTAGCCTCGAAAGTATAGTGATTACCCTCAGTCTTCACCATCTTGAATGGGATTACCTTGTGGATGTTAACGTCATCAACTGGTGCATTCTTTAAGAATACCAACTCAAGACCTACAGCATTGTTCAAGCCCTGCTCGTCGATAACGTAAGTAACCTTAATCTTATGACCTGTAGCAATATCCTGCAGTGCATCCTCGTCCTTAGAAACAACATAGATGCTGTCCCAACGCTCTGCTACAGACTCCTTCCAAAGAGCAATCTCTTTAGCAAGTTTATTGTCATTAGCCTCGAGCTTATGAGAACGTTTAGCCTGACTCTCATAGAACTTGTCATAATAGTCGTCAAGCTGACGCTTCATTGTATAGTGAGGAGCGATAGTTGCAATAGAGTTCTTTACAACCTTAACCCAATCCTCTGAGTAGCCATCTTGATTCTTATTGAAGTAGAGAGGAGCAATCTCATTCTCGAGAAGACCATAGATAGTAGCTGCATCAAGTTGGTCCTGATAGCCCTGATTCTGATAGGTACGCTTCTCTGGCAATGCCCAGCCAGCTCCCTCGCGGTAGCCTTCAACCCACCAGCCATCAAGTACTGAGAGGTTAACAACACCGTTCATTTCTGCCTTCTCACCAGATGTACCACTTGCCTCGAGTGGACGAGTTGGTGTGTTCATCCAGATATCAACTCCAGAAACGAGACGACGAGCCAACTGCATATCGTAATCCTCAAGGAAGATAATCTTACCGAGGAACTGTGGCATACGTGAAATCTCAAAGATACGCTTGATAAGTCCCTGACCCGCGCCATCAGCAGGATGTGCCTTACCTGAGAAGAAGAACAGAACTGGACGCTCTGGGTTGTTTACAATCTTCTCCAAACGCTCAAGGTCAGTAAAGAGCAAGTGTGCACGCTTATAGGTTGCAAAGCGACGACAGAATCCAATCATCAATGCGTTAGGATTAATACGCTCAAGGATAGAAACAACCTTAGCTGGGTCACCCTGGTTGCGGAGCCACTGCTTGGTGAACTTATCACGGATATACTTGATAAGTTTCTGCTTCAATGCCATACGTGTCTCCCAGATCTCTGCATCTGGAACATTATAGATTGCGTGCCAGATAGACTCATTGCTCTGGTCACCCATGAAACTCTCATCAAAGTACTTGTCGTAAACCTTACGCCACTCTGTTGCTGTCCATGTTGGGAGGTGTACACCATTAGTAACATAACCTACAGCATTCTCCTCTGGGAAGTATCCCTTCCACAATGGAGCAAACATTTTCTGGCTTACCCAACCGTGAAGTTTTGACACACCATTGATTTCCTGACAGGTGTTACAAGCGAAGGTACTCATACAGAAACGCTCGCTGTGATCATCAGGATTGGTACGACCCATACCGATGAACTCATCCCACGAGATACCAAGTTTAGCAGGATAATCACCCATATACTTACCGAAGAGTTCCTCATCGAAGTAGTCGTGACCTGCTGGTACAGGAGTATGAACGGTATAAAGTGATGAGGCACGTACAAGCTCCATAGCTTGATTAAATGTCAAGCCACTCTCAATGTAGTCGCAAAGACGCTGGAGGTTGCAAAGTGCCGCATGACCTTCATTGCAGTGATAGATATCCTTCTTGATACCCAATTTCTTCAAAGTAAGAATACCACCGATACCGAGCAGAATCTCTTGCTTCAAACGGTTCTCCCAGTCACCACCATAAAGAGAGTGAGTGATAGGACGGTCGAACTCAGAGTTCATATCGTTGTCTGTATCGAGCAAGTAAAGCTTAATACGTCCAACGTTTACACGCCATACAAGTGCGTGTACCATATAGTTGCGGTAAGGTACATCAACAACAACCTGATTGCCATTCTCATCAAGCTCACGCTCAATAGGAAGAGAGTTAAAATTCTGTGCATCGTACTTAGCAATCTGCTGGCCGTCCATAGAAAGACTCTGTGTGAAGTAACCAAAGCGATAGAGGAAACCTACAGCACAGAAGTCTACGTTAGAGTCAGAAGCCTCCTTAATGTAGTCGCCTGCCAAGATACCAAGACCACCAGAATAAATCTTTAGAGCCTGATTCAAACCAAACTCCATACAGAAGTAAGCAACAGAAGCACGCTTCTTGTTAGGCTTAACGTCCATATAAGTACGGAACTTCTTATAGACATCACTCACCTGCTTCATCAGCTTTTTGTCCTTTACGATAGCTTCCTTACGGTCATAGCTAAGACGCTCAAGGAGCTGGACTGGATTATGTCCAACCTCTTCATAGAGTTCCTCATCAAGAGCTTTGAACATGTTGCGTGCTTCGTAATTCCATGCCCACCACATATTGTGAGCAAGCTCATCAAGACATGCCAGTTCCTTTGGCAGAGTTGACTTTACAGTTACCTCTTTCCACTGAGGTTCGTTGGAATAATCTGATTTAATTTTCATAACTTATTATAGTTTTGACTGTTATTCGTTATTTTGTTACTAAGCAGTTATCACTTGTTTCTTGCAGCTGCTTTCTTTAATGCTATGTCGTAAGCCTGCTCATAATAGATGATAAACTCACTCCAAAGAGCCATACGAGAGAGCTTCTCGGCATTTGAACGACACTTGTTCACCTCCGTCTTCGTAAAGCAAGAGTAACGGGCTATGGTATCTTTAATACCATCAGCTACCTCTGAATAATTATAATCTGTACGATGTAATACTTTCACACCATCTTCTATTTCGCTATATTTTCCCTTCTCTGTATTTGCCCACAAACCGAAACCAGCAAGGTCGGTTGTAATACAAGGTACCTTAAAGGCTATTGCCTCTAATGGTGTATAGCCCCATGGCTCATAGTATGAAGGATAGACACAGAGGTCGTTACCCAATACGAGGTCATAATAGCTCATATTCATAATGCCATCATCTCCTGTCAGATAGCAAGGCAAGAGGATGACCTTCACCTTATCTCCCTTTGCATTGTTTATACCGAGAGAACTGAGCATATTCAGTACATTGTCATGGTCCATATTGTGGAGCCAGTGCGTGAGTACAGGTTTATCCAATGGTGTGTCAAACTGTTTACCGCTGTTGAGACGCTCCACAAGGTCCTGACGTGGACCCGCTACCCAGCCTGGAACCTCAATGAAGGCTACAACCAGCTTCTTCAAGTTCTCATCATAACGCAAGCGGTTCATTGATTCTATGAATACATCAATACCTTTATTGCGGAACTCATATCGTCCGCTGGTTGATACGATTAACGCATCATCTTGTATATCGTCACCTGTCAACGCATTGGCAACATCAAGCAAACGCTTACGAGCTGCCTTGCGCTTCTTTGTAAAGGTTGTACCCTTTGGTACAAAGTCGTTTTCAAAACCATTTGGAAGAACTAAATCTACTGGCTTATCAAGCAACTCTTTGCACTCTGTTGCAGTAATATCACTCACTGTCGTGAAGCAGTCAACATAATGTGCTGTCTGCTTCTCGATAGAATGCTTGCTCTCCATATTCAACTCCGAAGCCATCTGGTCACCATTATATGCCCAGAGATATTCGTATAATGGCTTGTTATTGCCCGCAATACTGCGACCAATACCCGTTGCATGAGTAGTAAAGATAGATGCTATCTGTGGCAAACGATGCTGTAATACAAGTGCGGCAAATCCTGTCTGCCATTCGTTTGCATGGAAGACAACCTTGTCTTTCTCACTAAGATAGAATCTATAGAAACTTTCTACAACAAGGGCTGTAGCGTAAGCAAACATTGCTGACTCATCATAATCACCGTAAGCATGGAGACTATCTACATGATAATACTCCCACAATTCGGCATAAATCTCATCCTTATGAGCAAAATAAGATTGGAAATCTACGAGCATAGCAATTGGCTCACCAGGAACATCCCAGCGACCTACCTTAACCGCTAAACCCTCAGAGGCTGCTTGCTGCTGCCATGCAGCAAATAGTTTCTTATCCTCCTTAAAATAAGGGGACGGTGTCTCTTGCCAGCAATCAGGACCAAGAAAGATAACATGATCCTTTATCTTGTCTTGTAATGTCTTTGCACGAGTAGAAAGTACTGTATAAATTCCTCCGACCTTATTACATACTTCCCAGCTGGTCTCAAAAATATAATCTGGAAACAACATCTTATCCTTTAACACATTTGATATATATCGCCCACAAAGGTAATACAAAATAAGGAAAGCAACAATTTAATCGATATATTTTTATTTATTACGTACTATTAATTGATTTATTTGTTCTAACTTTGCAAATAACTAATAGTCATAGATATGAAAGAAAAAATTATACTGATTATAATAGCGTTGTTAGCATCATCTGCGAACATCACCGCACAAAACAATGTATCTAATGAAGGTAAGAAGACAACATCCACTACAGAACGTAATAAGACTGTTCTGAATAAGGATTCTATCTTTCGAGCACATCTTGTAAACGATGAATACCAAGTGTGGATGGATATTGATTTCTACCATAATAACATTACTGTACCACGGCAAGAGATTTTCGGAGAGGTGCCCGGATACTTCGGTGCTAAACGTGACACTCGTAAATGGATTGTGTCTGATGCGTCTATTAAAGGTAAGAAAGCTATACTGACCATTATCAACGATTATGGCAGCGAAGACCTTAAGGCTGAACTGAAATATAATTCAGATGGAACGTATACACTTACGCGACTTGAGGGTAGTACAATGAAGATTGTCGTAAATAATAAGTGGGTGAAGATACCAAAGGATTTAACCTTCTACTGTAAATAATAACGAAACTCTAATATTATATAAGGAGACCCTACTAATGACAAATGGATGCCAATTAGTAGGGTCTACTTTTTATAATCTAAGCGTAAATACTATACTTCTAAAATGCTTAGAAAAGTCCTATCAACCATTTTAATACTGAGATAATCACTGTCCACGTCAATTCAGTAACTCCAATCAATAACTTAAAGACGAAATAAATGACAATACTGAGAAGAATAATAAGGATAGCTGTTAGCAATGCTTTCGACCTCACCTGACGTATTGTTCTCTTATCTCCTTCCACATAGCGTGTAATTAAATCTAAGTTCTTTACGTGAGCCTTACTGAAAAAATCTATTGCATCACCGATAAAGAAAGGGATACTTCCCAATAAAATGTCTACTAAATAATTATAGATGACAGCTAATGTAAGCGGAATAGACTTGACCTTAAATAAGGTGACATATATAAACGGCAATCCAAAGATAGATGAGACAAGGTCACCTACGGATGGTACAAAACCAAGAAGTGCATCTAAAAAATATTTATCTGCTAAAATAGTTATTGTACTAATAAACTTATAAGCCTTCGACGATTTTAATTCACTAATTTCTTTCTCCCTTCTTTGTCGACGAAGTTCTTCTTTACGATTAAAAACATTACTACCCTTATCAAAAGAATCTCCAACATCTTTAAGGGAGTCCGAGTCATCCAAAACAAACTCTGCGTCTTGCCCAACTAAAGTATCACGAACATCAAAATTAGACTGATCCTCTATTACATTCTTTCCTTTCATCATATTGCAATAAATTAGAAACAAATTATAATAACCTAAACACTATAACGCTTAAATGCATAAAATATTATCATCATCTCTTTCATCAATTAAACACCTTATTACCTCTCAAGAATAATACTAGTTTTGTAATGTAATAAATGCCCAGTAAATAACCAATTTTAGTCTTACTTTTAGTTGCTTTCACTTTTATCACTTCGTGAAATCACCTGGAACCTAACAAATTAACAAGCTAATATGAATGACAGTAGTGACAACAAATGATAAATCGAGAGTCTAAAGAAAAATAACATAAGAAACATTAATAGCATAAGACTTTGGTTTTCAATTAGAATATTAGCCTAATTTGACTTATAAGACCTATAAGACCCATTGGTTACATTAGCCCCTTAGACTTATAAGCCATATAAGGCCCATAAGCCTAATAAACATCCACTCACAACACAACATCAACACCCATCAATAATCAACCAACAACAAAAAAAGCCTTGAAGATTTCTCTTCAAGGCTCTTGTAAAAGAAGGCGGCCACCTACTCTCCCGCATTGCATTGCAGTACCATCGGCGCAAACGGGCTTAACTTCTCTGTTCGGAATGGGAAGAGGTGGGACCCCGCCGCAATAACCACCTAATATAACTTCTAACTAACATATCTCTTCAACTATTGTCATTATCTCTTATTGATAACGAAATGTTAACTGTCAGCCGTATAAGGTGACGTATTTCCACAAGCAAAACATATAGAACTCATATCTTCCTTTCAAGAAGATTACACAGCTCAAAGTCTGAGTCAGCGGTCCCCGCACTCCAAACTTTGGAGGCGGGAGACCCGAAGAAAGTTTCGGGCAATTAGTAGTGCTCGGCTTTGACGTCACCGTCTTTACACCTACACCCTATCAACGTCATCGTCTATGACGACCCTTATGAGGAGTTCTCATCTTGCGGCTGGCTTCGCACTTAGATGCTTTCAGCGCTTATCCAATCCAGACTCAGATACCCAGCGGTGCACCTGGCGGCACAACTGGTAAACCGGAGGTCTGTCCAACACGGTCCTCTCGTACTAGTGTCAGCACCACGCAAAACTCCAACGCCCACGATACGATAGAGACCGAACTGTCTCACGACGTTCTGAACCCAGCTCG
>NZ_JH114154.1:0-81778 GCF_000224595.1 Prevotella sp. C561 | reverse complement strand
GAGGTTCCAACAGCAGTTCCAGCAGGCTTTTCAAGCAAGAGCTGATCAAACTTTCCGAAGACCTCCATATTGACATAATAGTGGCGCACTATCCCCCGTACACGTCGAAGTGGAACCCCATTGAACACAGGCTTTTCTCTCAAATCACCAGAGTATGGAGTGGTATTTCCTTCGAGAGCGTTGAGCAGGCATGCGAACTTGCCGCAGAGGCCAGAACGAAATCCGGCCTTTGTGTCTTCACCAACATCAACAGAAAGAAGTACGACACTTCTCGTTGTGTGGATAGCAATTATGATGATGTCTGTCAACGGCATATTACCTTTGATGAAGAGCTACCGAAATGGAACTACAAGGTTTCATGGAGAGACAAAAAATACCAAGTTATTTTTTAAACGTTACTAAGTAATGATTAAAAATAACTTGGTACATTTTCGGAGCCGAGGCATCGGTCTTGAGCAGTGTATTCAATTGATGAAAAACTCCAGAAATGGAACTATATGGTTTCATGGAGAGAGAGAAAAAAATACCAAGTTATTTTTTATCATTACTAAATGGTTTTAAAAACGAAGTTGCATTCCCGTGTAGATGGAACGTCTGTTATAGTGTCTGTATCCTGTTATCGTAGAATAGTCTTCGCTGAACATTATGGCGCTTTCATTCTTGATGTCAAAGATGTTGTTGACAGTCAGAAAGAATATTAAATTGGATGATTTTAAGGTCAGCACTTTGTTGTAAGAGAAGTCAACGCTGCAATATCCTGAATATTGTTTCACATTATAATCGCCATATAAAGGTTTGTATGCCCCTGTTTCATTTATCTCGGCATTTATTATCGGGCTATAATAAAGCCCGGGCCGGGTTAAGCAAGACAGTGAGACAGTGCCTGCTTTCTTATGATAGTAAGAAATAAACGCTTTTATTAAATAGTCCATCCGGTTGTACGAGTTATACCATTTGCCCCCATTTCTGAATTTGGAATAGAGATAAGTGTATGCAAGTGAACCTGTCAAATTTTCGTATTTCTTACTCATACTGATTTCCGCTCCCCATATTTTTCTTAATAATCTTTCGGAAGTATCTGTTTCAGAAAAGTTTTCCTTCAGATTTTCTTTCTTATGATATGTAGCCAACCGGAGATTGAAATCATTTCTCGAAAATGAATACTCCAATGAATACTGCCTCGTTGATATGGAGGAAAACTCCTGTGTGTTGTAATATGGGGTTGCATATCCGTTATACTTCCCTAAAGAGGCCAATATAGAATTATAATTATTGAATGAATATTTTATGTTCGTTTGATAAGACCAATATCCGGATTGTTCCTTGACAGGTATATTTTTTCTGATTCCTACACCTAAAGTTAATTCGTTAAAGATCTGCACTCTGTTATACAGATAAAATTCGAGGTTGTTGTTTGATATACTGTTTTCAAAATAATAACTTGGGTTTTCAGGTTTTACCGCAAAATAATACTTTGGAAACCGGCTCCGGTAATTTTGCTTGGTATATTCATGTGAAAAACCGGATTGTAAATTCCATGACGGAGTGAAATAATATTTGAAATCGAAGTTACTGTATACATAGCAGTTCTTTTGCTTGGATAAAATATTGCCAAATTTAAAGTCCTCGTTTGAAAAGTCTGTGCCATTGTTTATTGAGATAAATCCTTTGCCCAATTTGTATTTGAAATTCAGAATATTGAAATTTCGTCTTTTACCTGCATCCACTGTCCCTGAAAAAGTATAAGAATAATCATTAGCCAGATACTTTTCATTAATAAAATAGGAATAAAGATTGATGCTTAACCTTTTGGTTAATTCTGTATGAAAATTCAAACCGGTATCTTCTGATGAAAATTTATTAATATCCTTATTATTTGCATTGACCCATAAATAAGGTTTAGAAAATTGATAATTTCCATATATCTGAAGAAAACTTTTTTTATTAATGGGCTGAGAGTGGAGGAAACCGATATTTGCAAGTGATAGAGAGAGAGCCGTTTCGCTTGCTGACAACTTCTTTATTGTGCCTATCTCTACCAGGCCCGCAGTTGCATTGCTGTAGACCAATGGGGGATTACTGGCATAGACGTTTTGCTCTTCTATCATTTCTGTATTGAACAGACTGAAATTTCCGATTCCATTTATCTGGGAATTGCGTACGGGTTTATATACCGGTACTTCATTTAACATCACTCTTGACATATCGCCGGCACTTCCTCTCAATTCGACATTGGCACTTTCTGATACATTGGTGGATGCAGGAAGGACAGTGACCATTTTCAATGCGTCACCGGCAGAAGAAGGGGTATTATAAATATCAAATTTAGAAACTTCTTTTATTGAGAATTCTCTTGATAAAGATGGATTAGCCATAATCACTACTTCTACAAGCATCTGTTGATCTTCTTCCATAACGATTGATATCTCTTTGCTTGTATCTAAGTGCACTGTTGGAATGATTTTGGTTTTCAGACCTAAAAAAGAGATGATCAACGTATCATTGTTGAAACTATGGCTTTGACACCGGAGAATAAAATATCCATTTATATCAGAAATGGTTCCCTTATCAGGTTCTTTTTTCAGATAGACATTGGCCGCCAATATAGGTTCACCTTTCTTATCTGTTATTTTTCCCTGTATATTCGCATCCTGCGCATATATATATGATGACCTGATTAAAAACAGGAGAAACAAACTGAATAAATGGAAGTCTATTCTCATGTTCGATCGGATATTTAGCTATTTATAAATCGTTTGATTTTATCTTACCTATGTAGGTGGAGGGTTTATTTATTGATTATTTTTTTGTACTCACCAATAAAGTAACTGTTCGGGTATTCTTTTTCCGCCATTTGTACATATTTCCTGGCTTCGTTCATTTTTTTGTTCTGGATGTAATATCGGATTAATAGTTCGAAAGCATATTCTCTTCCCCAAGTAGGCAGATATGGGTTTTTTATGCTTTTAGGCACTGTTGAAATAGCTTTTTTCAAATAATACTCCACTTTTTTCCCACCACCGAAACTCGCGGGTGTATAGAAATCATTGCTGCCCAGAACGTACCATCCTCTCAGATTCGTTGAATCAAGCTTCAAAGCTTTCTCTGCATTTCTTGTGATTTTAGATGAAAGGACTCCGGCGGCCATTCCTGAAGTGAATTGTATATAAAAACTTTGGGTCAGAGCCAGCAATGCATAATCTTCCGAGTTCTTGTTATTCATTTTTTCCAGAGTTATATATGCCTCTTTGATAGCTTTTTTTGCTTTTGTCTTTATCTCCCAGCTTTGCATAAAAGACGCTTTTATAATAATTGACGTAAGATTTCCAATAAAGTACGATGTTATTTTGACTTTTCAGTTTATTTAGCTTTTGGGAAATACTGTCAAGAGGAGAAACGGAATTCCGGGCGAAACAGTTGTTCATGGCTGTCTCGATTTTGTCTTGGATGCCATTTAATATATTCTCTGGAGTTCCGACAGAAGAATTACGGTTCATACCGGTTGCATGCGTACTTGTAGTGATAGTTGCAATGGCAAAGAAAGTAACAAACAAAACGATAAACTTTTTCATATTTTTTCTTTTTAACGAGTTGATAAATTAAAGATATATGTCAATTCACAGGATGATAGAAGGTAAAAGGTGAGGTGATAATAGAGCAATCACCACAAATACCCAGCCTACGAACTGCAAATACCATATATTGCTATACATATATTTTTGAATAATAAATGAACGGTTAGCCTCTATTTCTTTGTAAGTTAATTTGTTACCTACTTTGAGTTGTAATTTTAACCATTTCATGTATTTGTAATAGCAAAATAATTTTGTGTAATCCGAGAAGAATGGATTCGTTTCGAAAATCAGTTGAGTGGCGAATGCCATATAAACCGGATAAGGGACTTTGAACATACTTCCGTAAATCATTAGCATAACGAATAAGAACCATGTCATAGCATTGCCGCTTATCAGGAATAAAAAATTCTTTTTATTAGACACTTGTGCGTTGATGACAGAAACATAAATATGAGGCAGAGGTTTCCAAGTGCCCCCTATTTTGTCTATTTTCATATTTACGGCCTTTGCTGTCAATACATGAGCCAGTTCGTGGAGCATCATCAGGATAATGAAAGTAATTATAAATGTGATCATTGTTTACTCCTTTTTACTTGAAATCTTTTGAAACAAAAATAGAAAGCTATCATGAAAGCCGCGGCCCACAAAGCCAAATACAATGTATAGGTATAATCACCTCTGAGAACTTTCAACACGGGCGTAATCGGGGAGAATTCCACAATGCCTTCGAATACGGGATTTATTTCTGTCATCGGATAAAATGTGTCACTTAAAAATATCAGTCCAAAATAGATGATGTTGATTAATCCTTTTTCGCTTTCAGCTTTCATGTTGGTGAAAGAGAGCAGTAAGCCCAAGAAAGAAAACTCTATTAATCCCAATATTGATCCTGACAGTATGGAAAGGTATTGCGGCACGTTTAATGTCACGCCAAATATGGCTCTACCTAATATAAACAGTATTACAAAAGAAAACAGGATGTAAATCATCCGGCTGAATACCAAACTGATAATATGAGTAATGATGTTGTAAGGCATTACTTTTATGAACTTCATGACTCCTGATGTGTAATACTGTTTGATAACCCCGCCAATAGCGAATAATCCGTCACTGGCTATGGTCATAGCGCAAATTCCCGTCAGCAAGAATACACAATATTCTTTGTTGTTGATTCCCCATATACTGGAAAATATAAGGAAAATAAATGCCGGAAATATCACCGTAAAAAATACGGCTTGCTTGATTCTCATGGAAGAAAGCAATTGATAATAGATTGAAGCTATGAGTACTTTCATCTTTCTGATTTTGTTAAGTAATGATTAAAAAATAACTTGGTACATTTTCGGAGCCGAGGCATCGGTCTTGAGCAGTGTATTCAATTGATGAAAAACTCCAGAAATGGAACTATATGGTTTCATGGAGAGAGAGAAAAAAATACCAAGTTATTTTTTTATCATTACTAAAATTTGATATATATCCTCTAACTCAACAGGCATAAGTGAAAAATTGTAGGTTCGGGTCTGAACCTTTTGTAATGTTTTGGTATCTTCTCTCTTCAAGTATATTTTGAGGAATTTATCATCTGGGATGACCAATACATTTTCATCATTTTCAAAAGGATCAGTGCCGGACAGTTCTTTAGAGATGACAATCTTTTGCTGATATGCCGACTCATTTATCAATTCCTGCGGGCTCAATGCTTTCGAGATAATTTTCCCTTCGTAGATAAAATAGATTTTGGTTGCATATTTTCCGGCTTCTTCCCAAAGATGTGTCGTGAACAGGACACCCCGGTTTTTGCTTTTGAAAATATTCCTCCAGATAACCTCCCTTATCATCGGATCGAGATCGGCGGTCGGTTCATCCAGAATCAACAATGACGGGTTATGTAATACGGACAAAAAAATGGCAACCCTTTTTCTTTCCCCTTTTGAAAGTTGATAAAAGAACCTATTCTTTATCTTATCTAATTCAAGGAAATCGTAGATGTCTCGTGGCAATTCCGATATGTTATAGATTCTTCGAGTGAATCCGATTATTTCTTTGACTTTTAACATGGGGAAAATAACCGGATTATCCCAAAGCACACCAATATTCTGTTTGTTCTGGTCGAAGTTGCCTTTTCCGAAAAATGCGAAATTGCCGGATGAACATTTCATCATATTACACAACAACTCAATGAATGTTGTCTTTCCGGAACCGTTCTGTCCTAATAGAGCTACAATTTCTCCAGGATTAACTTCCAGCGATACATTGCGCAGGATGGAAGTACCCTGAATCGAAAAAGAAATATTATTTGCTTGTAACATTGTCATCTTGAACCTCCTTGTTTTTTCCAATTACAATCACATTTTGCACAGTTTCAAAGGTTCCGTCAGCAGAGAGGATCTGGTTGATGTTGTCATCAACGTAGCTTCCCAGAACGCAAGAGCCAAGTTCGAGAAATTCGGCGAGTAACGAGATGTTCTGAGTTAAAAATCCAACTTCCTGAAGTATAAATCGGTAGCCTCTGTCGCCATATTTGATAAGTACTCTCTCAAAGAAGGACGTGATGAAGAACACGCAACTACAATGTTGCAAATCCACGAAAGGTTCTGCTACGAGATTTTCTCTTAAATATTCCATATAATCTTCTTCTTTGATGAATTCGAGAACTGACTTATTGGGGCTATAATGGTAAATTCCTTTAGGCAATACACTTGTATTCAAATATACGTATAATTCAAGTGGATATAAGGCACCTGCAGATGGAACCGTTCTGAATCGTAACGTAGCTTCTGATTCTTTATTAAAGTCTTCTCCGCTAATTCCATAGCTATAATGGCAGAGTAGCGCCAGCTCGTTGAGCGAAATGGAGTAAGGAGAATAGGCTCTTCCGGAACGGCGCTTAGCAAGGATATTGAATAGATTGGTTTTTTCACTACCAGGCATCTCTTTGAGATAAGGTTTCAAATCATACTCTTTGCTGGTGGGAAACACTTTATACGGTTGGCACGAGCGTTGGTGGACGTATTTATTGGAGAAACTTTGGATACTTTCAACTTGTTTGCGAATCAGAAACTTATCAAATTTCACATTCTCGTTAAAAATCAAAGCCAACGATTCACCAAAATTTTTAGCTCCATATAGTCCTGAATCTAAGCTTGCTATTAATGCTTTTGATTTTATTGTTTTCATATTATTAAGGGAATGGATGTGGATATACATTTAATTCTTCAAAAGGATAGCATTTGTAGCCTAGTTCCTGCGGTATCGTATATAGTCTTTTTCCGCCCAGGAAATAAAAGGAATACGCACCACCCATTTGTATTAATTGAGGAACGATAACCCTCAGACAATAGAAGCCTGCCTGATTTACATCAGGAGTCGTGATGTCTTTTACTAATACATTGTAACCTTTGGACTTCAGTACGCTGGTAATGTGCCGGATGTTCTCTTTGGTTGAGCGTGCAGACTCTTCAAGAAAATCAATCTTTCTGGTCGGCTTTGTTTCCGTCCAGATTTTGAAGACCTCGCACAGTTCTGGTTTTTTTATATATAGTATAGAATGGTCTTCGAAATCCAGTAATGTATGAAAGTTTTCAGAAGGCTGCCAATTCTTTTTCTCTCCTAACAAATATCTGAAATAGCTGACGCTTTGCCCCATTTCGAGAATAACTTTCTTCAATGCTTCGCCATAGGTGTCTCTTGTCGCAGTGCCTACGGCTACAAATTTACCATATTCGGCTTCACCGAAACAGATACCATAAACTGTCGGAATACCTAAATCGTAAGTTATATCCATAAAATGCCACTCGTAGCTTGCTGGAAAACGCTCATGGATAAAATGGCTGATATCCTCGTCTATAATAATTTTTGGAGCGCTTATTTTCTGCCACCAAGTGAGAGAAAACGAATCTCTTTCAATGACTTCATGTAATGCAACCAGCAAAGCCTTGTCCCAATTCGTATGTGCTGCCAAGCCTGTTGATGTACTTACATTTATCCATTGCTTTTCACATGACCAGGGAAGATAGATGCATGCTCCGGGAACCCAGGTTTCTTTCCCATTAGTAATATCCATGCATTTATCCCAATGTAATTCGATATTCTCGTCGAACCGATGGAGAGGATAATTTTCCTGGGCATATTGCTTCTCATGGAACAAGGCATATTCCGAGGGCGGTATAGCGTGTACTTTTAGATTTTTATAAGAACTTAGGATCATATTCTCTTTATTGTAGAATACGGGGCAATACCTTTCTACCGTTTCACCTAAAGTTCCCATAAATGACTTTTGCAGATCAAAGTTACATCCGCTACTTCTTCCTTCATACTTTTCTGCTCCGAAAGCCAGAGTGTTGCTGGGCCAAATACCAAAGCTTACAAGTTTAGGATCGTAATTGAGCCTGGGTAATTTGGATACATGATTTACGATTCCAAACTGATTGGAAATCAGCATTGTACCTTTAATCAGAGAGTTGTTGACTGCATCCATTGTTTTTTTATGTTAAAGAGTTACTGATTCGAGCCACGGAGCCGGATTATAATCCAATGCTGGTTTACATACATGACAAATCGGAGCTTTTATAAAAGTATGCTTTTCTACTTCATAATTGGACGGATTTATCAATATACAACACTTCCAAGTTTCCGGGGGATACCAGGCATAAAGAAACTTCAGCATATCTGCAATTACAATAGCGGAAGCCATATCCTTTACTACCGGTTGGATATTCAAGTCTGGTTTTGCTGATGCTTTCTCTGTTTCAAGGTATTTAACGTAAGAGTCATTGAAGTTGATGAATTCGTCATTGCTCCTTATTCTATTTTTGTAACAATCATAACATCCTGTGTATTTGCCGTGGAAAATCGGCCCAATACTGAATTTTCCAGAGAAAGTCAGTCCTTCAATCAATAACCATGGTTTGCTGTGTTTCAATGCCTTCTCGTTGATAATGTGCATTTTGTACGGATTCCAAGTCAAAGAATCAACAATGATAAAATCGCTGTTACAGAGGATTGACTCAATTGTTTCATCCGACAATTCATCTATTGAGTAGATAACAAAATGTTCTATGTTATATTCGGATGATTTCTCTTTCACTTGGTTGCCAAAATCTGTATTGCCAATATAAGCAATCTTCATTTCTGAAACCGGTTTGTGATTGACTTCATTATATATATCAGAAATAACAGTGGCACCTTCTGCTTCGAAATTCAGTTCATCTAGAATTCCACATTCTTGTAACTCTTTTACTACATCCAAAAGTTTGTTATAGTCAGCCTTATTTAATAGTTTTTGGATTGTTGAAAAAGATATTTTATCCCGTGTATCGTACAATCTGATCAAGTCTTTAAAAATCAGTTCTTTTTCGGAATCTGTAAATTCTATGGTTGTTGTATCTGTTTTGGTTCTTACTTGATACAGTTTATTGTCATTATCGAAGAATATATCAAATTGTTTCATTGTTTTTTAATTTAATGGGTAAAATCGAAACCAGCTATCTTCCGCTTCTTCCTTTCGTGATGAATCGAAAGATAGTCTGGCTTCAAAAACAGACTTGTTGATTTTTGATAGTTGTTTGAATAACTGCTAAAATCTCATTCTGCGTAACAGATAAATGTGAATAATCGTACCATAAACTAATAATCGTAGTATATGTGTGTGATTTCACAACAACCTCGTTTTTAATGATTTAGAGAATAGCTGACTCAAAACGAGCTACACTCATTTGGCTACTATTAGGCTACAGCAGCCTGTTCCATGGATGCACTGGAGGAGAAAAGTGACCAGCAGCAGCAACATGAATTGCAATTACAGCAACAACCTGAAGCAACAACTTTAGCTGCATAATTTGTGTGGCTTAGTAGTTTTTTCGTTTTCATAATTGTATTATTTTAAAGAAACCTACTCGTAAGCTTTTCGGTATCCGCTCCTGTTTACACAGCCAGGACTGTTTCATATATTTCATTTACAAAATACACATATATAATGTGTGGCAAATATATGGAAATTCTTCGAGATATGCAAGGATTTCTCAAAAAAATAAGCGCCACAGCTTGTTTTTAGTAATGATTAAAAAATAACTTGGTACATTTTCGGAGCCGAGGCATCGGTCTTGAGCAGTGTATTCAATTGATGAAAAACTCCAGAAATGGAACTATATGGTTTCATGGAGAGAGAAAAAAATACCAAGTTATTTTTTATCATTACTAAACAAGGGGTCAACGAGGCATGTATCATTTGCTTACATAAAGAGGTATTTATTGAAAAGTCAAAATGCAAGACAGAGGACTCTATACGGGCATAGTTTTTTTGTAACGCGAAATACGATTTAAGAATATTGCTCAAATAGCTTAACTGCCTTTCATCAAGTATATTATCAATTCTTCCTCCGTTATCTCTAAATCTTTTTTGTTGTAGAGTTGAAAAAATAGATGGTGATATATATAGAAAAGTATATTGACAGAAATCAATCAGAACTATTTTTCCATATCCAAGCCTATCAGTAGCTTGGGCACTTTTTATATAAGGAGAATAATCACTGGTGGCTTGACTCCGGATACTCTGTGTGTTGTCGTCTGCCTCTTTTAACCCTTTTAAAATATCGAAAATCGTCATTCTATGGAGTTTTTTACGTGTTCACGTTTTTTGACTATATAATGTTACATGAAAGATTATATATTATCATACAAAAGTATGATTTTGCAAGGAAACCTGCAAGAAAACATCGAAATTATTTGAACTCAACTATATATTTTTCTAATTTTGACGACAAAAGAATGCAATGCCTGAAGCAGTAAGAAGGCGATTAAATGTTACATTAAATGAAAAACCAAAAACTTTTTTCAGTTGAGGAATTATCCTTAATGGAGTCGCTTGAAGTCAAGGGTGGAGCTTCTGAAATGGCAGCCTCTCAGACAGGATGTTCTAACAATGTTGCCGGATGCGGATGTGATGTTATTATTGTGACAGATCAATCTCAACCGGGGGTACAACATGCTTAATGAACAGTTCTACATCATTTCAACGTGTACCTGAAGGTATTTCGTGGTAGATGATAATGAAACTTCAACACTTTAAGAGCCATATCGTTCATTACCATACTTGATATGGCTCTTTTATTTTTTACGGGATGTTAATTAAGTATTGTAATATATGAAAGCAAGTAATTATAACTATATAATATACCAAAATAACCAATCTTATTGGTACAATGGGCTTGAACACACTTATTTTAAGCTTCCCAAGGATTTAGGGTTAAAAATAGAGAGGCTACTCACAGACAAAGAAAGAATTGAGTTCATCCCTAAAGTTCTAAAAGACAAGCTATCAGCAAGTGGTTTCATTGTGCCGGATAATACTGATGAGCTTTCAATAATTAGGAAAAGATATTGTGATTCAGTAAACAAGAAGAACTATCTGTTAATCATTCTACCAACCTTGGATTGCAACTTTAAATGTTGGTATTGCATACAAAATCATATACCTTCAAGAATGTCGAAGAGTACAATGGAGAATGTGATGACACACATCAAATATATGATTGATGTACAGAATATAGAATCACTTCAAATCGAATGGTTTGGTGGTGAACCGTTAATGTACTTAAAACAAATTATAAAGCCAATATGTGAATTCGCACAAAAAGAATGTGAGAAAAAAGGTGTAAAATATTCAACAACAGCTACATCAAATGGTTACTTCATTTTCCCCAAAAACATTCCATTAATTCAAAAACTTGGCATGACGCGGTTTCATATTACATTAGATGGACCCAAACAGAACCATGATAAAGTAAAATATCAGAAAGGTTGTGATTCTGCATTCGATCATGTTCTAAACAACATCAACCAATTGCTCAGCAATACAAAGGCTGTTAATATTCTATTGAGAATTAACTATACTGACGAGAATCTAAATTATGAAATAGTAGATCAAATCAACCATCACATTACAATGGCTAATCGGGGAAGAATAACGATTACCCCCAAAAAAGTATGGCAAGAAAAGGTAAGGAAAGATAGATATAAAGACATCGGAGAACTTCTTAATTTATTTGAACAATCTGGTTATAACACAATACGTCTGGACGTTATCACAAACTTCGTTCCATGTTACGCTAGTCGTAAGTATTATAATGCCATTAATTTTAATGGTGATGTTATAAAATGTACGGCATGCAATGATTTGTATGAGAACAAAACTCATGGCATTATTCAAAACGATGGTTCTATTTCTTGGAACATGGATTTTATCAGAAAATATGAGGTGAAATCCTTTGAGAATAAACGGTGCTTACAATGCAAACAACTTCCAATTTGTATGGGGGTGTGTCCAAGGGATAATGAATATGTAAATGCGTGTAAATTCGATGGAATGGATATCAATTTGGAAGATTCGATGGTAAATTACATTGATTCAATGTGTAAATAATTTATATTATGGTGGCAAGAATTTTCACAACGTTATGGTTTGCCTTTGTAGTCTCGTTGATAAGCAGCAACGCACAGAACAGGATATACGGTACGGTGACCGATCCGTCTGGCTGTCCATTAGCCGGCGTTGACTGCGTATTGGCCAGCTTATCTGACACGGCAGCCATTGCTCACACGTTGACGGATTCAAAAGGAACCTTCAGTTTGAATGTAGACGAAGACGGACAGTTCCTGTTGAAATTCTCTTGTTTAGGGTATCGGCCACAACAGCTAACGTGCAAGCGTGGCGATGTCGGAGTGGTCAAGCTGACAGAAAGCATACAGAACCTTTCAGAGGTCACTGTGTCGGCTCAAGGGCTAAGAAGCTTCGGCAACGCAGACATCATCCTGTTAGACAGGCGTGCCAGACAGATGGGAAACAACGCTTTGGAGGCCATCAGTAGCCTGCCGCAATTCAGACTTTCAACAAACAGCGGTGAACTGCTGACGGCAGATGGTAAAATTGTCTTGGTGCTGATTGATGGAATCAGGAGGTCGGTACGTGAACTGATGCTGCTCAAAGCCGACGAAATAAAGACCCTGCACTACTATTCCAATCCGCCTGCAAGGTTTGCGCATGAGAAGATAGGTGCTGTATTAGATGTAGCGACTAAGCGCACCAACAAAAGGCACTATTCACTATATCTCGACACCAAAAACAGTATCACCACAGGATATGGTACCAACTTGATTTCCACCAGTTATAGCGATTCGCTCAACAAGGTGTCTGCGGCATATTTTCTGGACTACAGACATCTTGACCGGAACACCATGGAAAACCGTTATGTCTATCCGGATGTGACGAACGATTACAAGGGTCTGTCGGGTAAATACACTGGTACCTACCACATAGGACAATTATTCTATCAGCGTTTCCAAAACAGCAACCTTTTCAATATCACTTTAGAATATCGTAAGTTTCCGGCTACCCAGCAATACAGTCAACAGCTCTTGCGGACGGGTACATTGGAAGATGCCAACCACAGAAGGCTTCAAAGTGACTTTTCATCCATATCGGCCAACATCTACTTCGGACACACCTTCCGTAAAGGCAACAGTCTGTCGGTCAATGTGGTGAACACTTATTTCAAATCCAATTCGAACAATAATCTAACAAACACCTCGGGAACGGGAACGTTTACCAACGTCGTCGACAACAAGTCTTACTCGCTAATAGCAGAAGCACTTTATACTGACAAACTGTGGCAGGGAAATATACAGATAGGAGCCTACTATCAATACAAAAACCTGCGTCAGACAGACGGGGCATCCAATTTGTCGACAGTGAATACGCAAAAGGAATACCTATACGCCGACTACACCAATCAATGGGGGGCATTGTCCTACAACCTGGGAATCGGTGTGGAGAACAACCGATATAGAACTGCGACGAAGGCAATAGCCAACTACATCCTTATGCGGCCTTCTGTTTCTCTTAATTACCAGCTGCACAAACACAGTTCGCTACGCCTGACGTCGTCCATAGCATCTGCGGTTCCTAACGTCGGTCAGCTCACAGATAGTCGTACCGTCGTGGATGAACGATTCTATCTACAAGGCAACAGCAGTCTGAAGCCCTACCATTTCTACCGCACCGAACTTAGCTTCCAGTATGCGTCGGCCAATAATATCTGGTTTGTCAAACCTTCCGTCAGCCATGCCTACTATCCCAGCAAGAATATGACAGTTGTTTCCGCTGACGGTTCGGACTTCGTGAACCAGATTGTGGGCATCCGCCATGTCAACGAGTATGGCGCATCGCTTGTTCTGAGTTGCAGACCTTTCTCCTGGCTAACTTTGCAGCCTTACTATAACTATCTGTCTTCCAAATACAATACGCCTAATCAGCGTGTCAACCACAATCTGAACAATGTCGGAATCTCTTGTCAGGTGGTGGCAGGCAAGTGGCAGTTCATTACCAACCACAATCTACCGATGACCACTGTTGAAGGTGATGTCTTTGAGAAGATTGGGTATAATGCGAACGCATCCCTTACCTATAAATTAGGTGCAATCACCGTGGGTGCCATGTTCATTTACAATCCCGATCCTTCCAGGATTTATGCGGACACTCCTTCATTCCATTTCGTAGAAAAGACCCGATGGGGTAATTTCAAAAATCTTGTGGCACTGACTTTCGTCTATTCTTTGTCAAAAGGCAATTCACGAAGGCATCTGGGTAAAAACATTAATAATAGAGACAACGACTCCGGTCTTACCAAATACAACACAGCAAAATAAATGTCCTTTTATTTTTATAGGCAACATGACGCCATGCAGTGTGGGATTGCCTGCATGGCTATGGTCTGTAAGTATTATGGTAGAAAGTGTTCATTTGAAACTCTATCAAATACCTGTACTATAACCAATGAGGGTGTTTCAATGCAGGCTTTAAAACAATTGGCAGAAGCCTTAGGTTTTGATGTGCTATGTGGAAAAGCAAGCTTGTATCAAATAAAAGACATAAATTATCCTTGCTTACTCCATTGGAACCAAAATCATTTTGTTGTACTATACAAAGTTAAAAAGAACGGATTCTACATTGCAGACCCTGCAAAAGGGCATGTAAAATACGACCTCGAAGTATTTAAGAAGCATTGGGTCAGCACTCAATCGGACGGTGAGGAGAAAGGAATAGTCATGTTCTTGGAACCCACACCAGCATTTTATGAAAAGCAGATGGAGGAACAGCCAACAGAGGAACGCTCGTTCAGATTCCTCTTTGGCTACATCAAGCAATATCGCAAGTACTTCGGGCAGATTGTCTTAGGTTTGCTCGTGGGCAGTTTGTTACAGCTTATTCTGCCTTTCCTCACCCAGTCTATCGTGGATGTGGGCATCAAAAACCAGAATATCGGTTTTATATGGCTGATACTCTTAGGACAACTGATGCTTACCGTGAGCCGTACTGCCATCGACTTTATTCGCCGTTGGCTGTTGCTGCACATCTCGCTGCGCATCAACATCTCATTGGTAAGCGACTTCTTCATCAAGCTCTTAAAGCTGCCGATGTCATTCTTCGATACCAAACTGATGGGCGACCTCATGCAGCGTATGGGCGACCACAGTAGGGTGAACACGTTTCTGACGCAACAGACGCTCAGTATCGTGTTCTCACTCTTCACCTTTGTGGTGTTCAGCATCGTACTGCTATCCTATAATTGGCTCGTCTTTGCCATCTTCATGCTCGGCAGTCTGCTTTATGGCGGTTGGCTTGCACTCTTCCTCAGGCGCAGAAAGGTACTTGACTACGAACTCTTTGAGCAGCAAGCCATCAACAACAACAAGACCTACGAGTTTATCACCTCCATGCAGGAGATAAAGCTCCAAGACTGCGAGCAGCGCAGACGCTGGGAATGGGAGGACGTGCAGGCAGACCTCTTTGGAGTGCAGATGAAATCGTTGAAACTCCAACAGACACAAGAGGCAGGCAGCATCTTCATCAATGAACTGAAAAACATCGTCATCACGGTGGTCGCAGCAACAGCCGTCATTCATGGACAACTCACGCTGGGTATGATGCTTGCCGTGCAGTATATCATTGGGCAACTCAACTCACCTGTCGAGCAGTTGATGAGTTTCTTCTATTCGGTGCAGGATGTAAAGATAAGCCTTGAACGTATCAATGAAATCCACCGTATGGATGATGAGAACGGAAAGCAAGGATTGGAAACAGCAGTGAAAGAAGAAAACGAAGGCATAGACCTTGAAAACGTAAACTTCAAATACGACCCTCACGCACTGAAAACTATTATAGATGATGTTAGTCTCACTATCCCCAAAGGTAAGGTAACAGCCATTGTGGGCGCATCGGGCAGCGGTAAAACAACGCTCATCAAACTCATGTTAGGCTATTACCCCGTATTGGGAGGTCAAATAACTATTGGCGGAACAGATGTAAACGCACTTAATAAGAAATGGTGGCGCAGGCAATGTGGCGTGGTGATGCAAGACGGTGTGATATTCTCCGAGAGTATAGCAAGGAACATTGCCGTAGATGACGGCGAGATTGACAAGGAGCGATTGCAGAAAGCTGCTGAAATAGCTTGTATTCATGACTATGCAATGGGACTGCCCTTAAAATACAACACTAAGATCGGTCGCGATGGCGTTGGTTTGAGTCAAGGACAGAAACAGCGTATCCTGATAGCAAGGGCAGTGTATAAGAATCCCGACTATATCTTTCTTGACGAAGCCACCAACTCGCTCGATGCCAACAATGAGCGTATGATAGTAGAACATCTTGATGAGTTCTACAAAGGCAAGACGGTGGTTATCGTGGCACACCGCCTAAGTACGGTGAAGAATGCTGATCAGATAGTGGTATTGGATAAAGGCAAGGTGGTAGAAATTGGCAACCACGAAGCACTCACAGCAAAGCGGGGTGCATACTATAACCTCGTAAAAAATCAGTTAGAATTAGGCAACTAACAGCAGAAAGGAATATTATGGCAGACAACGAGATAGAACTCCGCAGCGAGAAAGTAAGGCATATCATTGGCGAGATACCGTCAAGGATTGTCCGTTATGGTATCACGATAATCACCATTGTGATATTGGGACTATTGGTGGGCGCATATTTTATACCTTATCCCGAAACCATCAGTGCAAAGGTGCAGATGACAAATGCCCATCAAGGCACAATAACCGTTCCCTATAAATACGTGAATACGATAGCAAGAGGAATGACAGCGAACATCGAAGTTGAGGGTTACGATGCAGAAACATACGGAGTTGCAAATGGTGTAATAACAGCCACATCGCATACACCCCGACAAACGGCAGAAGGCAGCGTATTCACGGCACAGGTAAGGATAACGGATTGCAGGTATAAAATTATCAGCGGAATGGTGGGCACGGCATCTATACTTATAAGCAATGAAAGCGTGCTCCAGAGGATAGTCAAGCAAATAACAAATAGCATATAATTCCCTTTTTAACCGTAATGAAGCAGTGAAAGAAGAAAGGCAAATGTAGTTACTGCGTAGTACAATTATTTTGAGCAGCCAACTACACGTTAATCCTTTCTCTTTCACCGCTTTAACTCTTATTGTAGTAATGTAGTAAGATATAATCGGTGAAAGAAAAAGGAAATATATTCATTAGTTCTTGGTATTGCCTAACAGGAAGATTGGCGTTACAATGGCAGACTCTGTCTGCAATCTTCTACTGATGTACTTTCTGAATAAATGCGCTTCCATGCTGTCCAATAGAAAGGACAGGGCAATGATTGTTGAGAGCGGATAAAGTGATGCATAACCAACACACTCTCTACCATTGATAACTTCTTCTTGGCCTGCACCCCTTTCATCGGGATGCAAGTTGGAAGATTTTATTATCGCTTGAAGCCTATGATTGAGTTTTCTCCACGTCACACCGAAGAACCTCGCAAGTTCTCCCTCCGTCATGGCAATCTCGCCTTTACCCTTGTGGACAACCTGCATATTACTCCCCCAATCAAAGTAACTGCGATGATTGTACGTGCTATTTTTGCTCTTTGAATTATTGCTTGCTTTCATGCCGTTTCCTCCATTTTACAGGTTGCAAAATCCGAAGGTTCACAAGCCTCTCTCTCCGCAATTTCTTTCTCTTTTGCAGATTGCTTGGCAATGAGCCTGTCCATATCCTCCGAAATCTTCCTGTCCGTCACCTGCGCGTAAATCTGCGTGCTTGATATGGAGGCGTGCCCCATCATCTTGGCAATGCTCTCAATGGGTATTCCTGCACTTAAACTCATTGTACCGAAAGTGTGCCTTGCCATATGATAGGACAACCGTTCTCTGATACCGCAAGCCTTGCCCACAATGCACAGGTTCTTGCCCATTACGCTACGGCTGCAACTACGGGGGAAGACAAGGCTGTCGCCTTTTTCTTTCACCGTCTGCAGTTCTTCGTTTCCCTCCTGTTCTTCCCAACAATGGCGGATAATGGCCTCCGCTATTGGATGCAGCGGCACAACGAACTCCACCTTTGTCTTTTGACGTTCCTTTCGGATATACTTCCTCCCGCCCGCTGCCGTTTGGATATGCCCATATTGCAGAGTTTCCATATCAGCGATTGCCAGTCCCGTAAGACAGGAAAAGACGAACATCAGCCTTGCCAATTCCGCCTCGCTGTCATTCATTTTCATTGTCGCAAGTTTAGCAACTTCACTCTTTTGCAGGAAGCGTATCTTCTTTTCTTCTTTCTCATACTTGGCATGCTCAAAAGGATTGCAGCGAATAATCCTCTTGCTGACCGCACGGAACATCAGCCTGCTCAGCCAGCAGAGATAGTTGTTGATGGTCGTTCCCTTTAATCCGCGCTTTTTGAGAAAGAAGCGATATTCCTCAAACAAGTCCTCCGTAATGGTGGAAATGGATATGTCCTGCAATCCTTTATCTTCCACAAACTCACGGAGGTTCTTGTCAGAATGGGACAGATTCAGATAAGTTCCCTCCGCCCTTGACTTTCCAACGCTTTCCTTGAGTGCTTGCAGCTCCGCCCTGCTCATGGCAAGGAGGGTTGACGGATTCTCTGTTATGCCTTGCAGGTGGTTCTTGATAAGTTCAGCACTTACCACTCCGTCCCTTGTCAGTATATCCTGATAGGTCTTTTCCACAATTTCCCTGAACTCATGGAGTCTTTGATTGGTTTTCCTGTCTGTCGTCAAGCCCTGCTTGGTGTTCCACTCGGAGGGATTGCATTCTTCGCCCGTGGTAATGGTTGTGCTTTTTCCGTCTATGGTGATACGGCATAGAATGGCGGTATTGCCATCTGCCTTAATTTTCTGTCTGTTGATATAGAACATTATCTTGAATGTACTTCTCATTGTCTTGATGCTTTAATGTTTTGATTGATTGGATGAAAAAAATAAGATGATGAGACTTTATCGTTAGATAGTCAGCTGCATATCACCTGTAAAAGAGAGGAAAAGGTCGAACTCCTCAAAAAAGTTTCAGTGGAGTTACTTTGGCATAGCGTTCCGTCATGCTTATGTTGGAATGTCCCAGCATCTTGCTTACCGTTTCAATAGGCACACCCTGTTCAAGCGTGATGAGTGTTGCAAAGGTGTGCCTTGCGGTATGAGTGGTAAATGGAAACGATATGCCTGCACGAAGCCGCAGGGCTTTCAGACAGGTCTGATAGCTCTTGTACTTGATATAGGGAAGCAGTGTTTCCCTTTCATCGCAGTGAAACCTCTCTATCAGCCTAATGGCTTCGGGCAATAACTTGATACGGCAGGGTACGCCTGTCTTGTGGCGGTTGAATTTCAGCCACATTTTGCCTTCATCATCACGGACAAGGTGGGACTTGCTCAGTTCCATCAGGTCGCAATAGGCTGCACCAACATAGCAGGCAAAGAGGAATATGTCCCTTGCCGTTTCCATTTCTTCCTCCAAATCCTCAAAGCAGAGAGCCTTCAGCTTTTCCAACGCTTCCTTGTCGAGTGCCTTGGGGAGTTTCTTGTTGCCCTTTGATATCTTAACCTTGTCAAAAAGGAGCGTGTCTGCCAATCCCTCACGGTATGCCAATCTGCATACCGTCTTCAAATGCGTGGCTACATTATAGAACGTGCTTTCCTGAAAACCACACTCACCTAAGAAATACTGCTGGAACTCATGGATAAAATCCTCTGTAAGTTGCGAGAATGCCAAGTCCGAAACCTTGTACTTCCGTTGAATAAACTTCTGTAAATGTATCCGGGTGGAGTGGTAGCCGTGTATGGCTCCTTCCTTGATGTCTATACCTACATGGTTTTCTTTTTCCTTGATGAGTATGTCCAGCCTTTCGATGAGCATGCACCGTGTCTGCACGCTGCCCTGAAACTGCTCCTTCACATCGGTTGCGTCAAACGGGCATCCTTTGGAGAGCAGGGACTGATAAGCAGACTGAACGGACAGCAACAGGTTTTCCAACCTGCTGTTCACTTCCACCGCCTCACGGCTCTTTCCGTCCATTCGGCTCTCACGGGGATTCCACAAATCGGGATTGCAGGAGAGTTTGCAACTGAACTGGGCAATGGAACGGTCGATGGTTATCCGCCCCATAATCGGGGCTTTGCCCGACTTGTCAAGACCGCTCTTTTTGAGGTAGAGCAACACCTTCATTTTTCCTTGTTTCATACGCTTTAATTTCTGTGGGCAAAGTTACCCGAATTAAAGCGTTCCTCACTTACGCAGAAAACTGCCGACCGAAGCAACAGCCACACGAGCGAAAATAATTCAGTTACCGAATATTACTCCATCGTTACCTATGCTAGAATCGGGTAACGTTCTGGTAACTGAACTTCTGCCTAAATCTGCATATTGCTGCACTTTTTGAAAGAGGCAGTTTTATGCAAATTGTTCCGTTTCCTGCTTATTATCAGTCAGTTTACACCAACTTCGATTTTACTTCATTTTCTTTGATTAGTTGGACTTCAAAAGGGCGTTAGTTAGCCCTCAAAAGGGCACCTATTGCAAGTCAATTAGGCGTCTTTTAGAAGCCAAAAGAGCATGTTTTGGATTTGAACTATACGAAAATAGTTTACAAATGTCGCTTTGTAAGGGGATAAATTGTTTGTGGACGACGAATAGACATAGTAACAGAAATTATTTTCTCTTGTGTCCAGCACTCCCCTCTCTCTCGGAGAGGGGTTGGGGGAGAGGTCTTTAATAATCCTCTTTATATTTATCCGTCTCAATATAGATATAAATCTTGTACTCAGGGAAAGCGGCACGCATATTCTTTTCGATGTCGTTAACCAACTGAGGTGCTTGTGCTTCATATTCGCTCTTGACGTCAATCTTTGCAGTGACGAGGATATCATTAGGACCGAGGTGAATGGTCTTGACGTTGATGAGGCGGTTGATTTCTGTTCTGTTGAATGTCTCTTTGATGCGAGTTAAATCCTTCTGTGTGACACTCTCACCGATAAGAAGACTGTAGAACTCACGTGCGAGGAAGAGCGCTGCTGCACAGAGGAGCACACCAATCAATACACCCGAGAGGGCATCATAGAATGGATTACCTGTGAAGTGGGTAAGAAGTGTACCGCCTAAGGCTATCAGCAGACCAACAACAGCGCAACTATCTTCTGCAAAGATGATAAGTATTTCACTGTGACGGCTCTCTCGCAAGAAACGATAAAGCGATAGATTGTCCTTGTTCAGTTCCTTAATCTCCTTGAAGGCAACCCTCAGACTGACAGTTTCTACTAAGAGTCCAAAGGCCAGAATACCAATGACGAGCCATGTGTTCTCCATGCTATGTTCTGGATGAAACAGTTTCTCTGTTGCTTCCATTATACCTAAGGCACCACCGGCAAAGAACAACATCATTGCAACAACCAAACTATAGAAGTACTTAGCACGTGCTTGTCCGAACGGATGTTTATCTGATATCTTCGCTGTTGACTGTCGGTTGCCTACTAACAGTAGTATTTCATTGCCACAATCTACGATACTATGGATTGACTCATTCAACATAGCGGCTGAACCAGACACTGCAAAACCAATAAACTTAGACACAGCCACTAAGATGTTTGCACCTAACGCTGCAATAACACTCATCATTCCTTCACTTTTCTTTTCCTTTTCCATATCTTGTTTTAAGCTTTTCTATCCTGGTATTTATCTACCAAATGTATTCTGTAACGTACTTACTACTTTCCTGTTTGTTATTCTTATTTAGTTTTGTCACCGTTTCTTCAATGCGGGTGGGACGTCCTTCCTTATCATACTCCGTTGTCAGTTGTGCCTTGAAATCGAAGTCTTTATTTCCTGAATTGGAGCTATAGCTGCTAATATCTCCTTTCGGAATAACACCCATATAGCCTAAGGTGATGAAGGGGATGGGTATCCTTATGCCACTGCCATGCATCCACAAGAAATAGAAGTTGTGGCAGGCTGCCTTCTGCCCAGTCTCTCTGTAGCTGATATTAAATGGTTTATAAGGGAACATCTTCTCTCCCTTCCATTGGAAGTTATAGGTTGTTCTCCCACAGATAACGTTCGGTGTATCACGACAAATGAGTCTTCTCTTATTATCGTAGGTGTATGTATAATAGCTGGGAGCGTTATTCGCTTCTACGATAAGTCCGTTCTTAACTATATAATAGCCATTAAGGAGTTCGTCTAATTGGTCTTTAATATGCGTCTTATGAAAGTGAATGGTATCACCAGCATAGGAGTAAGTGTAATCCTGCAAGCTATCTGTACCCACACGCTCTATGATGATCTGCCCTTTTTGGTTACAATAATAGGTGATTGTATCCTTACTCTTCTCCGCTTTCGATGTTACGTCTTTGATAATCGTCAGATAACGATGCAGTTGTTCTCCGTGATAAGTTATCTCTTCGGCTATTCCAGAAGGAACAGACGAACATGAGAAAAACAAACTAACAGCTATGATAGCTAATAAGAACAGTCTGATGTCTTTGTATAAGTCTTTCTTCATTTGTTCTTGATAGTTAGGGAGTTTGTTTGTATATGCGGAGTTCTGTAATCTTGAATAGGAGATAGTGGGTAGCAGTAAGGGACACATATTTCCTTTTCAGAGGGGAAACGAACTTCTTTAAGTCTTGTTCTTCTACAATCAGCCTTACTTCTTTGCAGCCTTCTGTGCCTCCTTCACCATCTTCAGACGTTCTTCGTAGATAGGACGCCACTTGTTAATCATTGCTTGAAGGTCCTTACTTCTTTGCTCCAGTTCACGGTATTCATCCGTGTTTGTTTCGTTGTTCTGGCTTTTTGTCAGCATCTGTTGCAGCATTAGTTTCTGCTGTTCATCAGCCTTCTTGAGCTGTGCACCAAGTCTTTCAAGGCTTTCCATGAATGCCAGTGCGCGGTCTATATGATTTTCTTTCTCCATCTTTTTACTATCTTCTAATGTCTTTTATCTGTGTACAAAGTTACGGAAAAAGTTCAGTATGACCACTGCTTTCAAATTATTTTCATGAAAAGAAATATTTATTTACGTGAAGAAAAATATTTTTTTTCATGAAAAGAATTCGTAGTGAGGCGTTTTCTTCATAAACTTCATGCGTAAGACGGGATTTTATAGTATCTTTGCAAGTAGATAAAAGAACACATTTTAGATGGAAAAGAAGAAACAGATAGATTGCTTTCTACCGTATAGTACAGCTGCAATAACGCAGTCGCTCGCTGCACAGTTGCACGAGTCAGGTGTAGTGAAGAGTATATACACGTTAGCTGCCGATGTCCCACCTACTGAGGCACTGTCTCAGTACACCCATCACCTGCAGGCAGGCAGTTTGCTTTCTCTGGCCACTATGCGCCTTATAGCAGCAACTGCAACAGCCGATTATGCCTTGTTTTATTTGAAACAGGGGCCTGTCACGTTAGGTTATCATGCCCTGGAACGTATGCTGCAGGTGGCCGAAGAGACTGAAGCAGCAATGGTTTATGCTGACCATTACTCAGTGAAAGCTGGCAAGACGGTCAAACATCCCGTTACAGACTATCAGTTGGGTAGCATCCGTGATGACTTCGACTTTGGCTCTGTAGTACTTCTTAAGACTGACTATCTGAAAGAGTTTGAAGCAAAGAAAGAGATTGCAAGAGATTATCAGTATGCTGGTTGGTATGCTCTTCGTCTGTTCTTAAGCCGTAAGGGAGAACTTTTCCATCTGAATGAATATCTCTACACGGAGGAGGAAGACGACCTACGTGCAAGTGGCGAGAAGCAGTTTGATTATGTGAATCCACGCAACCGAGAGGTGCAAATTGAGATGGAACAGGCTGCAACAGCACACCTGTCAACTATCAATGCCTTGGTAGATACAACGCAATATGCACAGCCTGACTTCTCTGCTGAGGCTTTCCCTGTAGAGGCGTCGGTGGTGATTCCTGTCTTTAATCGTGAGAAGACTGTGCGCGATGCGGTCGTTTCTGCACTCTCGCAGAAGACAGACTTCTCTTTTAACGTTATCGTTGTAGACAATCATTCGACAGATGGTACGACGGAGATACTGTCTTCTTTGGCTGCTGATGAACGCCTTGTGCATCTTATTCCTACACGGACTGATCTTGGTATAGGTGGCTGCTGGAACTATGCTATCAATGATGCGCATTGTGGTCGCTTTGCAGTTCAGTTGGATAGTGACGACCTTTATTCCTCAGAGAAAACTTTGCAGACTATTGTCAATGCTTTCCACGAACAGAGGGCAGCGATGATAGTAGGCTCTTATCGTATGTGTGACTTCGATCTTAACACCCTTCCACCGGGCTTGATAAGCCATAATGAATGGACAGAGGATAATGGTTGCAACAACGCCCTACGTATCAATGGACTCGGTGCACCACGTGCTTTCTTCACTCCTTTGGTTCGTCAGCATCAGTTCCCGAACACAAGTTATGGCGAAGACTATGCGATGGGCTTGGCTTTTAGTCGTCGTTTTCGTATTGGAAGGATATACGATGAGCTTTATCTCTGCCGTCGATGGGGTGGAAATAGTGATGCCGTACTGAGCATTGATAAGGTTAATGCCAACAATCATTATAAAGATCAGCTGCGTACAGTTGAGATTCTTGCACGTCAAAAGCAGAATAGAGACAGAGAGAAAGGGCTAACTGATTTTTTTCATAACCAGCTGAACCAATGGAAAGACGTTGCAAAACGTTTTGAAGAGTTGGTGGGTGTGCAGACACGTGAGGTGGGTTCAGCCCTTGCGCAATTCAATCCTGCACGCTTGGTGAGTACAGGAGCGAAGATTGATAAGGCTACGCTGGCCAAGCGTCCTTGCTTCCTTTGTGAGAAGAATCGTCCAAAAGAACAGATTATTCTACCTTTTGGGGATGACTTCGATATCCTTGTCAACCCTTTCCCAATCCTTCCAGTACATTTTACGATACCTTCTCGTCATCATCAACTGCAGGCAATAGCCGAGAATTACGTACAGATGCATCGCTTGCTGAGAGCTTATCCGCAGCTAATGGTGTTCTATAACGGACCGAAGTGTGGAGCCAGTGCACCTGACCACCTGCACTTTCAGGCAGGAACAAGTGGTATTCTCCCTTTACAACGTGACTGGCAACGGCTTTATGAGACCTCTCTTCCACTCTTAAAACTGAATGGTACAGAGGGTATCTACGAGATAAAGGACTATATTTGCCCGGCTTTAGCTATCGTGAGCCATACTGAGAAACACGATGTTGAGCTATTCAGTCGTTTATATGAAGCACTTCCAATAAAGGAAGATGAGACTGAGCCGATGATGAATGTCGTGGCTTGGCGCAGTGGAGATGCGTTTATTTCAGTTGTATTCCCACGTGAGAAGCATCGCCCTGATTGCTATTCAGCAGAAGGAGAGGCACAGTGTTTGGCCAGTCCGGGTAGCTTGGATATGGCAGGATTGCTGATATTGCCCCGTCAGAGCGACTTTGAAGGGATGACGTCAGAGCGTGCTAAAGCCGTTTTGCGTGAGGTGTCACTGTCAGATGAGGCGCTGTCAGAAGTCGTTAAGCGGATTCGTAATAAGGCGGTTGACCTTGCTTTCGATGATTGGAAGTACGAACCTATAGTTTCTGTAGGTATCGTTAGCGGCGACGAAATTCGTTTCCAGCTGAATGGTACTTATACAATAGGAAACAAAGAGGTGACTGGTAAACAGATTGTAAAGTTCAAAGACGGACAGATTCTGTGGGATTCTGCGGTCTATCAGGAACTTTGCTTTACCCCACAAGATGATGAAATATCCTTTACTTTAGAAGATGTTACTATCGGAGTAGACTTCCATTGGGAGCGCAAAGAGGCACAAACCTTCCTCGGAAAGCTACGTTTTGTCGTCGATGGAGATAAACTTTGGGCTATTAATGAACTACCTGTAGAATGTTATTTAGCAAGTGTTATCTCAAGTGAGATGAGTGCAACATCTTCTCTTGAGCTTTTGAAGGCACATGCTGTAATCTCTCGCAGTTGGCTTTTGGTACAGATGAGAAGACGAAAAGCCATCGAAATGGGCGTTCAGACAGCATCTGCACCTGTAAAAGTGTCGGATGAAGAAGGCGTGGTATGGTATGATAGCGATGCACATACCTTGTTTGATGTCTGTGCAGACGACCATTGCCAACGTTATCAGGGTATTACGAAGGCAACGAGTCCTCATGTTGAAGAGGCAATAAAGGCTACCCGTGGACAGTTGTTGATGAATGGAAAGGAAATTTGCGACGCTCGTTTCAGTAAGTGTTGCGGAGGTGTTTCGGAGGAATATGAGTACTGTTGGGATAATATCCATAAACCTTACCTGCTCTCTGTAGTCGATAATGCACCTTTGGGAACAGCCCCTACGATTGATCTCACTGATGAGAAGACGGCACAGGAGTGGATTCTGTCGTCTCCAGAGGCTTTTTGCAATACAAAGGATGCGGCAGTCTTGGGTCAGGTGCTTAATAACTATGACCAAGAAACGCAAGACTTTTATCGCTGGACAGTAGACTTCACACAGTCAGAACTTGCTGAGCTAATCCGTCGTAAGAGTGGTCTTTATTTCGGAGAGATTATTGACCTCCAACCTTTAGAGCGTGGTAAGAGTGGTCGTATCACGCGTTTGAAGATTGTAGGGACAAAGCTCACACGTATTATAGGTAAGGAATTAGAGATAAGACGCACGTTAAGTGAGAGTCATCTCTACAGTTCTGCTTTCGTGGTAGAACGTAGTGAGGTCGTGAATGGTGTCCCACAGCACTTCCGTCTTATTGGTGCAGGGTGGGGACATGGTGTTGGCTTGTGTCAGATTGGTGCTTCTGTAATGGGCGAGAAAGGCTATCGATATGACGAAATCCTCCATCATTACTATCAGACAGCAGCTATTCAAGCACAATACAAATAACGCATACGAAGATGCACGAGGAGCAGAAGATAATCAATGGAATTCCTATTGTAGACCAGTGGCGTAGCTATTGGCTCTGGCTTCCTACGCTCTATTTGACACGTGGACTACCGTATGTTATCTTGTTGATGACTTCATTAGTCTATTTCAACAGAATGGGCTTGTCGAATGGTGCTATCACGCTGACGACATCGTGGTTAATACTGCCCTTTATCCTCCGACCTTTGTTAGGTAGATTGGTCGTTGGCTATTGGAGTAAGTATGCATGGGTAATTCTGACAGAGTTTGTTATGGCACTGAGTCTTGGTGGATTGGCGTTTATGGCATCATCTGTTGATTGGTTTGAGTGGACAGTCTTCTTCTTAATGATAATCGCAACGATGGCTGCCTTGCATGATGTGGCTATCGAAAGACTGTATAAGCGTGAAACGGCCTTGCATAATCGTCCTGCTTTTATTGGTACGCGTGCCATTTCTTATATGCTTTCTATCATTGTGGGAATGGCTATCCCTGTTACGATAGCAGGAAACTTAGAGGTCATTTATAGGACGGTAGCCCCTTCATGGGCAACTATTTTTAGGGTTTTGTCAGTCTTATTGGCCTGTTTGATGCTACTTCATGCTATCATACTTCCCAAAGATAATATTCATGAGAACCTCCCTATATGGACAGGGGTGACACGTCAATGGTGGCATGATGTCAAGGCTGCCTTTGTCCGCCGTCCTCATTATGTGGCAAACTTGTGTTTCCTTTTTGCCTTTCTCATACCCGAAGGGATGTTTTTTAGAATAGCACCACTCTTCTTGATAGACCCAGGAAGTAATGCAGGATTGGCTCTTTCACCACAGGAGTTAGGATTAGTCTTGGGAACAGTGGGTACGTTCTCGTTAATTGGAGGAAGTGCCTTAGGTGCTAATTTGGTACGTCGTGACGGCTTGAAGCGTTGGTTGTGGCTGTTTGTTATAGCCTTGACCTTGCCAAAGTTTGTTTTTGTTTATCTCAGTTATTACTTTGTCTCCACCTTATCAATTATCAATTTGTGTGTGATTATCGAACAGTTTGGAGCAGGTTTGGGATTAACGTTTTATGTTGTATGGCTCGCTCATTGTACGAAAGGGGAGCACTCCACATTTACTTATTCAATAGGTACGGCAATAACAGCCTTCTCGTTGGTGATGACAGGATGGTTTACAGGTTTCTTGCAGGAGTATGTGGGCTATCGTCTATTCTTCCTTCTTGTGGCAATGTTGGGTGTTATCAGTTTTATAGTGACCTACTTTCTCCCTGTAACAAAGGAGATAGGAAAACGAAAAAGGATGGTTTAAATCCATTTAAAACGATGGTTCTGATGTTTTGTTTTCAGCCGTTAACCTTTATAAAAAAGTCATGATTTTATTTGTACCTCACGAAAAATGTTGTACTTTCGCAAATAGATAGTTGTAAAAAACAGTAAATAAAATGAAGATTAAGTATTTCTTAATGGCAGCTGTTGTCGCTTTGATGACAGCCTGTGGTACGGCTTCTAAAGTTCCATTAACGGGTCGTACACATCGTATCAGTATTTCTGATGCGCAGCTTCTTAGCCTCAGTAATCAGGAATATACAAAGTTTATGGCATCTGCAAAACGTTCTACTGATGCAAAGAATACTGCTATGGTTCAGCGTGTAGGTCGCAACCTTGCCAATGCGGTGGAGACTTACTTACGTAATAATGGTTATGCTAATGAGATTAATAACTTCAAGTGGGAGTTTAATCTTGTTCAAGACAAGCAGGCTAACGCTTTTTGTATGCCTGGAGGTAAGATAGTTGTTTACGAAGGATTATTGCCTTACACACAGAATGAGGCAAGTCTGGCAATCGTTTTAGGTCATGAGATTGCGCATGCTGTGGCTAAGCACAGTGCTGAGCAGATTACGAAGCAGATGAATCAGCAGATGGGAACCAATATATTGGGTACTGTCTTGAACTCTACTGTTGGTAGTGGAGTAGGCGATATCGCTTCACAGGTAGCGGGAGGATACTTCTCTTTCCGTAACTTGAAGTACAGTCGCGATAATGAAAGTGAAGCTGACTACATGGGACTTATCTTTGCTGCGATGGCTGGATATGACCCTGCGAATGCCGTAACATTCTGGCAACGAATGGCTGCAGCAACGAATAGTAGCCGTTCTGAGATCCTGAGCGACCACCCTTCAGATGCTCGTCGTATTGAGAATATCAAGAAGTGGCTGCCAGAAGCAGAGAAATATTATCGTGGTCGTGGCTCTAATCGTGTTTCTTCTACGGGATATTCACAGTCATCAAGAACATTGCATATAGGTGGTTCTTCGTCTTCTAAACGTTCAAACAGACATTGATAATTTGAACGACCATCATTTTATGATACCTTATTACGGCTATTTGCCTTTTCAAGAACGAAGGCACATAGCCGTAATTTTTATATAGTCAATACTGTTTGATAAAAAATGTAATGACATTCTTTAGCATATGAAATTTCTATCAAATAAACTTAGTCGTTTTAGGCTCTGAAAAGTAATATTCTTCTGACCGAACAAGTCGTGCTGTTTTATGCTTGAATAACTCCCTTTTGACGGTATATTATAAGCTGATGAGTACTCCGCACCATTGGTGCTAAGCACTAACACGACATGTGCTAAGTATCAGCACGTCATGTGCTAAGCACAAATACGTTGGTTAGATATATGTAAATACAAGCATAATACTCATCACAAAGAATATCAAAAGCCACAAACGGCTATGTTATGCGAAATGTTTATTAGGCGTTATGATTTGTGTTATATCGTTATCTTCCAAAGAAATACTTTTCTGATAGTGGTAAGTAGCTGTTATAGTGTTATTTTTTCATTGAAAGATTTGATAGAATCATCTTTTTTATTATCTTTACAAGCGAATTTAAACCTTTATAGCTATGATGGATTATCTGATACAAAACCTGTGGTTAACATGGTTGTTAGTGGGTCTTGTTTGTCTGATTTTAGAGATGATGAACGGAGATTTCTACATTATGTGTTTTGCAATAGGCAGTTTCTGTGCTTCACTTGCTTCTGCATTTACGGATAGCATAGTTGTTCACGTGATAGTCTTTGTCATTTTTTCGGTATTGAGTATATTCTTAGTACGACCGATTGCGCTTAAATATCTTCATCAAGGTGCAGATAAAAGATTAAGTAATGCTGAAGCATTGATTGGTCGTGAAGGAAAGGTAACAGATACGATTGAGGCTGGTGGATACGGCAGAGTAAAGGTAGACGGTGACTCATGGAAGGCACAGTCTGTTGATGGAATGGAAATAGATTCGGGTGCTGCTGTGCGTATTTTACGACTTGACTCTATTATCGCAACGGTAGAACGTTGTTAAACAGTAATCTGAAAATAATTAAATAACAAATAATAACCTTCGGTTTCTTGCCTCATTAAGATAATAAAATACCTGGGGTGGGGAATTAAAAACTTTAATGCTTATGGATATAATAGCTTATGTGCTGATTGCATTTGTTGTGTTAGCACTCGTTTTTGCTAAGATGTCAATCGTGATTATCTCACAGAGTGAGACAAAGATTATCGAACGTCTTGGTAAGTATTATGCAACCCTTCAACCAGGTATCAATATCATTATCCCTTTTATTGACCATGCAAAGGATATTGTGGCATTGCGTGCAGGACGTTATACTTATACAAACTCAATTGACTTGCGTGAGCAGGTGTACGACTTTGATCGCCAGAATGTGATTACAAAGGATAATATTCAGATGCAGATAAATGCACTGCTTTATTTCCAAATCATCGATCCATTCAAGGCTGTGTATGAGATTAATAACTTGCCAAATGCTATTGAGAAGTTGACACAGACTACACTTCGTAATATCATTGGTGAGATGGAACTTGATCAAACACTGACTTCTCGTGATACGATTAATACTAAATTGCGTGCCGTTCTTGATGATGCTACAAATAAGTGGGGTATCAAGGTGAATCGCGTTGAGCTTCAGGATATTACTCCTCCAGCAAGTGTTTCTGAGGCAATGGAGAAGCAGATGCAGGCTGAACGTAACAAACGAGCAACTATTCTTACCAGTGAAGGACAGAAACAGTCAGCTATCTTACAGTCTGAGGGTGAGAAGGAGGCTGCCATCAACCGCGCTGAAGCCAAGAAGCAACAACAGATTCTTATAGCTGAAGGTGAGGCCGAGGCTCGTATCCGTAAGGCTAAGGCTGAGGCTATTGCAATTCAGAAGATAACGGAAGCTGTAGGGCAGAGTACCAACCCAGCGAACTATCTCATCGCTCAGAAGTATATTCAGATGCTTTCTGAACTGGCCCAGAACAACAACCAGAAGACTGTTTACCTACCATTCGAAGCAAGCAATTTGATGGGTTCTATTGGTGGAATTAAAGACATGTTTAAGTAAAGCCAAGGGTTATTTCTATTTCAAATAATAAATTTAAACACTAATATAGCTATCTACTCTGTAAGGTTCTCATGAATGATAGAGTCTTATAGAGTAGGTCTTTCAAGAAATGAAAAAGCTTTGTATCTTTTGTGGTGCACGTCCTAATTTCATAAAGGTAGCACCGATTATCAGGGTAATCGATAGACTTTCTGAGGGTAACAACCCTCATCAGGTTTCATATTCATTGGTTTATGCAGGTAGTGAGACTGACCCTACACTTGAGGACCAGCTCTTTGAGAATCTTTCTATACGTAAGCCAGATGTTTACCTTGGCGTTGAATGTGAGAACCTGAACGAGCTTACGGGTCAAGTAATGTCTAAGTTTGAGAAGTATCTACAAGAGAATCCATCGGATGTAGTCATCGTTGTGGATGATCTTGCCTCTACTATGGCAGCTGCTATAGTAACTAAGAAACAGGCGATAGCACTTGCCCACATTGCAGCAGGTACTCGTTCCTTTGATATAACGATGCCGAAGGAAATCAATCGATTGGTGATTGATGGTCTTTCTGATATACTCTTTACAGCAGGATTTAGTAATAACAGTATTGCTAACAAGGAGGGTGCCGAGCTGTCAAAGGTTTATATGGTGGGTAACATCCTCATTGACAATATCCGTTTCGACCGTGAGCGTATCAGCGGAATGACGTTATCTGATATTGACGAGTTGGCTGGCTTACCATTAAAAGAAGGTAACTACCTCGTCTTCACATTAAACCGTAAGGCTTTGTTGGCCGACCAAGATAATCTTGAACAGATGTTACGTGTGTTGAGTGAGACAGCAGGCGAGATGCCTATCATTGCTCCGCTTCGTGACTCAGCAGTGCAGGTTATCATGGCACTCAGCTTGAAGAAGAACATCAAACTCCATAACCTCCATATCGTAAAACCATTGGGTTATCTTGAGTTTGCCTATCTTACTGCCCAAGCTAAGGGTATCATTACTGATTCAGGCAATGTTGCAGAGGAAGCAACATTCAATGGTGTACCCTGTATCACGCTCAACAGCTATACAGAACATATAGAGACAGTAAAGGTGGGCTCCAACGTTTTGGTTGGTGAAGACCCTGAATTGCTTCGTTCTGCATTAACTGATATGGTGGCAGGAACGTGGAAGAAGTGTGGTGTACCAGAGCGTTGGGATGGTCGTTCGGCTGAACGTGTCATCCAAATCTTGCTTGAACGTCAGTAAGCACCTTATATATAGAGGGCAAGCGTAGACCTTCTAAAACAAGGACAGATAGTTTCGTTGTCTGCAAAGGTTATGTATTTGGCAGACTGGCGAAGCTATCTGTCCTTTTCGTTTCTATGCGATAACAGTATAAAAGGATAACGATTGTTTTAGTACTTAAACTCATCTGATATCAAGACAAAAACTACATTCCCACAAAGCACAGTTTGAGTATAATCCCTTTCATTGTTTTCTTTCAAAGAACATACCTTAGTCAAGAACTGTAATTATGATTTACTATTTTAGAATTACCACTTGATAGACGTTATAATTATGGTTATTAAAGACTCAATTCTGAATTATTTAGTACCTTTGCATGAGTCTTTTAAATAGCAAAGGTTTATGCACAAACATATAGATAACTATACTTATCTGACGCAGGCACCTGTCCATCATGTCATTATCACAATGGCCATACCGACAATCATCTCCATGCTTGTGACAGGATTATACAATATTGCCGATACATTCTTTGTCGGTAAGATTGACACTCAGGCTACAGCAGCAGTAGGAATTGTGTTTTCTCTGATGTTCTTTGTGCAAGCAATGGGCTTTTTCTTTGGGCATGGTTCGGGCAATTACATCTCTCGTGAGTTAGGAGCACGCCGTCATGAGAATGCGATAAAGATGGCATCAACAGGCTTCTTTAGTTCGTTCTTCGTAGGAGTCATTGTCCTTATCCTTGGCGAAATATTCCTCACTCCCCTCTCCTTGATGCTTGGTAGTACACCTACCATTCTCCCTTACACAGAAGACTATATGCAAGTCATCCTCCTTGGTGCACCCTTCTTAACATCTTCACTCACTCTGAACAACCAGATGCGACTGCAAGGAAATGCCAAGTTTGCCATGTTTGGAATTGTTACGGGAGCTATATTGAACGTGATACTCGACCCACTTCTTATCTTTACTTGCGGTCTGGGTGTCAGCGGAGCAGCGTGGGCAACGGTGATAGGACAGGCTGTGTCCTTCGTTATCCTTTTCTTAATGACACACAGAGGAGAGAATATAGCCATTCACTTTCGCAATTTCTCACCCTCATTACAGCGTTATAAGGAGATATTCTATGGCGGTAGTCCTTCCATGATGAGGCAAGGCTTAGCTTGTATCGCTACTATGTCATTGAACTTAGCAGCAGGTGTTTATGGCGATTCGGCTATTGCTGCGATGAGTATTGTGGGTCGTATCGCAATGCTTTGCTTTGCTGTTGTCATCGGATTGGGGCAGGGTTTTCAGCCAGTTTGCGGCTTTTGCTATGGTGCAGGATTATATGATAGACTGAAAGAGGCTTATAAGTTTACTGTAACTATTGGTACGATTTTTCTTATCGTGTTAGCTATTATTGGCTGGATGATAAGCGGAACGTTGATAGGTGTTTTCCGTGATGACCCCGAGGTGATTGCTATTGGTGTTGTAGCCTTGCGATGGCAGCTTTGTGTTTTTCCTGTTAATGCTCTTATTTTGGCAAGCAATATGCTTGCTCAGACCTGCCGCAAGCCGTGGCGTGCGAACATTTTGGCAGCAGCCCGACAAGGTTTGTTCTTTATTCCGCTGATATTTATTCTTCCATCTTATTTTGGGCTGTTAGGTGTTGAGATGTGTCAAGCCGTCAGTGATGTCCTCTCTTTCACGCTTACAGTACCTATTGTTATTTATACCTTCCGTGAGTTTTCACGTGAAGCAGCAGCAAAGAAAACAACAGTATGAGTACACTTTATATTAAAAATATGGTTTGTGATCGCTGTAAAATGGCTGTTAGCCAGACTTTGCAGCAGGTTGGACTACACCCCCAAAAGGTTGAATTAGGTGAGGTTAGTATTGAGGAAGACCCTTCTTCTGTCCAACTTTCTACCCTTCGGACAGCCCTTAAAGAGCTTGGTTTCGAACTTCTTGACGACCGTCGTCAGCAAACCATCGATCACATCAAGTCTGCTTTAATCAGACTTGTGCATTACCATGATAATCAAAGTTCAACTAATCTTAGTGATTATCTGTCATCTGAACTTCGTCAAGACTATAGTGCGCTTTCAAAACTCTTCTCTGAGGTCGAAGGAAAGACTATCGAAAGATATTATATTGAGTTGCGTATAGAACGAGTGAAAGAGTTCATTCGTTATGATGAGTTGACTTTGACGCAGATAGCGCTTCGTATGAATTATTCTTCTGTGGCTTATCTTTCCAGCCAGTTTAAGTCAGTAACTGGTATGACTCCCAGTCAGTTCAAGGGGATGAAAGATAATCTTCGAACGTCCTTAGATGAACTTTAGGCTGCTATTTATAAAGTTAAGTCTACTGCTTATAGGTGGAATATAATTTTTGTTCTTACTTTCGGGATGGGAAATAGACAGATGTTAGGAAGAAAGTGAGCATATGTTTAATGATGCAAAGAAGAATGTTTTGTTGTAATATTTTACTTGTCATATTTTAATAAAGCACTAATAGCGTTTCAATTAAGCCTTAATTGGCTTCTTAAAGACGCCCTTTAGGAAGTGAACTAACGCCCTTTTGAAGCCTTATTAAGCACCTTTTGAAATGCGATTTTGTAACTAATTGATTTGCTGTTGGTTATAAACTCGACTTTTATATCTATCTTTTAGCATTATTCTAAGGCTTTAGTTTGAAATTATGTAATAATTTTTCAACACTTGGATGATGATATTTCAGACTCTTTTCTTACCATGTTATGAATGAACCTCTTGTAGAACCGATGCGAGAAGTTATAATCTTTATCCATAATTCTATAAGACATGATAGATAATATATGTGTATCTTTGCAAGCGTTAAGAATAAAGCAGAATAGTAACAACATAATATTAATAGAAAGGAAAGACTTATGAAAAAGAATGTTTATGCAGTAAGCGGTATGAAGTGTGTACATTGTAAGGCAAATGTTGAGAATGCCTTAAAAGCACTCAATGGTGTAGTGTCTGCTGAAGCTAATCTTGATGATGCTAATGTCACAGTAGAATATGACGAAAGTAAGGTTAATCCTTCTGAAATCAAGGAAGCTGTAGACAACAGCGGACGCTATGAGCTGAGTTTGTAACAGCTTATTTATGCTCTTTTCATTTGTAGAATCATTCCCCTTCGTTGGTAAGGGGAAGATAAAAATAGTATTATTATGAAACAAACAATTCCAGTTATAGGTATGGCTTGTTCCTCCTGTTCAGCCAATATAGAGAAGAAGTTGAATACACTCAAGGGTGTTAATTCTGCTTCTGTTTCACTACCTGGTCGTTCAGCTTTGATAGATTTCGACCCTCAGGTGATTTCTCTTGAGAAGATGAAGGCTGAAATCAATGCGCTCGGATATGACTTAGTGATAGATAAGGAGACGTCGGTAGACGAGATAGAGAAGCGTGAGTATGTACTCTTAAAGCGTAAGACGGTGTTGTCATGGTTGTTCTCAATCGCTGTGATGTGTGTGTCTATGCGATGGATAGACTTGGGTTCACGTGATATAGCCAACCAGGTTGCGTTATTGATAGCCTTGGCAAACATGCTTTATTGCGGTCGCCAGTTCTATGTATCTTCGTTTAGACAGTTGCGTCATGGCAGTGCAAACATGGATACATTGGTGGCTTTGTCTACGGGTATTGCCTTTCTTTTCAGTGCGTTTAACACGTTTTGGGGAGACGCCGTATGGGCAAGTAGGGGAGTTGTATGGCACACCTACTTTGATGCTTCGGTAATGATTATAACCTTCGTTTTGACTGGTAGACTGTTAGAAGAGAAGGCTAAAGACGGTACGGCATCTTCTATTCGCCAGATGATGGGTATGGCTCCGAAGACAGCACATATCGTTGATGACGACAAGATAGAGGAGGTTCCACTCTCAACCATTGAGGTTGGGGATGTTTTGGAGGTTCGCCCTGGTGAGAAGGTACCTGTAGATGGTGAGGTGATGTGGGCAGAAAGCTTTATGACAGCTGATGCAGCCTACGTTGATGAGAGTATGATAACGGGTGAACCAACGCCTGCGGAGAAGAAAAAAGGCTCAAAGGTGTTGGCAGGAACAATACCAAGTCAAGGTAAGTTCCGCATGCGTGCTCGTCAAGTTGGTGAGGACACAGCCTTAGCTCACATAATTAAAATGGTGCAAGAAGCACAAGGTTCAAAGGCTCCAGTCCAACGAATCGTTGATAAGGCAGCCTTAGTATTTGTGCCAGTGGTAGCTTGTATTGCTCTTGCGACCTTCCTTTTATGGTGGTTGATAGGAGGGAATAGTGCTTTACCACAGGCAATCATGTCAGCTGTAGCCGTCTTAGTCATTGCTTGTCCATGTGCAATGGGATTGGCAACACCTACTGCCCTGATGGTTGGTATTGGTAAAGCTGCCCAGAAACAAATCCTTATTAAGGATGCTGCAGCCTTAGAGAGTCTGCGTAAGGTTGATGTGTTGGTGACCGATAAGACGGGTACTTTGACCATTCCAAATAAGAATATTGATTTTACAAAAGCTGATAACCTTCCTTTTGAAGAGCGTGAAACATTAAAACCTAATGCTCGTGAGGCAATGGATGAGCTGCAGAAGAAGGGGATTGAGGTCTATATGATGAGTGGAGATAAGGACGAGGCGGCTCGTTATTGGGCTGAAAAGGCTGGTATAAAACACTATCATAGTAAGGTGTTACCACAAGACAAGGAGAATCTTGTTAGACAGCTGCAAGCCGAAGGGAAGCGAGTCGCAATGGTAGGTGACGGTATTAACGATACACAAGCCTTGGCTTTGGCAGATGTAAGTATTGCTATTGGTAAGGGAACGGACGTAGCTATGGATGTAGCACAGGTGACACTCATGGGAGATGACTTGTCGGCTATACCTGAAGCAATACAGTTGAGTCGCAATACAGTACGTATGATTTGGGAGAATCTCTTCTGGGCTTTCATCTATAACATTGTCTGCATCCCGTTAGCAGCCGGTTTGCTGTATGCTTTTGGCATTGATTGGCAGATTACTCCATCGTGGGCAAGTGCCTTGATGGCCTTCTCCAGTGTTAGTGTTGTACTTAATAGTCTTCGCTTAAGATGGATGAAGTAAGACTGATTTAGGCTTATAAAAAATAGAGTTTACTAATTACTTGTTCTGCAATGAACGATAGTAAATAGTAAACTCTATTTGTTTTCTATGTATTTGTAATACCTCTTTATCTCACAGGATAATCATATCGACTGGTATTATAGAAGCCGTTATTTTGTGTTGGAAGACGGTCGAACTCTACGCTAACAGAAACTGAATTCTGATTATTAGAGCCCCATTGATAAGTCACACCACCACCAATTCTGTCCATGTAACGACTTACTCCAGTGCCGTAAGCCCATCCCATCGGTCCGTATCCGTATCCCATTGATGCATAACCATAACCGAAAGGAGAATAGCCGAAGCCACCGTAGCCTGCCCAATAAGGTGAACCGTAGGCTCCATAACCAAAGGCTTGACCGAAGTTGTTGGATGTGAAGGCCTTTTGAACAAATGCGTATGCACTCCAATGTTCATTGAACTGATAGCCAAAGACAGCATTGACACCACCGACGAAATAGTTGTCGCCACGATAGGTAAGATGGTTTACATATCCTCCAACAGCCAAGGTAGCTTTCTTAGAGAGGTTTGTCACATACATCAACGATACGTCCTGTGAGAAACCTGCACCATGATTGTTACCATGTCCAAAGCTCGCAAAGGCCGAAGCGCCAAGGTTGATGTTCAGACCCTTATGTAATCTCCATGGTCCAAGACCATACCCCCAAGCAGGATAATAGTAGTCGTTTGGCGTAACGGTCTGTCCGTTCTCCATAATAAGGGGTAGATTATTGTCGATTTGTGCCTGTTGTGCACGGTCTTCAGCCATTTGTCTGGCATATTCCTTCTCTGCCTCAGTGGCTTCACGTGGCCCTTGTAGACGTGCCGACTCGATGGGCTCCACTGTAGAAGTGTTCCCATTGTGATTCTCTTTAGTATTCTGTGCATGTAAAGGCATGCAGAGAATAGCCGCTATTATGAAACTATATTTCCTCATTTGGTTGCAAATATAAATATTTGAAGGCCAATCACCAAGTCTTTTAATGATAATTAGCGCTTTTTCAAGATGTTGATATAACGCTGAACTATGCTCATGACGTTAGCACATGTGTGTTATCTCGTACGCATAATCAGTGGTGGATCAGTTGTGAAGAAGAAGACTGTGGCACTGTGGAGTACCTGTCCAGGCTGTAGTTCATTACTTACTTTCTCCATACCGCTATTGTATCCCGTGTGAATCGGTTGTAATGTAATCCCCTGACTATCTTTTCCGTAGGTGTTGATGTTGAGGGTTGGTTCACTTGAATAGACTGTCATTGCACGCCCACTCTGTGCATCAAAGAGGATGGCAGCCGGCTTCTGCATATTATCAGGGTGTCGCAACTGATAGGCATTGTCGTATCCATTCCTTGTACTTCTAATTCTTTCGCCAATTTCTCTTGGTTTAGTAAAATCGAAAGGAGTATTTTTAATACGTTGAAGAACGCCTGTCAGCTGTCTTTGTGCATTGTATGTGTTCATCTGAACAGCATCAACCCAAAGATGTTGTTTGATGATGGAGCGGTGCATCTCACCTGAAAGGTTAAAGCAAATACCGTTTGTTACTTCCAAGTTAGTCTTAGCTGTCGTCGCAACTCGGTAGTCTATGTCAAGTGCGTTTTGGTCGGATAGGGTATAGGTAACGGTAACGTTTAACTTTCCATCTAATCCGTTCTCACCTTCTGAAGTCACATATCGTAGCGTAACCGATTGGTTGTCAGAACTAACAAGTTCCCACATCTTCCCAGACAGCGTCTCTTCATGATTCTTACCAAAGAAGAGGAGTGTTGCTCCCAAGGCTCTGTCTTTCATATACTCCTCCTTATTAGTATATGTCTTAACGACAGGCTCCAGTCTACCGTTCCAGTTATGAGCAGTAAGAGAGACAAGACGTGCACCATAGTTACTGATGACAGCCTCCATACCATTGCTATTCACAAGTCGAGTTTGAACCTGATCTTGTGCGTGTGAACAGAGAACAACGCTAAGCATTGCTACTGTCAGTATTGCATATAACTGTTTCATAGGTCATTCTATTATGTATGCAAAGATAGTGCAAACGAGTACAATGAATGCTTGCATTCGTATTGTCGAGTGCAGCCTATCTTATGCAAAGATAGTGCAAACGAGCACAAAGAGAGCTTGCTTTTATTTTGTCGAGTGCAGCCTATCTTATGCAAAGATAGTAAAAAAGTTTATATGTTGCTTAGAATTTCCTTATTTTAATAGAAGGGCATGACGTATTTAAGTGATGTTATATCCTAAGTCGATAGGAAATGCTTGTTTTAGTGTGTTAAGATAGATGTAAATAGATATGAGTTTGAGCGTTTTTTTTGTCAGAGAACGATAAGAAAGAAACAGCTAAAAACATAAGATAATGATGGAGAAAAAGTAATTTTTTCTCAAAATATTTGCTTGTAAAGAGTAAAAGTAATATATTTGCAGGCGAATATAAACGAAATCGAAGATATGAAAAAGCTTTATGTATCTTTCCGTTACTTCTATTTTTACTTTGCAGAAAAGTGCAAAGTGGGAAGTTGCGTATAGATTTCAACTTAAGAGAATAAAGTTTTTTTAGAAATACATAACGAAACGGTCCCGCTCAATACAGAGTGGGATCGTTTTCGTTTTAGTACATATTAGTTGATAACCAACAGACAGAAGAAGCGAATGAAACGAATAGCTATACAAGGAGAGTATGGGAGTTTTCACGATATTGCAGCCCATCTATATTTTGCAAATGAGCAGATACAACTCACTTGCTGCGCTACCTTTGAGGATGTATTTGCTGAGGTGAAGGGTGATTCAGCTGCTATTGCTATGCTTGCAATAGAGAACACGATAGCAGGGGGCCTGTTGCACAATTACGATCTACTGCGTCAATCAGGTACAATGGTTGTTGGTGAGCAACGTCTACATATCCAACATTGTATCTGTTGTTTGCCAGATGATGACTGGTCAACCATTGTTGAGGTACATTCTCACCCTGTAGCCCTTATGCAATGCCGTTCTTTCCTTAGTAATCATCCTAATATAAAGGCAGTAGAAGCTGACGATACCGCTGGTTCAGCAGCTTATATTGTAGAGAACCAATGCCATGGTTGTGCTGCAATATGTTCTGCTGATGCCGCAAGACTTTATGGTCTGAAGATTTTGGAAGACTCAATTGAAGACAATAAACATAATTTCACACGTTTCCTTGTGGCTTGTCATCCACAGAAAGCCGACCTCCTTCGCTCCTTGACAGAGGTGGATAAGTCGAGTATAGTCTTCTCTCTCCCACATGAAGAAGGCTCTTTAAGTAAGGTGTTAACCATCCTCTCCTTCTATGACATCAATCTTACGAAGATTCAGTCATTGCCTGTAATCGGTCACGAGTGGGAGTATCTCTTCTATGTAGACTTGACCTTCGATAACTTTACACGTTATCGTCAGGCAATAGATGCCATCACTCCTTTGGTGAAAAGTATCAAGATCTTGGGGGAGTATAAGGAGAATTAGAGGGAAGGAGTACTGAGGTAATGCCTCAGTAGATGGAACACAAGGACACAATATAAACTAAGTAGCTTATGATACAGCCAGCAAATAGAGTGCAAGAAGTGCAGGAATACTACTTCTCACGCAAACTGAAGGAGGTGGCGAAGATGAACGCTGAGGGAAAGGATATCATCTCCTTGGCCATTGGCAGCCCAGATATGCCACCGTCAAAACAAACTGTTGATAAACTCTGTGAGGTAGCCTGCCTATCGTCAGAGCATGGTTATCAGCCTACAATAGGTACGTCAGAACTCCGTACGGCTATGGCTGGCTTTTATAAACGGTGGTATGATGTAGAGATAGATGCTGCTACAGAGGTACAACCTCTCATTGGCTCTAAGGAAGGAATCCTACATGTCACCTTGGCCTTCGTAAATCCTGGCGAGCAGGTGTTGGTTCCTAATCCAGGTTATCCTACCTACACAGCACTCTCCCGACTATTAGGAGCAGAGGTGGTCACCTATGACTTGAGGGAAGACAAGGGTTGGCAACCTGATTTCGACGCATTAGAGCAAATGGACCTGAGTCGAGTTCGGCTGATGTGGACCAACTATCCGAATATGCCAACAGGTGGGAATGCTTGTCGAGAGACCTATCAACGCTTAGTAGACTTTGCTCGTCGACATGGTATAGTTGTCGTTAACGATAACCCCTATTCGTTTATTCTCAATGAAGGGGAGAAGTTGAGCCTGTTACAAGTACCTGGCGCAAAGGATTGCTGTATTGAATTTAACTCCCTTTCGAAGTCATATAATATGCCAGGCTGGCGTGTTGGAATGTGCGTTACCAACCCAACATTCATCTCATGGATACTGAAAGTGAAGAGTAATATCGACTCAGGAACCTTCAGAGGTATTCAGTTAGCAGCAGCCGAAGCTATGAACACGAATACAGATGAGTGGCATCAGCACTATAACATAGCCGTTTATCGCTCCCGTCGAGTTATCGCAGAAGAGATAATGTCACTATTAGGTTGCACCTATGATAAGTCTCAAGTCGGTATGTTTCTATGGGGTAAGATACCAGAGAAGTATGTTGATGCAGAACAACTGACAGAGCGTGTGTTACATGAAGCACATGTGTTTATAGCGCCTGGCTTCATCTTTGGGAGTAATGGTCGACGTTATGTGCGCCTCTCTCTATGTGCAAAAGACGAGCAGATGAAGGAAGCGTACGCCCGTATTGCATCTTTAGACTGGTAAAATAAGGTTATATGCATCATTTATATTACCTTTGGAGAACAATTAAGAAAGTAAAGACTAAAAGATAGATAATTATGGAGTTAGAGTTAGAACCTTTACGACTACCGAGCGATAAGAAACGCCCTATAGTTATTGCTGGTCCTTGTTCGGCTGAAACAGAAGAACAGGTGATGTCTACAGCACGCAATCTTGCAGCCAAGGGGTGCCATATCTTCCGTGCAGGTATATGGAAACCACGGACGAAACCGGGTGGTTTTGAGGGTAATGGTGAGATGGCCTTACCATGGATGAAGCAAGTGAAAGAAGAGACAGGAATGCTGATTGCTACCGAAGTAGCTACACCTGAGCATGTTGAGGCTGCCTTGAAGTATGATATGGACATCTTGTGGATAGGTGCAAGAACGTCTGCTAATCCTTTTGCTGTGCAGGCTTTGGCTGATGCCTTACAAGGAGTAGACATCCCAGTATTGGTTAAGAACCCAGTAAACCCAGACCTTGAGCTGTGGATAGGGGCACTTCTTCGTCTTAATCAAGCGGGCTTGAAGCGACTGGGTGTTATCCATCGAGGTTTCTCAAGTTATGAAAAGAAGATCTATAGAAATGCTCCTATGTGGCAGATTCCTATTGAGTTGCGTCGAAGAATACCTGGTCTGCCAATTATCTGTGACCCAAGTCATATTGGAGGACGGCGTGACTTGATTGCGCCTCTTTGCCAACAGGCGATGGACTTAGGGTTTGATGGTCTGATTGTTGAGAGTCATTGTAGTCCGGAGAAGGCATGGAGTGATGCCGCACAGCAGGTCACCCCTGATATTCTTGATTATATCCTTTCTCTCTTAGTGGTGCGTGATCATAACTCAACCACCGAAGAGCTGCGTTTCCTTCGTACACAGATAGACGAGATAGACAACTCTTTGATGGGTCTACTTGCCAAGCGTTTCCGTATTTGTCGAGAGATAGGAACCTTTAAGAAGGAGCACAACATGACCATTCTTCAGGCTGGTAGATACAATGAAATCCTTGAGAAGCGTGGTGCACAAGCAAGTCTTTGTGGTATGGATGCTAACTTTGCTGCTCAAGTCTTTGAACTCATACATGAGGAAAGTGTACGTCAACAACTGGAGATAGTGAATAAGTAGGGTAGTGGGTGTTGGGTGATGGGTGTTAGGTGTTGATGAATAGTGATGAAGGGGATGTAATGACGTTATGTAAAAATCTCCTAAATATGCTTTTCTTTACTCACCACTCATCATCTAACAGTCACCATTACAATTCGTAAACACCCATCACCCATCATTCACCACCTATCATTTATCACCCAACACCAACCACCTAACACTCAAGCAAACATGAGAATACTAATTATGGGAGCAGGAAAGATGGGGAGTTTCTTCATCGACTTGCTCAGTTTCGACCATGAAGTGGCTGCTTACGAGAAGGATGCACGCCGTCTTCGCTTTACTTATAACTGTCAGAGGTTTACGTCTTTGGAGGAAGTGAAAGGCTTTCTACCAGAGCTTGTTATCAATGCTGTAACAGTGAAATATACGTTATCAGCATTTGAAGAGGTGCTACCCGTATTACCGAAGGACTGTATTTTGTCTGATATCAGTTCGGTAAAGACGGGCCTGAAAGCCTGGTATGACCAATGTGGCCACCCATACGTCTCTACGCATCCAATGTTTGGTCCAACCTTCGCCAACCTCAATCAGCTAAGTGAAGAGAATGCAATCATCATCAGTGAAGGCGATTATATGGGCCGAATCTTCTTTAAGGACCTCTACCAAAGGCTCGGCTTGAATATATATGAGTATAGCTTCGAGGAACACGATAAGACTGTAGCTTATTCTCTGAGTATTCCTTTCGTCTCTACCTTCGTCTTTGCGGCTGTGATGAAACACCAAGACGCACCAGGCACAACCTTCAAACGGCACATGCGGATAGCTAAGGGAGTATTGAACGAAGACGATTATCTGCTTCAGGAAATTCTCTTCAACCCATATACCTATGACCAAGTGGCACAGATACGCACAGAGTTAAAGGAACTGTTACAGATTATCAACGATAAAGATGCAGCTAAAATGAAAGCTTATCTAACCAAGATTCGCAATCATGTGGCACGAGATATCGAAATAAAGAAATAATTGCTATATCCTTAAAACCTAACTACTATGCGCATATTGTTAACCTCCTTTCTTCTGTTGAGTACGCTTCTGTCAGTAGCTCAAACACGTTTAACGATTGTTGAGTTCAATACCGAGAACCTGTTTGATACTCGGCATGATTCCTTAAAAGACGACCATGAGTTCTTGCCAGACTCTCCCCGTCATTGGACACGTACTAAATACTGGCAGAAACTGAATAGGATAGGACAAGCAATCATTGCTTGTGGGGAAGATAGCAGCGGTTGGTCGCTACCCGATATAGTGGGTTTATGTGAGGTGGAGAACGATAGTGTGCTCTTTGATCTTACTCGTCGTTCATTATTACGTAAGGCTCGTTATGAGTATGTGATGACTTCCTCTAATGATGCTCGTGGTATTGACGTGGCTTTATTGTACTCGCCTTTCTCCTTCCGCTTGATTAAAGCGGATACGTTACGCGTCAAGCCAATGAAGAATATGCGTCCGACTCGTGATATCCTACATGTAGAAGGCGAAATAGAAAACGGTGATACGCTACACATCTTCCTACTTCATGCACCGAGTAGAATGGGTGGCGAACTTTATTCCCGACCTTTTAGAAAACACGTGATGGAGCGGTTATGTAATGCTATAGACTCTCTTCGCCGTACTTATACAGAACCGAAACTATTGGTGATGGGCGACTTCAATGATTATGCTGACAGTCCTTCGCTTTTACTCGCATACGAACATGGGTTGTTTAATGTGTCGGCAGGGGTGCAGGGACGTAATGGTGCGAAAGGAACCTATCGTTATCATGGAGAGTGGGGTAGCCTCGACCAGATGCTCATTAGTGATAACCTACGGTCGTGGGTGGCTGGTTGTCGTATCAATGATGCACCCTTCTTGTTAGAAGAAGATACGAAATACGGCGGAGTAAAGCCCCGCCGTAACTATAATGGAATGCGTTTTAACAATGGATTTAGCGACCATTTACCACTTGTTCTACGTCTTCACCATTGAAGCAAACAACTCTCTCTTTGATTTATTTTCATGAAGAAAAATATTTTTCTTCATGAAAATAAATATTTCCGTTCGTGTAAATAAATTCTTCTTTTCATGAAAATAATTCAGAAGGAGAACTTAACTACCAATTACGATACTTATTATTAGGAAGGAGAACTTAGACTTCTAAAACGTAAACAACCACTTACTCTGAAAGAGGAAACAAAGTAATACGGTGATAGATAGCTAAAATATACGTTGAAAAGCTCGTCTACTATCCCCATTCTCCACGTAGATAACACCACAATAAACAAAACCTAACCGAGCCAAGGAGGCTTGCATAGGACGATTGTCTGCATGTGTGTCAATACGAATGGAGGAGGTAAACGACGAACAATAGCTGATGACATCTGCCATCACACCATGTACACCTTCTGCAGATGCCGCACGATGGATAACATAATAAGGTTGATCGTCGAGCCAACTACCATCATCATTACGCTGATAATTAGGCTCTGGCCCCTCTTTGAATACAAATGTTGCAATGGCCTTGCCTCCTTCATAAAGCAGATAACAATCGCCTTGCACAATGTCACGCTCTATGGTCTCTATAGCAGGATAGTTTGCTGACCATTGATTAGGATTGCCAGCTTTTATCATCTTTGCTTTCCCTTGTTCAATAAAGTCTATTACAACCGACAAATCAGCTATAGAAGCCTTCTTAACAGTACGATTATTCGACAGGTTTATTGTTTTCTTTTTTGTCATAAGATATCTCCTTTTATTACTCCAACGATACAAAAGTACAAAGAAAACCTAACATCAAGGTTCTCATAGATAGGAAAAAGACACAAAAAGAAAAAGGACAAGATGGTTACCAATAATGATGTGAAGAAAAATAGTATGTAAAATAATTGCGAATAAAGAAATTAATATGTATTTTTGTCAGCAGAATCGAATACTAACTTTATAAAACCTATGACAATGGAGAATAACCTTTTTACGCGTTCAGCTAATAGGCTGGAAGCACACCTTGGGAAGAATGCACATGAGTTTACGAAAGATGACATCAAACAAGTTGTCGAAGACTTGAACATCAAGATGGTAAACTTTATGTATCCTGCTGGTGATGGACGATTGAAAACATTGAATTTCATGCTCCACACCCCCGACTACTTGGAGACAATCCTTACAAGTGGCGAGCGCGTTGACGGCTCTTCACTCTTCAGCTTCATTGCTGCAGGAAGTAGTGACCTCTATGTAATGCCTCGTTTCTCTACGGCTTTCATCGATCCTTTCTCAGAGATTCCAACGCTTTGCATGCTCTGTTCATTCTTCGATCGTGACGGCAATCCGTTAGCTTCATCACCTGAGTACACGCTCCGAAAGGCTATGGATGCCTTTAAGAAAGTGACAGGCATGGAGTTTCAGGCTATGGGTGAGTTAGAGTATTATGTTATCCGAGAGGATGAGGGAGTGTTCCCTGCTGACGACCAACATGGTTATCACGAGAGTACACCTTTCTCTAAGGGTAACGATTTCCGCATGCGCTCTATGCAACTAATTGCCGAGTGTGGCGGAAAAATTAAGTATGGACACTCTGAGGTGGGCAACTTCGTGGAGAATGGACGCTGCTATGAACAGAACGAAATTGAGTTCTTACCAGTCCCTGCAAACGAGTGTGCGGAGCAATTACTCATTGCTAAATGGGTTATCCGCAGCTTAGGTTATGAGGAAGGACTTGATATTACTTTCGCTCCTAAGATTACTGTGGGCAAAGCCGGGTCTGGTATGCACATCCACATGCGCATAATGAAGGACGGAAAGAATATGATGTTAGACAATGGTAAGTTGTCACTGGACGCTCGTAAGGCTATTGCGGGTATGATGGATTTGGCAGAAAGTATCACTGCCTTTGGTAATAAGAACCCAACATCTTACTTCCGTCTTGTTCCACATCAGGAGGCTCCAACAAATGTATGCTGGGGTATGAGCAACCGTTCTGTGCTTGTTCGTGTACCATTAGGCTGGACTTCTGGCGAAGATATGTGCCATAAGGCTAACAACGTGGAGCCACTTACAGCACGTGACTACTCTATCAAGCAGACTGTCGAGATGCGTTCACCTGACGCTTCGGCTGATATCTATCAGCTCTTGGCTGGTCTTTGCGTTGCTTGTCGCCATGGCTTCGAGATGGCCAACGCTGAGGCAGAGGCAGAGAGAACCTTTGCTGACGGTGACATCCACGATCCAAAGAATGCTGAACGCTATGCTACATTGGCTCAACTGCCTGATAGCTGTGCTGCTTCAGCGGATTGCTTGGAACGTCAACGCAAGGTTTATGAAGAGTATGATGTGTTCTCTCCTGCCATGATTGATGGTATCATCAAACAGCTCCGCTCATACAATGACCGTACACTACGTCAAGAGATAGAGGGCAAGGAGATGATGATGGAAAAACTTGTTCGCCAGTACTTCCACTGCGGATAAAACAAAACATCTATCTAAACTGTAAATAAGATTAGTACTAACATAAAATCCCAGGCAACAAAATGGTTGTCTGGGATTTTTATAATCATCGTCTTTTACCTGTTGCAGTATGATTTACACTGAACGTAAGTCATTTCTATCTATCATTTACACATCTCTATATTTCATATAAACAATAACAAAAGAACACTAAAAAGCTGAGAGGCAAATAAAACAAAGGCAAGAAGGGATTTAGTAAGGATTTTGTCCTTATCCTTTGTAGTATTCAAATAGAAATACGTATCTTTGCATACAAGCTGAACAAAACAATGGATAAGGATATTAAAGACGTAAAGATAGCTGTGGCTGGAACTGGTTATGTGGGTCTCAGTATAGCTACATTGCTGAGTCAACACCACCCTGTAATGGCTGTTGATGTAGTTAAAGAAAAGGTGGAACTGATTAATAATAAGCGTTCGCCTATTCAAGACGATTATATAGAACAGTATTTGAGCGAGAAGGACTTAAACCTCACCGCTACGATGGATGCAGAGACGGCTTATAAAGATGCTGACTTTGTAGTCATTGCCACACCAACTAATTACGACCCTGTAAAGAACTACTTTGACACACGACATGTTGAAGAAGTCATCGAAATCGTAATGAAGGTGAATCCTAAGGCTATTATGGTGATTAAGTCGACTATCCCTGTTGGATATACAGAGAATATCAGAGCTAAATATAAGTGTGATAATATTCTCTTTGCACCCGAGTTCCTGCGTGAGAGTAAGGCGCTCTACGATAATCTTTATCCAAGTCGTATCATCATTGGTCGCCCCGAAGGTGACGAACGATTGGACTGTGCGGCCCATGTATTTGCCCAGTTATTACAAGAAGGGGCAATAGAAGAGAATATCCCAACCCTTTTCATGGGATTGACCGAGGCTGAGGCTGTAAAGCTATTTGCTAATACTTACCTCGCCCTGCGTGTTAGCTATTTCAATGAATTGGATACTTACGCTGAGGTGAAAGGGCTTGATACATCTAATATCATACAGGGAGTTTGTCTTGACCCACGTATTGGATCATTCTATAATAATCCTTCTTTTGGTTACGGAGGCTATTGCTTGCCAAAGGACACCAAACAGTTGCTTGCCAACTATGCTGATGTCCCAGAGAATCTTATCCAAGCTATTGTCGAGAGTAACCGTACTCGTAAGGACTTTATAGCCGATCAAGTGTTACACACGGCTGGTTATTATGATTACTATGACCGTGGAGACTATAATCCCGACGAAGAGAAAGAATGTATCATTGGTGTTTATCGACTGACAATGAAGTCGAATAGTGACAATTTCCGCCAAAGTTCTATCCAAGGAGTTATGAAGCGCATTAAGGCTAAAGGGGCACAAGTTATTATCTATGAGCCTACACTTGAAGACGGTGCAACCTTCTTTGGTAGTCTTGTTGTCAATAATCTTTCTGATTTCAAACGCCGTTGTCATGCTATCATTGCCAACCGCTATGATAAATGCCTTGATGATGTGAAGGAGAAAGTGTACACCAGAGATATATTTAGAAGGGATTAATATCCTCCTACTCTTCATCCTCAACCAATGTGTTAATACTTGTCACTCATGGTGCTAACAGCTATCACCATGAGTGCTAATGATATACGCCCTCCGAGAAGTGGATAGTGAAGGTTATACCCAATACCTATTATTTGCAGTAAAACCAGTAATCACAATGAATGTTGGTGACTTACACTCTAAAAGATGTGGATAAGGAACGTTATACCCATTTGTTAGTAAATGATACTTACACCACTAAGAATGTATATTTCTTACTTCGTTATATTGAGAATTAACCCTCCAACGTCAAAATAAGATTACCCGTATAAAAGAGAACCTCCAGTGAATTATATACTAACCAAATACTGTTAATATCATCCATTGCCCTTTCATTTAGAATCTTCTACCAACCCTCTATAGGCTAAACATCATCAACTCTGCTTTTAGATAAAACTATTATTCCTGTCATAGCTGTCATAGCTTTTATACTCATAACCTTCTTCTCTTCAACAAGATACAGCACACATTAAATATTAAATGTGCTATCATTTGGAAGATAAATACGCTTATAAGCAGTTTGTCCAGACCTATCACCATACTTACAGTACGCATAAAACAATGGTAACGACTTATATCATATATGCACACTATCGTAAAAGATATCTCAAACAACTATACTTAAGTGTTTAAAGATAAAAAGGCCTGTCTCACGACAAGCCTATTTATAATACAAAAACATTATGAAATAATTTATTTCGCGAACAAGATTATCATTTAATAATTCTGGCTTATGTCGCACATTTACAGGTGCGACACTTGCGTTCACAGTACCGCTCGCACTGTACGCGAATGTCATAACCCAACATTGCACCAAGGATAAAATCCTCTTCGGGCGTTAGTTGGTTAAGAGGTTTGGTTATCATCAGCCGGATGGCATCAAGACACTCCTGTCGACCGAAGAATAGATTCATACGGTCACGACCCACCGGCTGTATGATATATGGGATATTCTGATGCTCAAGACGGAGCGTGGCGAATGACTCATACTTCTTATTACAAGTATATAAGACCATCTGTCGAACACCTTTCTTGTACTCGTAGATGTGATTCATCAGCACCTTCATATCGGCGGACATCATATCTGTCATCATAGTTATCCCTTTGTATGAATAATTATATTGTAAGTTATAAGGCCTTTACAATGCTGGCTTAATAGCTTCTAACCAAGCATCAATACGACCTTCAGTCTTATCATCTTCGTTTACGTCATCCAATGCAAGGCCAACGAACTTACCGTCAACAACAGCCTCACTATCATCAAAGGTATAACCGTCTGTTGAAACACCTGGAAGAATGTTAGCACCTTCAGCTGCATCATATATCTCCTTCATTGCACTACAGAATGTATCTGAGTAGCTTTCGCTATCACCACAACCAAAGATAGCAACAGTCTTACCAGAAAGATCAGCATTCTTCAGTACGTTAATACCATCATACCAATCATCCTGCAGCTCACCTGCGCCCCAAGTAGACGACCCAAGGATAAGGTTATCATTCTCTGCTACTACATCAGCATTAAAGTCTGATACGTTAATAGCTTCAACTCCAAGTTTCTCAGCAATGGTATTTGCAATGCTTTCACATGTACCGGTTGATGAACCGTAAACAACAATTGTCTTCTTCATATTTCTTTTTACTAATTTAATTCATTATTTTCTTTACGCTTGCAAAGATACAATGAAATTATATTACGTGCAATACCTAAAAATGATGGTTTGTGCAAAATACCTACTTTTAGGGAGTCTTTAATTACATTTCATTAACTTCTTTCCATTTCTTATGTATATTCCTTTAGGTAGATTACTATCATCTGTACCCACATAGCGACCATCTAAGAGGAATATACGATTATCTGACGGTTCTTCCTTACGCTCAATAGCATTGATACCCAAAGCCTTTCTACGTAATACCTCTTGTAGTCCAGCCATAACATCAATCTGTCCATATCCATAAAGATTATTCGGATAGCTAAGTGATGAGTCATAATGCGTACATGTCTTGGCAAAGATATCCATGCAATCGGAGGTTGTCAATGTTGGATCAGCTTGTAACCAAAGAGCGATAGCACCTGTCACAACAGGCGCAGACATTGATGTTCCTGCATTAGCATTCCACGAATAGGTACGTCCATTATACTCGAAACGACGAATATCGCTCTTTAAGTCATTCTTTACAGACCCATCCTCTCTATGCGTATTACTGATATAGAAGGAGCTATATGACGATATGATGTTTTGTCCAGGAGCCATTACATCTGGCTTAATTCGTCCATCGAATGTAGGACCCATGGCCGAGAATGGTGTGCGAACACCGTTCGTACCATTGTTATAGACCTTCTTTTCATTTAGATAGTTTATGAACCGAGTACGATATCCAGTGGCTCCAACAGAGATGACATCGGGCGAAGAGGATGGAGAGAAGACCGTTCTACTACAGTCCCCAGCGTTTAGCGTAGGGTCAAGGACATCGGTCAACATCTCACCAGACGTACGATAAAGCTCAACATCAGCATCTCTACCCATGATTTGAAGCGAGACTTTTGGATTATCTCCCAACCTCTGCTTACAACTAAGCCGTAGGTCGTAAGCTGTTTCTTGGCGATTATAACTATTAGGGAAGGCGAGAACGCTCCATTTATACATCTTTCCATCCACGAGAACAGAGTCTGTCAGAAGTGAGTCCTTAGACGAACACACTCGCACCGTACTCACATCAACCGTTTTAGGAGATGCCACCTTATTATATATAGACACACGGAACGTGAAAGGTTGACGAGACTTAGCTGTACAGCCAAAGCTCTTTGATTTACTACGCAAAAATGTTCCAGCACGTTCCTTATCAATACCTTTATGAATATAGGTGGTCTTCGCACCATCATTCCCAGCTGAAGAAACAATGATACGTCCAGGTCCTGTTAATCCAGCAAGCAACTCGTAGTATAATTGATCATCTCCTCGAAAGTCTTGCGGACTTCCCTCACTAAAATTGATGACACATGGTTGATGATGTTGGGTTGCATAATCAAAGATATACTTAAACCCAAGTGCATCCGTAGCATAGGTGTACTTATAGTAATCTTTTGCTTCTATCAATCCGTAATTGTCTGCTGCATTGTCAACAAAGATGAGGTCGGCCTCACATGCTATCCCTCTATAAGGTGATAGCACACCATCCCCTTCTGCGCCACTACCCGCTGCTATACCAGCAGTATGCGTACCATGTGTTTGTGAAGTTCCATCCAAAGGGCATCCTAATCGCAGTAAACTTTCCTCACCAACATAGTCGCGTCCAACAAAGAGATTAGACCCTATTGTGTCTCGTGACAGTTGATCCCATAAGGCTTTAATGCGATATCGACTCATATCAGCCGTATAGAAATTAGGATGTGTTAGGTCGAAGCCTATGTCTTGGACGCCTACAACGACCCCACGCCCAGTATATGACTGTGTTAACCCCGTCCCTCTATAAACTGGCTCAGCATTGACAACCAGTCGCGTCGTATCCATCTGTATGCTACAACGCCTACCTGTTTCAATCTTACTCACTCGACGATGACAAGACAAAGCCCCTAACTGACTGAGTGGAATGGCTGCAATACTAACATTCCCTACCCGTGCAAGTTCTTTACTTCCATATTTATGTAGTAGTTCGGCAGCATTTCCATCAATGCGCACAAAGGCAGTTAGCACTCTATCATCAGAACATGAACGAGTGAGTTGCTTTGCTGTAAGCGAAGACACCATAGCCTCACGTACGAAAGGCGACATCTTGTCATAACGTGGTCGCTGTGCGTTTAGGCTGATAGCGAGGAAGAGCAGAATAGAAAATAGATAATATCTCATTGCCTGGTATAGCGTTTTAATTACTTAATTCAATATGTTTCTGCAAAGGAACAAAAAATAAATGGAGTATGCAAAGCTATTTAGAAAGACATAACCAACCCCATAACTATCTCTTCATCCTATGTCATGACTTATGCTTCTAACACTTCATTCCACACTTGAATGGTATTATCAGAACCGTAAAAATTCATTACATACCTTCAAGCTAATTGCTCTCAAAAAAGGAGCAAAAAGTATTCTACAAACAAGTCTATAACCTACAACGAATCAGCCGATTACAAACAGTCTCAAAGAAGACGCCCTTCTTGCCCCAAGAAGGGCATGTTCAACACGCAAGAAGGGCATGTTCTTGAATGTAGTTAGGCCTCTTCTTGCCCCTTGAAAAGCATGTATTGGAATCGAGGGGAGCGAAAAATATTGACAAGTGGGAAAGGAGTAAAAAACATAATGGGCGTGAATGGAGCTAAGACAACACCGTCTGCTCTATCTTCGTCTATGCTTCCCTACTTGTTAGGTGAATTATTGTCTAAGGCGAACGAAGCATTGGTACAACCCATTCGGAGCTTTAACACAACATAAGCTGATCCTCATCACTACCAGAGAAGATAGGAAGAAAGGGCTCCTAACATGGTCAATAGAATGAGATACCATGCGATGCTAACATAAAAAATATAAGGGCCACTACTAATAAAAACAGAGAGTAACCATCATAAAGTCATTTTCTCTTGATACTCTCGTGGTGTCATTCCAGTCTCTCGCTTGAAGTATTTGGAAAAGGCAGACGCGTTAGGGAAGTTCAAACGGTCTGCTATCTCATATCCCATAGCGTTATTTGTCTTTAAAAGTACTTTTGCCTCTTGGATAGTAGCACGATTAACCCAGTGCATAACACTCTTACCACTTGCCTTCTTGATAATAGCCGACAGATGATGGGGCGTCACATGCAATTGTTCTGCATAGAAGGGAATAGAGCGTTCATGCGTACAGTGACGATGAACGAGACGCTTAAACTGCAAGAAAAGGTCGTGCAAATGTGAGGTCGAATCATGTTTTGTATTCCCTTCTTCAAGGTCGCTTAAATACTGAATATCCGTAACTATCGATTGTAAAAGGTTCTGGATGGTCTTAGTTCTATAGGGTTTAATCTGTATAAAATCCCATGCAAGGTACACGATACGCATCAAACGAGCAAATTCACTTGGTGAGGTACTGACGACAACCTCATCCATAATATCCAAGCCGTCCCTGAACACTATTGCAACAACACGTGCATCTTCTGATATTTCCTTAACTTCTACTATCGTATCTGTCGGCAAGAGCATGACAGAACCTTTCTCAACATGGCAGTCTTGAAGGTTAACACAAATATCAGCATGACCTTTCAACGCCAGTATCAATCGAGGTTCAACCATCTGATAAATCTTTCCCTCCAAGAGAAAACGAGTGTTTTGAAGATGTCCACCCATAACAAATACGATGTCATCGTTCATCAATATCTTTCCTTGTTCGGGTTGCTGATAGACTTCATCAAGGTCAATACTCTCCATAGAGAGCGCATTGATGTTCTTTACTTCCGCCATAATTGCCTTATTGTATGATTAGATTGCAAATTTAACATTATCTTTGTGAATACGAGGTGATATTATATAGAAATCGTACAATATGACAATTTATTCGGTGTAAAGCATTACCACTCTGTATCAGAATAACCTTATCTTTGTCAAATGAAAGTAATTAGACCATAAATGACAGGAAAGTATATGAGAATAAAGGTATTAATCCTCTCCCTGATAGCTTCGGCATCAGTTGTACAAGCACAGACATTAGACGAGTGCCAATGTGCGGCAGAGAAGCACTATCCCATTATCAAGCGTTATGACTTGATAGCAAAGACAACCGACTTAACGGTTAAGAACATTCAGAAAGGGTGGTTGCCACAGGTGACTGCAGCTGCCCAAGCTACTTATCAGAGCGCTGTTGCTGCATGGCCTGACCATCTGCAAAGTATGTTCCAACAGGTAGGACTGAAGATGAAAGGTCTTAGGAAAGACCAATATAAGCTATCTATTGATGTACAGCAACCTATTTATGATGGTGGTGCTATCAGTGGTCAACGTAAGATAGCCAGCCAGGAAGGAAAGGTACAGGAGGCTGAGAACGAGGTTAACCTGTACCAGGTGCGAAGAAGGGTCAATGAGTTATACTTCTCACTCTTGCTCCTTAACGAACAAATCAAGCTCAATGACGATGTCAAAGCACTGCTACAATCGAGCGAGCAGAAACTCTCTGCCATGGTGAAAGGTGGTACGGCAGCAACAAGTGACTATGAGAACGTGAGGGCCGAACGGCTTAGCGCAGAGCAAGCTAACGAGAGTCTGAAAGCACAGAAACTGATGTTAAGTAGGATATTAAGCGTCTTCTGTGGTATTGAAATCACTCATCTGCAGAAACCTCAAGCTCTTGACGCAGTTGTATCAGCGAATACTCGACCAGAGATGAGGCTCTTTGACAATCAATTACGCCTTTCTGAAGTACAAGAGAAAGCCTTAGACGCACGATTGAAGCCACATTTAGGGCTCTTTGCACAAGGCTTTTATGGTTATCCGGGACTCAATATGTTTGAGGATATGATGCAACATAAATGGAGTCTGAACGGCTTAGTGGGCGTAAAACTATCGTGGAACATCGGTGCACTCTATACTCATAAGAATGATAAAGCAAAACTGAGACTACAACGAGAACAAATAGAGAATGCACGAGAAGTATTCTTGTTTAACAACAGTATAGACGAGATACAACAGAAAGAGAATATCAATAGGTACCGTAAAATGATGCAGAACGACGACGAAATCATCGACCTGCGCACCCATATCCGTAAGGCTGCTGAGTCGAAACTGGCTCATGGAATTATTGATGTAAATAGTTTGTTGAGAGAGATTAACAATGAGAACGCTGCCAAGTCACAGCAAGCTATACACGAGATTGACATGCTCAAAGAGATGTATAACCTAAAGTTCACCAACAACGAATAAAACAACTAAAGATATGAAAAAGCTTCTTTTAATAAGCCTCGGTGCTCTGATGATAGCATCATGTGCGAAAGACAAGAAAGACTATGACGCTACTGGGACATTTGAGGCTACTGAAGTGACTGTGTCGGCAGAGTCGACTGGACAGCTTGAGAACTTCAATGTAAGTGAAGGAGAGGTGTTGAATGGAGGTTTGACAGTGGGTCAGATTGATGCCCGACAGCTCACCTTAAAGCGTGAACAACTAACGAGTAGCAACGAACAACTTGCTGCCACACACGGACAATTAGCCGCTAACAAACGCCAGTTGGCTGCTAATCAGCTGGCAACGAGCAGCAAACAACTTGATTTGAAGAAGCAGGTAGCAGCTATCCGACAGCAGATTGCAAACCAGCAACGGGAGCGTCAACGCTTTGCAGAGCTTTTGCAGGACGGAGCCGTCGCTCGGAAGCAAGTTGATGACATAGACTATCAGATACAGGTATTGCTGAAACAACTTGCTGCCACAGAAGAACAGATAAGTAGTCAGAACACTTCTTTAGCCGAACAGAACAAAGGGATTACGGCACAGATGGAGGGTATAGACGCACAACAGGCTGGTATCAATGCTCAACAGGCTGGAGTACGTACGCAACAAGCCCAACTTGACGACCAAATAGCCCATACCTTCGTGCGGAGTCCGATTACAGGAACGGTCTTGGAGAAGTATGTTGAGGCTGGAGAGTATGTCCCTGTTGGTAGGCCTCTCTTCAAGATTGCCGACACCAAGAGGATGTTTCTCCGTGCATACGTTACTTCCGAGCAATTGAAACGTGTGAAGATAGGGCAGAAGGTAAAGGTCATGGCCGACTATGGGAAAGGTCAGAAGAAAACCTATAATGGGGTGGTCACCTGGATATCAAGCCGTTCAGAGTTTACGCCAAAGACCATTGTTACAGACGACGAAAGGGCCGACTTGGTGTATGCCATTAAGATACAATTCACGAACGATGGCTATGTGAAGATAGGTATGTATGGTGAGGTGAAATTTTAACAATGCTGATGAACGCAATAGAAGTAAACCAAGTATCTAAGCGATACGGCAAAGTACAGGCATTACAAGACGTCAGCTTTTCCGTAAGGAAAGGTGAGCTCTTCGGTGTTATCGGCCCAGATGGTGCAGGTAAGACGTCACTCTATCGCATTCTCTGTTCTTTGCTCCTTCCTGACGAAGGCTCCGTAAGGGTTGAGGGGTACGATGTCATACAAGAAATGAAGGAGATAAGAAAGCGGGTTGGATACATGCCTGGGAAGTTCTCACTCTATCAAGACTTAACAGTAGAGGAGAACCTCCACTTCTTTGCGACGCTCTTTGGTACCACAGTTGAGGAGAACTACGATGCTATCAAGGCTATCTATTCGCAGATAGAACCCTTCAAAGACCGCAAGGCTGGGGCACTATCGGGTGGTATGAAGCAGAAGTTAGCTCTCTGCTGTGCTCTCGTTCATAAGCCGAGTGTCCTCTTCTTGGACGAGCCGACAACAGGTGTCGACCCTGTTAGCCGTAAGGAGTTATGGGACATACTCTCCCTACTGAAAAAGCGGGAGATAACCATCGTTGCCTCCACCCCTTATCTTGATGAGGTGAGACGCTGTGAACGGGTGGCTTTCCTATCGGAAGGCAAGATAAGAGGTACTGGTTCGCCAGAGAAGATACTCCATGAGTTTAGCGACATCTTTAGTCCTCCCAACCTTGAACATGATGAAAAGCATGATAACAACAAGGTGGGAAGCACAACAGAAAACGTAATTGAAGTGGAACATCTGGTAAAGGCTTTCGGCACTTTCCACGCTGTTGACGATATCTCTTTCACGGTGAGAAAGGGTGAAATCTTCGGTTTTCTTGGAGCCAACGGAGCAGGTAAGACAACTGCTATGCACATGCTCACAGGACTCAACCAGCCCACAAGTGGGACAGGAAGAGTTGTGGGATACGACATCCGGACAGACTATGAGCAGATAAAGAAGCACATTGGCTATATGAGTCAGAAGTTCTCTCTCTATGAAGACCTTACTGTGGCAGAGAATATCAGTCTGTTTGCTGGTATCTACGGAATGAACGATAAAGAGATTAAACACAAGACCGACGCTCTTCTCCAACGCCTGAACTTCTCAGAACATCGTGACACCTTAGTGTCAAGTCTGCCCTTAGGTTGGAAACAGAAGTTAGCCTTCTCGGTGAGTATCTTCCACTCTCCTGGTATCGTCTTCCTCGACGAACCGACGGGAGGAGTTGACCCTGCTACACGAAGACAATTCTGGGAATTAATCTACGATGCCGCCCAAAGAGGTATAACCGTCTTTGTTACGACCCACTATATGGACGAGGCTGAATATTGCGACCGCATCTCCATCATGGTTGATGGGAAGATTAAAGCCCTCGGAACACCCAACGAACTGAAACAGAAGTTCAATCTACCCGATATTGACCAGGTCTTTACCTACTTAGCTCGACAGGCGAAGAGGAGTTCAGACTAAGTTACATGAGACGCTACGAAATGTTCGCGAAGAGTTTAGAAAATATTCGCGAACAATCTGCAAAAAGTTCGCGAACTAATTTGAGGAAGCTTAGGAACTTTTTGGAAAAAGCTTAGGAGCTTTTGAGAGAAAGCTTAATAGCTTTTGAGAAAATCGCTTAGAACAGCATGACAACATGCAAAAAGGAAACCAACAAGCAATGAAACAATTTATATCATTCATCATCAAGGAAGCTAAACACATTGTTCGAGACAAACGAACAATGCTGATTCTCTTTGGAATGCCTATCATCATGATGCTTCTCTTTGGTTATGCCGTTAGGAATGACGTGCGGAATGTACGGACGGTGATAGTGATGAGTAACACTGATTACGTCACTCAGCAGGCTGTCGACCGCTTATCTGCATCGGAGTATTTCACGATAACGCAGGTTGTTGCTACTCCCGTAGAGGCCGAACAAGCTATCCGAGACCAAAAGGCCGACTTGGCTATCGTCTTTGGAAAGGACTATGCCAGCGGACATTCAGGCCTTCAATTCATAGTAGATGGTGCCGACCCGAATATGGCGCAACAATGGACTCAATACGCCAATGCCGTCATTACGAATCCGAATAACGGCTTAGTAAATACGAAACTACTGTATAATCCGCAAATGAAGTCGGCTTACAACTTCGTTCCTGCTATCATGGGAACACTGTTGATGTTGGTATGTGCCATGATGACTTCTATCTCTATTGTTCGCGAAAAAGAGCGGGGAACAATGGAGGTGCTGCTGGTATCGCCCGTTCGACCAATACTTATCATCATCGCAAAGGCCATTCCTTACTTGGTGCTTGCCTTCATCATCCTAATTGTCATCCTACTTATGGCAAACAGCCTACTCGGTGTTCCCTTGCAGGGGTCGGTGTTCTGGATATTCGTTATCTCTACTATCTATATCCTCTTAGCCCTTTCATTAGGCTTACTTGTATCTAACATTGCCAAAACACAGTTAGTTGCTTTGTTGTTATCAGCAATGGTACTGCTCATGCCTATCGTGATGCTTTCTGGTATGTTCTTCCCTATTGAGTCGATGCCAAAGGTGTTGCAATACGTTTCGGCTATCATTCCGACACGTTACTATACTAGTGCTATGCGCAAACTGATGATTATGGGGGTGGGAGTAAGACAAGTGATGCACGAGATGATAGTCTTAATTTGTATGCTCATCGGCCTGCTCGGACTATCGCTCGCCATGTTTAACAAACGATTAGAGTAACTTCATTATGATACTGAAATATCTTCTACGAAAGGAGTTCACACAGATTCGACGCAACCCGTTCCTCCCCCGCCTCATTGTTATGTTCCCCGTCATGATTATGTGTATCATGCCTTGGGTCATGAATATGGAGGTGAAGAATGTTGTTGTGGATGTAGTAGACAATGATAGGTCTACTCTTTCGCAACAGTTGGTACATGAGATTGCAGCCAATAACTACTTCTCTTTCCACGGACAACAGCCTTCCTATACCGCAGCACTCAATGATATCGAACATTCTGAGGCTGACATTGTTGTGGTGATACCACAACATTATAGTCGTGACCTGACCTTGGGCAACAAGCCACAAGTGCTCATTGCTGCCAATGCAGTGAATGGAACGAAGGGGTCGATAGGGTCTGTTTACCTCTCACAGATGGTGACGACCAATGCAGTCCCTACTTTACAAGCATTGCAAACGAACGTTTCTACGTTCTATCTCTTTAATAGACAGCTGAATTATAAGCGTTATATGATTCCCGCACTATTTGCGATAATAATGATGATGATAACAGGCTTTCTGCCAACATTGAATATTGTCGGGGAGAAGGAGGCTGGTACAATCGAACAGATCAATGTGACACCAGTAAATAAATGGATGTTTATACTTGCAAAGTTAATTCCTTATTGGTTGATTGCCTTCTTTGTTATCACTGTTTGCCTACTGTTGTCATGGGCTTTATACGACATTACTCCTGTGGGTAATGTGACCCTTATCTATCTCTTAGCGATGTTGTTAGCCCTCTTCTTCTCGTCCTTCGGCTTGATAATATCCAACTACTCGGACACAATGCAGCAAGCCATACTTGTCATGTGGTTCTTTGTTGTGATACTCCTCTTGCTCTCTGGGCTCTTTACTCCTACTCGGTCAATGCCAGCTGCAGCTTATCTCACTACATACGCCAACCCAGTAAGCTACTTCATAGATGCGATTCGCACTGTATTCATTCGTGGTGGAAACTTAAAGAGTATCTTACATCAGGTTCTCGCACTCCTTGGCATCGGTCTTGTCATGGGTTGTTGGGCTGTACAAAGCTATAAGAAGAATCATTAGAATAGCTGTTTGAGTTATCATTAAGTTCTCAGTATCTTATAAAGCTCTCCCCATATTCGTTTGTCTTTAACGGCTAATGAAGTATTATTCAATGGTAAGAAAAGCCTTCTTTAACCATTTAATAGCATAGTACAAAAGCTCAGGACGTGTGGCGTTAGCGATTGAGAAAAGTGATTAAAGTTACTTTTAGAGAGGCTTATACTAAACAATTATACTCGATATAAGGCAATAGGCGTGAGTATTACATACTCATAAGTAATAAAGAAAACTAACGAAAAAAGGCTATGAACCAGCATGCTGATTCATAGCCTTCATTATTGTCTTATCTGAATCCTTCCCTTTTAGGAGAGAGGAAACAATTTACTTGTTAAGACCACGATTGTTCAGTGTCACATTGAGGAGCTTAACGTACTCACGATACTGACGGTCGTTCAAAATATAACGCATATAAGAAAGATCCTTCTTGATAGCATTCTGAACCTTTGACTCACGCTCAGAACCCTCAGCGACAGACGCATTCATCATCTCTGTAGCAAATGTGCGATTGATGTCCTCAACAACGTCTACCTGGTCGAAGTCAAGGTTCAAAGCACGACTCAAAGCGTATGTACTAACATTAAACTTATATGCATTTGTGTTTGTAGTTGTGTTGTTGTTATCGTTCTCACCTGCTGCGAAAGCCAAAGTCATACTCATTACCGCTGCTACTGTCAATACAATCTTCTTCATATTAATTATCCTTTCTTTCTTAATTAAAGCCTTTCAGAAAGACTTGTTATTATCTTATATTCTGTAATTAATGTCCTTATTACGTATGCAAAGTTACAAGATTATTCGCATATAATATAACTATTCGTTACTTAAAGTTCGTTTTTATTTATATTTTTGACGCACGTCAATACGTTTGATTTATATCAGTAACAAAAAAGATAATTCTACCCTCCTCTTCCTAACAAACCATACAGAATAGCACAACGAAAAGGAAAAAACAGTAACTAAGCAGGTTTTATTCCATTTGAAATCATTACCTTTGCAGATATACATATTTAATAAGGATAAAAATAACAGTAATGGAGAATAACAAACATCGTTTTGTAGTAGTCAGCTATAAACTATATTGCAATGTAAATGGTGAGGAGAAACTCTTCGAAGAAACAGATGACATGAAGCCTATGGAGCTTTATACGGGTTGCGACTTGTCCTTACCCGCTTTTGAGCAGGAGATTGTTAAGTTTGAGGAAGATGCTGATTTTGAGTTCACACTTGCAAAGGAACAAGCCTACGGAGAGCATGATGCCAGCAGTGTTATAGACTTTGACAAAGAGACCTTCTCACCGAATGGAGTCTTCGATGCCGAGAACATCTATAAAGGTGCCGTCGTTCCTTTGCAGAACGAAGAAGGTCAACGCTTCTTAGGTACGGTCTTGGAAATAGATGACGATAAGGTTACTATCGACCTCAACCACCCTCTTGCAGGCAAGGACCTTATTTTCCGTGGCCATGTCTACGAGAATCGTGAGGCAAGCGAAGAGGAAGTAAAAGACTTCTTCGAGAAGTTGAAGCAGCATCACTGCGGTGGTGGATGTGGCGGAGGCTGCGGTAGCGACTGCGGAAGTGGCTGTGGCTGCGGAGGTCATGAGGAAGGCGAAGAAAGCTGCTGTGGCTGTCATTAAGAATTACGCACCCTTTTCTATTCGTCATTAACAATGTTATAGGAAAAGAGCAAGGTCTGATAAGAGAAAATAAACAACATGTTTCTCTTATTAGACATCCCACTCCACGATAATCATTCATAGACTCTTTGATATGAATACATTCGGAAAACTCTTCACACTAACCACCTTTGGGGAAAGCCATGGGGTTGCCGTGGGGGGTATAGTAGATGGTATGCCAGCAGGCATCACCATTGACACAGACTTCATCCAACGTGAACTGGCGCGTCGTCGACCGGGACAAAGCCACATCACAACAGATAGGAAAGAAGCAGACCAGGTAGAACTGTTAAGCGGTGTGTTTGAGGGGAAGTCAACAGGTGCGCCTATTGGCTTCCTTGTCCGTAATACTAATCACCATTCAAAGGACTATGATAATATCCGTGACATCTTCCGTCCTTCTCATGCGGACTATACTTATTATACGAAATATGGTATTCGTGACTACCGAGGAGGGGGTCGTTCTTCAGCACGTATCACCCTTTCACGTGTCGTAGCAGGGGCGTTGGCCAAACTTGTATTGCGCCAGCAGGGTATCAGCATCTATGCTTATACATCACAGGTGGGCGACATCAAACTTGAAAGAGACTATCATAAATATGATTTAAGTATTATCGAGTCGAATCCTGTTCGCTGTCCCGACCCTCTCAAAGCAAGAGAGATGGAAGCGCTCATCAGTCAAGTGAAGCATGAAGGCGATACGATTGGTGGGGTTATCTCATGTGTTATCAAAGGATGCCCAGTGGGCTTAGGCGAGCCTGAGTTTGGTAAGCTCCATGCACAATTAGGTGCTGCAATGCTTAGCATCAATGCTGTGAAGGGTTTTGAATATGGTGAAGGCTTTGCTGGATCGGCATGGCGAGGTAGCCAGCAAAACGACACTTTCCTCCCTACCAACGATAGTATGCATCACCCAATATGCAATGTAGAGACCAACCATAGCGGTGGCATACAAGGTGGCATCAGTAACGGAGAGGACATCTATTTCCGTGTTGCGTTCAAGCCTGTCGCTACCTTACTCATGGAACAGCAAACAGTAACGATGGAGGGGGAAGCGATTACGATGGATGTACATGGTCGACACGATCCTTGTGTCCTACCTCGTGCTGTCCCTATCATCGAGGCAATGGCTGCGATGACAATACTTGATGCACTGTTAATAAGTAAGACTAACAGACTTTAGATAAGTCTCTTCGTTCAACAGTTGCCATCTACTACAACGAATAAGACAAAGAATAGAAGGAGATAAATCCATATCCTCTCACGCTAATCATCAATAGATAGTAGCTGCGGAGGATATGGATTTAACTCCTTCTAAACGTTTATAGCTCTTTACACTTATAATGGACCAGAGCTAACCAATCATCTTCTCTTTTATTTTAGCGTTTCCACAAAAGCACTTAAAGCGACTCCACCATCCAGAGAAGGGGAATAAGTTTCAAGGACATTAAGCCTTACATCGCCGATGACTTCCTTTAAGTCCTTTGCAGTGTTCAGTACACAGATGTCTCCAGCCAATCCACATACATCTATCTGCGCTATCTTTAACGCCTTAATCAACCTACTAAGGATATTTGCTGATTCGGCGTTCTGCATAATAGAATACTCATCTTTATCTATGCTGTTACCCTTATATAATAAGGTGAAACCACCCTTCGATTCATTAAGTGCAACCAACAAGGAATCCCAGATAGCTGCTCCAACAGAATGCTGCACACAATGGCGTGGCCATAATCCACCTTCATCAGCAAAAGAACTATGATGGTAAGGATGCCAATCTGCTGTTACTATCTTTACTGAATACTCCTCACTCTGTTCCTTTACATACGTTGCCAATGCATCCATAGCCTTGGCAGCTCCCTCTACAGGAAGTGAGCCTGTAATAAAGTCGACTTGTGGATCGACTATTAATAATAGTTTATTCATATATTATAAATCCTTTTTATAATAAGAATTAATATCTTCTTCGTTTCTGTTATAAAGTAGATTAAATCAGAAAGGTTATCCGACATTATTTATCTTAATATCTTACCAAATACCGTTCCGCCACTTAGATGATTACACAAAAATAGTGACACACTTGCCATGTATCACTACTTATATTTCAACCTTTATACTTGTGCGTTATCGGGTTCAATCTCATGGGCTTCTACCTCTACCATTCCACGCTTAACATGGCCATCGTAAGTAACAAAGTAAATACCCCTACCTGGTGTCCACTCCATACAAAAGAGCTCTCCAGGACCTTCAAAACCATTCTTCTTGATGAGACGTAACGCCCATTCCTGCGAACGTCCACTATGCATAAGACCGCTCTCTACAAACTCACCATTGTTTATCAAGAGGAAAGACTCAGATGCTTTACCAGAAGGAAGGACTGTTACTGAACCATTAGCCTCAAACAGTACGTCCTCTACTTCAAACATAGAAAAGATGCCTTTCTGCCTTAATAGCAAACGAAACTGCTCCATTTCAATACTGTTACGCTTGAAGTTTCCGAAGTTGATAACACCGTTCTTCACAAGATAGACACTCTCTCCCTTAATTAAATGACGTAGGCGAGCTGAACGCATAGCAAAGCGCACGAGCATATTAAAGCCTGTCCATACGGCCAAAGCGAAGAGGAGATGCCCGATAGACATGTCTGGATTGTATAAGACACCACCGACTAAGGCACCAATCACAAAGGCACTCACGGTGTCAAGTGGAGTCAACTGTCCCATCTGAGCCTTGCCGGTTATGCGCAAGAAAGCAAGAATACCAATCATACCCGTAATCAACTTTACAGCAATGGCAAGGTAGGGTTGAACAAAATCAAACATTTTTTCGTTGTTTTTAAGACGTTATTATAAATTCTGTTTTCGCTCTTTTTATCGCTGCAAAAATACATCTTTTATACTAAACTTACAAGTAAGACGCCTAAAAAATACTACCAATCAGCCTTTTCAACTTACGGACACCCTACAAGTTAGCCATAAACAGCACCAGAGCTAACTATTAATTCAAAAAAAGAAATAACTCCTTTGTCAGTTCAGAAATAATATATAACTTCGCACCGAACAAACAGATAGAGTTGTGGATAGACTCCTAAACAAAGGAGAAATCCACCTTTGACATTTAATAAAGATAAGAATGGAATACTACATTAAAGTAGGTGACGAGAAGCGAGGGCCTTATAGCCTCAACGAATTAGTAGAGCGAAACTTAGAGTCTACGACATTGGTAATGCCTACAGATGGTACTGAATGGGTGCAAGCAAACCAGATTGAAGAGCTGCGTACGCGCTTCGAAAATAAAGAGTCTACCAACGAGGCTGCTAATAAGGAAGAGATACCTTTTGTAGAAGCAAGACCCATCCTTCAAGCTACACCGCAAGAGGAAAATCAACAATCGCAACCTGCACCAAAGAAGAAGCACCACACTGGTTGTCTCTTGGTTTTGCTGCTTTCATTCGTTGTCTTGATTGCAACGATGATAATTACCTGTCCAAAGGCCGAACAGCACAAGGAAGTTCTCTCAACGGTTATAACTGCCACCGTCAACGACGCTGTCAACGAGAGTGACAATATAACTGGTAATGCTTACCTCGACAATGCCTTCAAAACTGTTAGCAATGCTTTCGCTGGCAAAGTGATACAAGCTGCCGTCAACGAACTTGTGACTGTTGATAATTACGTCGTTTGCTCCTTAGGAAAAGTACGTTATGAGGGTAAGGCCCACGTTGTTTCTGTGGGTGTTTTTGGCCATATCTTCACTGTTGACGAGGACGACCTCCGTGAAGCAGCAGAGGACTATTACAAGAAGAAGGAAATCGACATGAAGGAACAAATCAAGAAGAAAGCACAGAAAATACTGCAAGATAATATCATTGCACCGGCTACGTCCGCCATACAAGGATTATTGGGGAGTGCACTCGATGGGCTCTTAGACAAAGTGGGTGGCGATACTCATGCTTCAAAACCAAGTAAGCATAAGAGAGTGGAAAGCGACTCCCTTCAATAACGGGACGCATTCCAAAAAGACTTAGATGTCTATATTTCTTCTTAAAAATAAAGAAGATTACGATTAAAAAGGTAATTTTACATATTATCATTTGCACAAGAATAATATTTTATATACATTTGCAGCATTAAATTAAATAGTTTATAAGTATGAAAAGATTATTTTTGATTGGGGTAATGGTTCTTACAGCCGTAGCAGGTTTTGCTCAGAGTGGCGAAAGAATCGATACATTGAAGGAGCGGCAGAAGGTGCTCAAGATAACTACAAAGTTAAACAAACTGCAGTTAGATTACGAGAAAGAGAAGGCAAACAATATCGAACTCAGCAAGAAAGCAGCAGATATCAATGTTGAAGCAAATATAGCTACAACAGAATTCAACACTACTAACGCATCAAACACGGTTAAGGATGCGAAGAGTACTATCAAAAGACTGAAAGAAGCTAAGGCTATCAATAAGAAGTTGGCTAAGAGTCAAAAGACCTTAACTAAGATGGAGAAGAAGATTGCTAAGCTTCAGGCAAAGATTGATGACTGTAACAAACGCATCAAGTTTGTTAACAATTAATATCGTAAAAAATATTATCGAGAATAAAGGACGCACATCATGTGCGTCCTCTCTTATATCTGTCAATAGCACAGAAAACTACCTGCTGTAACCTCACAAGCTAATTCCAACGTTGGAAATCCATTATTTTACTCTCTAAAAAAACATTATATAATGATAAAGAAGATACTCCTATCACTATTGATATTATTAGCTCATCTACCAATATACTCCCAAATGCTCTTTTCAGAGAACCTAACAATGAACATTGATAGTACAAAGACTATACAAGGAACATTATTACCTGTATTGGATTTCAAGACTGAACAGGAGAATATACTTACTCTTAAGAACACGGCCAACCTTAATGTTTTGATAAAACATAAGCGTGTCATCAATCTAATCAACAAATTAGAGTTCTCTACATACGGTAAGAAAGTAACGGTAAGTGGAGGATTTGTACACCTTGAATATCGCTATCTGTTAAGCCCTTCGGTAGAGGTTTATCCTTATGCGGAGTCACAATGGGCTGGTAGCCGTGGTATGGAGTTTAAGATTTCATCTGGTTTACTATCACGTTATCAACTCATCAACAAGGAGAAAGTGCAACTTTTTGTTGCAGCAGGATTGTTCTATGAATTTGAGAAGTGGAAAGACTCTACTCCTAATGCCAACCCACTATATGCTTACAGTCGTAGTATAAAGAGCCACCTCTCGGTAAGCTTTAAGCATCATATTAATGATCATTGGGAATTGACGACCACTGCTATTCATCAAGCGAAACCAGATAGTTACACTAAGGAAGCTCGATTTGGTGGTGCAGTTGACTTAAAGTATAACATTACACCAAACATTGGTATTAATGGTGCCTACCGTGTCATCTACGATACAGCACCGATTGTTCCAATCAGAAAGACTTACACCACTGTAGAGGCTGGTCTTAGCGTGTCTTTCTAAGTAAGTTATGCAATAGTAGGAAGCCTATTAACACTGATAATTTAGCGTAAATATGACTCCTAACAACACCCTTCTCTAAGGTAAAACAGCATCTATCAGATTTCTATTCACGAACGAAAAGATTTCTATTCACGAACGAAAAGATTTATTTTCATGAACGAAAAGATTTATGTTCACGAACGGAAATATTTATTTTCATGTAAATAATTCGCAAGCAGTGGTCGAATTGCTGATGACTGGCTGATAAGATGACTCCAACACAAGAACTTTTCTGCTGTTTATAAGGTATGGGTAAGTAGTATAAAAGTTGTACTTAGAAGGATATGGAACTAAGGTTAGGTTTCTTCATAGAGGTAGGTAAACAATAAGGGCACACTTTTCAACTATCTGTATGAAACTTCTTACAGACAAATGAAAGGTGTGCCCTCTAACGATAAAACCTTTTGTTTACTCCATAGTCTCTACTGTTACGCTTTCAAACTCAGCCATGAAATTAAGGAGATGATTCTTATAACGTTTCCGTTTGAACTTCATTTCCATCGTTACAACGTAGTAGTAGCCAGAAGAAGTGTCTTTACGTTTCATCTCGTAGGAGTCGATGATAACTTCTTTGGCACGCAAACGCTGCAAGACAAGTTGGATACTTTCTTCCTTTGGCGTACTGAATGTGACTGTAATATTACGTGTTCCAAAATGCTGAAGTATAAAATAAAGAGCCTCCAAGCAGAGCAGTACGAGGACAGTTGTGGCTATAGATAACACATACATACCTGCACCAGCCGTCATACCGATAGCAGATGTGACCCATAGGCCAGCCGCAGTGGTCAGTCCACGTACCACATGTTTCTGAAAGATAATCGTTCCTGCACCGATGAAACCTATACCCGTCACCACCTGCGAAGCAATACGACTGGGGTCGAGTGATACTTGCTCGTAATTGGAGAGGACATTGTCGAAGCCAAACTGTGACAGAATCATAAACAGACCACTACCTAATGCCACAAGGAAGTGTGTTCGGAAACCAGCTTCCTTTGCACGATACTCACGCTCCAGACCAATCACACCACCCAACATGGCAGCTACGAACAGTCTTAATACAAATTCGTATGTTATTATGTTCATGTTTTCTCTCTATTAAAAGATGAATAAGATTATAATCGCAAATATACGAAAAAGTTCAGTTATCTCACTCTTTTCAACCTTAAAAATCTCTTTTTTGTGAATGAAATCTCCTGTTTCTTAAAAAATGATTTGTATCTTTGTGAACATTATCAATATACTTGAATTTATGACAGAGAGGGAGAAACAGCAGAAAGGGATGCTTTATCAGGCAAATGACCCAGAAGTTTTGAAAGACTTATATTACTGCGAAAACGAGTGCTATGAAATCAATCAGATTCCACCCTCACGTAGGGAGGAACGTATGGAACGTCTGAGAAAGTTGTTTGGAAAGGCTGGCGATGGTATGTTTATCGTTGCTCCGTTTTTCTGTGACTATGGTTATAACATCGAAGTGGGCGAGAATTTCTTTGCTAATACTAATTGTGTCATTCTCGATGAGGCTAAGGTGACATTCGGAGATAACGTGTTTATTGCCCCTAATTGCTCTTTCTATACTGCTGGTCATCCACTTGATGTAGAGCTTCGGAATAAGAAGATTGAGTATGCTCTGCCTATTCATGTAGGGAATAATGTGTGGATAGGAGGCAATGTTGTCGTTGTACCGGGTGTGACGATAGGCGATAATACCACGATAGGGGCTGGCTCTGTCGTTACACATGATATCCCAAGCGGTGTTGTGGCAGCTGGTAATCCTTGTAGAGTGATAAGAAGACTGGAAGAATAGGGTAGCTTTGTTGTTATTTAATGCACAATCCTATTGGAGATATGGATGTGAGAATATGTGGAATGGAGTACTATTGAGGGAGCTGAAGTGTTGTAAGTTAATCGCAGGTAATTACATTATTTAAATGAAAGAAAGTAATATCACGTTTGTCAAGAGTGTTCTTCTTTTATTACTATTGCTCCTTGTTGGGAGAGAGATACAGGCACAAAGTCGCCTTTCGCCTTGTAGTAAGTTGGATTATGAACTCTATACACCTATTCTCAATGAGTTATACAATCCTCTTGCAGCAGAACAATACATTGTTGCAGAAGGCGAGTCGGAGAAGTACGCTTTGCAAGTTATCGATGGTTCTCGGCTCTCTGAACAAACGTATATACTTGCCTATAAGGACTTAAAAGGCAATAAGAAAGAATTGACAGACAGTCTTTGCCAAATGAAAATAGCGTCATTGCTGCGTTATGCTGTACTGTCTTCTACACCCTTTGTACGTAGGAAGCTTGGGATACGACAAAAGACATGTTTCTTCTTTGACCTGCAAGATGGGGCAGAATATACTTTCCGTGAGGAAGAAGAACATGGTCGGGGAGGACTGATAGACGTGTTGGAAACATCGTGTGAAGCGGTGAAGAATAACAAGCCAGAGCTTATTCGACAGCTAATCCCTCAAATTGATTCTTTGACACGACACTTTAAGACATTTGAGTTGGCGGAGAGTTGGAATGTCTCTACGTCTGAGAGTTATGCGTATAGTTTCCCTTGTACGCAATTGTCTACACACTATAGTGGATTTCATGTGTGTTTTCTTCGACCAGTGTTGACGCCCGATGAGCTTAGTAATAAGTATGGACAGTTGACGCAAAGAGTTGCCAGATGGCTGTTCTTAAATTCAAATATATTAGATTTCACAAGGAGTGTATATATTAATGTAAGCCGTGGGAAGGTTGATAAAAACAAGCGATTTTCATATAGCTACGGCCATTATTATATAAATGTAACAGAGGATGAACTGACGGAAAGCAAACTGATTGCTTTATTCAAAACATACTTGTTGAGATAGTCCCATGCTTTTTTGAAACTACTTTCACCTATTTAATAAGGTTCTTCCGTTAAATGTGTAGATTGTTAATAGAGTGAGATTAATCCACATACATGGCATGATTTCATCCAATAAGATTGTTTTATAAAGGCCCAACACCCAACAACCATCACCCAACACTGGTATAATTACCTCCAATAAGATTGTTTTATAAGGGGGGGATAAACTATATGATAAATGTAATTAGGTGTGATGTCTATCTGTCGTCTATAACCTGCTTATTCCCTTATTAAATCATGTTTGTAAACTATTTTTGTACAGCTCAGACCCAATACATGCTCTTTTGGCTTCTAAAAGACGCCCTTTTGGGTTGCAAAAGATGCTCTTTAAGACCCTTGCTAACGCCCTTTTGAAGTCCAACTAAGCACCTTTTACTTTATACTTGGTAACTAATTGATACTCTGTTGATTGTAAACCTGCTTCATGTATGTATTTTTACCGTTAGTTATAGGTGTTTTCTTTGAAATTATGTAATGATTTTTCAATCCTCTTATCTGCAGATTTTCGAAGTCTTAAAACGAAAAGATTTTCAATGAAAGAGGATGAAAATAGGATAGAAAGTTGACTGTCTCAGCTATATTTTTGTTTAATGAATAACTTTGGCTCTTACGTTAAAGCACTACGAAAAGCGTCCACACATTTAATGGAAAAACCTTTAATAATAGGAGGTTTGGATTTTCGTAATAGGTGATATGGTCTTTTATAATTAGGTGATATGCATTCTTATAATAGTTGATTTGGGCGTTTCAGGAAAGGTGATAATTGTGTTTAATAAAGTATCACATTAGTGGTCTCGATGGCATATCGGTTCTGTCAGTTCTCCACGCCATGCGGAGTTCGGTTTTCATTTAGGCTTGCGAAAATACCGTTATCAGCTGTTTCTTAATGCAGAAAAGTGCAAAAGAGATGAAAAAACACGGTTGTTTCTGATACAACAAACCAACCAAAGCACTCTTTTAACAATTTTTATAGGTGTTATTGTAGACCGGACGTTTAATTTGATTTAACTTTGCGACTATAAAACCTAAAATAAGTTTTAATCTAAATATACTTAAAAGCCTATGTACCTAAGGAAGAAAAGGACTACAAGCTTAATGATGATGGCTTTGTTCAGTTCAAGTTTACTGCATGCCAACATTACGTATAAAGCTAATGCAGCTGTTGTTCAACAGCAAGCTGTATGTAAGGGAACAGTTGTTGACAGTAATGGAGAGCCAGTTGTTGGTGCCTCTGTTTTTGCCGTAAGTAATGGACACAAGAAGGGAAGTGTAACTGATCTTGATGGTAATTTCGAGATAGACGGTATCGCTTCAGGCTCTTCACTTACCATCTCTTATGTTGGTTATAAGACTCAGCAGGTGACTTGGAGTGGTAAAGACCTAAAGGTAACACTTCAGGAAAGCAGTGAGATGCTTGATAACGTTGTCGTTGTCGGTTATGGTACACAGAAGAAGGTTAACCTTACTGGTGCTGTCTCTGTTGTATCTTCAAAGACTCTTGACTCTCGACCAGTAACAAGTGTAGCACAGGCATTGCAGGGTGAGGTTCCAGGATTGAATTTCAGCGTAGGTAATGGGGGTGGTTCATTGAAGAGCCGTATGGGACTTAACATTCGTGGTATAGGAACTATTGGTGAAGGTTCTAATGCTGCTCCACTCGTACTTATCGATGGTTCAGAAGGCGATCTTTACTCTATTTCTCCAAATGACATCGAGAGTATCTCTGTATTGAAGGATGCTTCTTCAAGTGCTATCTATGGTTCACGTGCTGCGTTTGGTGTTATCCTCGTTACAACCAAGAGTGGTAAGGAAGGTCGTACGAACGTTTCTTATAATGGTAACGTACGTTTCTCTACAGCAACTCAGATTCCTGAGATGCCTAACTCATACGATTTCGCACGCTATTGGAATGATGCTGCAGCAAACAGTGGCGGTAATGCGCCATTTAGTCAGGATATGCTTAATAAGATTAAGAACCATATCAATGGTACACCAGCGCCAGGTGAAGAGGTAACTACGACTTGGCAGGGTACTGCTGCTAATGAGCCATGGAGTATGTATAATGGTTCTTGGGATAATACTAACTGGTTTAAGGAGATGTATAAGTCTGCTGTTCCTTCAACAGAGCATAATATCTCTGTAAGTGGAGGCGGTAATAAGGTGAACTACTATATCAGTGGAGCTATCTTAAGTCAGCGTGGATTGATCCGTCATGGTAAGGATAAGCTGAAGAGATATAACTTCTCTTCTAAGGTTACAGCAAACCTTACTGATTGGGCAACAGTTACCTATAACACAAAGTGGATTCGCGAAGACTATAGCAGACCATCTTATATGACCGGACTCTTCTTCCATAACATCGCACGTCGCTGGCCTACCAACCCTGTTTACGACCCAAACGGCCACTATGTACATGGAAATGAGATCTTACAGATGGAGAATGGTGGTATTGATGCAACCCAGGAAGATAAGCTCTTCCAGCAGCTTGCTCTTGAGTTCCGACCAATCAAGGGATGGAAGATTAGATTAGAAGGTAACTACAATACCACTAACTACCACAACCATTGGGACGTGTTGCCTATTTACTACTATGATCCAGATCAGCATCCAATAGCTGCAGCATGGAGCGGAGACTATGCAGCAGGAAAGTCTAACGTTGGTGAGGCTATGTCTAAGAATAATTACTATAATGGACGTTTCTTCACTGAGTATAACATGACACTCAATGACAAGCATGAATTTAAGTTCCTTGCTGGTTTGGACATGGAGTCTAATATTTATACTAACCTCAGTGCTTCTCAAGCTGACCTTGTAACACCATTAGTGCCAACCCTCAATAATGCAACTAATAAAGTTGTTGGACGTGGTTTCTCTAACACACACTGGTCAACAATGGGTATGTTTGGTCGTATCAACTATGCTTATGACTCACGTTATTTGGCTGAGTTCTCTATCCGTAGAGACGGCTCTTCACGTTTTATTGGGGATAAGACATGGGGTACATTCCCATCTTTTGCACTCGGTTGGAATATTGCTAACGAGCAGTTCTTCAAGCCTCTTAATAAGACAGTTAATACTCTTAAGTTGAGATTAACATACGGTTCACTTGGTAATACTAATACAGACCAGCTCTATCCTTGGTTCCTCAGACAGCCTATTAGCTCAAACTCTTCAGCATGGCTTGTTAATGGTGAACGTGTTAATACATCAGGCGTTCCTGGTCTTGTATCACCTTTCCTTACATGGGAGAGAGTACAGTCATGGAACATCGGTCTTGACTTCGGATTGTTCAATAACAAACTTCAAGGAACGTTCGATTACTTCGTTCGTACAACAAAGAACATGGTTGGTCCTGCACCAGTTAAGCCATCTATTCTCGGAGCAACACAGCCAAAAGAGAATAATAGTGATATGAGATCAAATGGTTGGGACTTAGAAGTAAGATGGAGAGACAGAGTTGGACAAGTAAACTATGGTATCAAGCTCGTTCTCTCTGATGATTACCAGACTATTACGAACTTCTATAATCCAAACAGACTGCTTTCTCAGTGGTGTGCAGGTAAGCGTATGGGAGATATCTATGGCTATAAAGTAGAAGGTATAGCACAGACTGATCAGCAGATGAACGAATGGTTGGCTAATAATAAGCCTTCATGGGGTTCTGACTGGGCTGCAGGTGATGTAATGTACAAAGACCTTAATGGTGATAAGAAGGTGAACTCTGGTAAGAGCACATACGATGATATGGGTGACTTGACCAAGATCGGTAACTCTTTACCACGTTATCGTTTCGGTATCACTTTGGATGCTAACTGGAAAGGATTTGACTTCCTCATCTTCATGCAGGGTGTTGGTAAGCGTGACTTCTGGGATGCTTCTCCTTATAGCGTAGGTGCTAATACCGGTTTATGGCAGAGTGCAGCATTCAAGGATCACCTTGACTACTGGCGTCCAGCTACCGATACCAACTTCGGACCTAATCCAAATGCTTTCTATCCAAGACCTCTCTTCGGTGCAGGTTCTAAGAACTTCAAGACCAGCGACAGATATCTACAGAATGCAGCATACATGAGAATTAAGAATATTCAGATTGGTTATACGCTGCCAATGTCTATTGCAAGCAAGATAGGAGCTAATAGAATACGTTTCTACTTCTCTGCTGAGAACCTCGCAACATTCACTAAGATGAATAAGATTTTCGACCCTGAAGCAACAGGAGGAGACTGGGGACCTGGAAAGATTTATCCTCTTCAGAGAACTGTTTCATTCGGTTTGAATCTTAACTTCTAAATATACGGAATTATGAAAAAGATTATTTCAGATATACTAAAAGGTGGTCTACCATTGCTGTGCCTTGGAATGACTGTTACTTCATGTGATGATTTCCTTGATAGAAAACCTCTTGACGAGGTTTCACCAAGCGAATATTTCAAAACTGCGGATCAACTTGGTACATTCACTATCAAATACTATACAAATATCTTCCCTAATAACAGTGGCTGGTTTGGGGGTGTTGCTACATTTGATAATGGTACAGATAACCAAGCAGCAAGAGATGGAAACTCTGGAATGTACCTACAGGACCAGTGGAAAGTCCCAACATCTAAAGGTCTTGATGTGTATGCTATCAGAGATGTAGATAAATTCATTAATGAGAACGAAGCAAAGATTGCCAAAGAAGAAGTAACTGGCACGCCAGAACTTATCAATCAATACATGGGTGAAGCTTACTTCATCAGAGCTATGCTCTACTTTGATAAGCTGAAGACTTACGGTGATTTCCCTATCATGCTTAATGAGTTAAACATTGATAAAGACCTCGTAGAAGCAAGTAAGCGTCAGCCTCGTAACCTTGTTGCACGTCAGATTCTTTCTGATATGGATAAGGCTATTGATAAGTTGCAGGTGAACTTTGCCAATAAGGTACGTATCAATAAGTATGCTGCTTTAGCTATGAAATCAAGAATGGCACTCTATGAAGCAACCTTCGAGAAGTATCACAGAGGAACAGGTCGTGTACCAGGTGATGCTAACTGGCCAGGTAAGAACAAGGAGTGGAATAAGAACTTCACTATTAATCAGGATGATGAAGTTAATTTCTTCCTTGATCAAGCGATCGATGCAGCTAAGAAGGTGTGTGATGCTGTACCATTGTCAACTCAGAATAATCACGTAATGAATCCTGGTACTGTTGGTAACTTCAATGGTTGGAATCCATACTATGATATGTTTGCAAGTCCAAACTTGACGAAGTATCCAGAAGTTCTATTGTGGAGAGAATTCAATACTGATATCAACGTAGCTCACCTCACGTCAAACAAACTGCGTGGTGGCTTGTCTTCTGGTTGGACTCGTGGACTCGTAGAGTCATTCCTTATGAAGAATGGTTTGCCTATCTACGCTTCTGGTTCAGGCTATCATGGTGATACTACAGTAGACTTAGCTAAGACTGACCGTGATGAGCGTCTGCAGCTTTTCGTGTTCGGTGAGTCTAATGACCTTGATATTGATCAGAAGAGTATTGATTTAATTAATAAGCAAAGAGTTAAAGAAGGTAAACCTACCATTACTAAACTCTTATTCGATGCGGCAACTCTTTTCGCAACAGACCAGGCAAGTAGAGACGTAACTGGCTATCGTCAGCGTAAGTTCTACAACTATGATCCTGCAATGCAATTGGGTCAGACCTTCTCTGATGTTGATGGTCAGATTATCATCCGTGTTGAGGAAGCTATGCTCAACTATATTGAGGCTTCTTACCTCCGTACAGGTTCATTGGATGCAACAGCAACAGGTTATTGGACTGCTTTGCGTGCACGTGCTGGTATCACTGCTCCAATCTCAACAACTATTGCTGCAACTGATATGACTAAGGAGGCTGATGTAAATCGTCCATCATACGACTGGGCAGCATTCTCAGCTGGTCATCCCGTAGATGCAACACTCTATTCTATCCGTCGTGAGCGTCGCAGCGAGTTTGCTGGTGAGGGTCTTCGTGACGATGACTTGATTCGTTGGGCAGCTTTGGATCAGGTGAAGAACTATCAGATTGAGGGTGTTAACTTCTGGGATCAGATCTATCAGAATCCTTCTTTCGTTGATAAGAATGGTGTGAGTCTGATTATTGCTGATGGCGATGCTAAGGCTACAATGTCTGCTAAGACACTTTCAAAGTATGTTCGTCCTTACCAGATTCAGACGACCAACAATATCCTCTACAACGGTTACACCTTCTATCAGGCACACTACTTGTCTCCATTCTCTTATCAGGAGATGCAGCTCTGTTCACCTGATCGTAATGCAGAGAACTCAAACTTGTACCAGAATATCTACTGGCCAGTTGAGGCAAATGGTGAAGCTATAAAGTAGGCTTTAACTGAATAAGACAGAATTAAATAAGGAGAGAGAGCATGTCAAGCGATTGATATGCTCTCTTTCTTTGTACGCTTACTCGTTGTCTGTGTAATAGAAGTTGCTTTAAGGGACATAAGTTTTATACTATGTCATTAGGTAGAGATGTGTTTCGATGGCCTTAGTACATAATGCTGGTAGAATTATTTACGTGAAAAGAAATATTTATTGTCATGAAGAAAAATATTTTTTTTCATGAATATAATTAGAGGAAGCTTTATTTTATAGAAATGTAACCATGTTTTGTCTGCCAAAGAAGGCTGTTGTTTTTAGTTGTATCCCTTGTATATTAGAGTACAAAAGTTTATCTTTGCAAGATATAATTCTTACTGTTTAGGAGGCAGTTGATGACTGTAATAATAAATTAAGTATGTTCGCTTTTATCATCATTATACTACTTTGTGTTCTTGCTTTTGGTGTTTCACTGTTTGTTGGCCATTGGAATAAGAGCAAGAAGAGTGGGGCAGAGGTCAGTGTTGTTGCTTTTTATAATAAGGATTGGCGGTCTTTATTCTGGATATTCCTCCGTGTGTTGTCTTTCGCTTTGGTTACTATTTTATTGTTCTTAATGGTAATAGCCACTTTTGGTGAGGATGATGCAGGCGAGTGTTTCTTTTGGATTATCATGTTTGTTGTTGGCAGCTGGTTTATTACAATACCTATTCTTGTTATTTATATCTGCTCAGCAGTGCAAGCCATTCGGCACCGTGATTATATGAATAACGTCTTTCTTGGCTTTTATTGTTTCAATGCTCTTCAGTTACTTTGCGTCGTGATATTGAGTAGTCAGCTATAAGTGGTTTGTATGAATAATTGTTATTTCGTCTTCTTTTCCTGTGCAAGTATCATTAGAAACTCTTATCTTTGTGGTCAACCTATAGTCTTTCAGAAAGACGACTATCTTTTTAATACCTATATTAACAACCTATAATCTTTGACTCCCTTGTGGAGAAATGATTTATAATGAGTAGAAACTTACATGATAAAGAATAAAAAGCTTCGGATAGCTATAGCTTCAGTTGTAATGGCTTTGATTTACCCACTTATTTTTATGTTCTTGTTTGCAATGGAGGCAGCTTCTGGAGACAGCACTGATGCGGCTGGACGGGGATATATAGCTTTAGGTATATATATTGAAGGCTTCATGGTTTCCGTGGTATACTTTATAATTAGTATAATCTTCTCACGTATTTTCCTACGTACTCTACTTCCTTCCTTCATTGCTTTATTACTTTTATTATTGGGATATGGGATATTTCTTATACCTGATTACATTAAAACTCTTCCAAGTGAGTACACTGAGTATTATGAAGATGGTAAGGTGAAACAAGTTGGGAAAAAGGAACATAGTTATGATACATGGGTTGGTTGGGTGAAGTCCTATAGGCGAGATGGCACCATTTGGAAGGAAGAGCAATTCCCTTCTATCAAGTCAGATAACCGCTTAATCTATGCTAAGTACTATTATGAGGATGGTACTTTAAAGTCGGAGGGGTACACAACTTTTGATAACTTAGCGCATCGAGAAGGTGAATGGAAGTTCTATAAGCCTGATGGAACACTTGATGATATTCGCAATTATGACGAGAATGCTGTAAGATTAAACTCTTCTGAGAAGTATCAACTATATACAGATGGAGTAAAGATATACAGAGTCGGCTCTGGAAAACTATTTACTGGTACACTCAGTAATACGCCTGTTGTCTACTTGAAAAACTATTTCAACGAATTTCCAGAAGCCTTTTTCCCAAGAGAAAATGAAGACGATGAGGAAGAGATATTCCCCGACTTATATACTTGTAGGGTAAAGAATGGATTAAAGCAAGATAAGGTCGTTATTCGTTATGCTACTCATGGGCATCCTATTGCCTATCAGACTGTTATCTATGACGGTGGTAACTCATGGGTTCCTGCCAATGTTTATTATCCAAATGGACAGATACAAGATAAAGTAACAATACTTGATGATAGTACAAGGCGTTATGATTGCTATTATCAAGATTCAATAAAGCGCCGTCCGCATGGTGTTCTTCGTTTTAAAGTAAAGTACAGGAATGACGATGCTATTGATACGGCTTATTGGTATAATAGTCATGGGAAGCTACGTGCATGGGCTGTTTTCAAGGATGGGGATATCGTTAAACACTGGCCAGAAGAAACGTATTAAGTAATGATAAAAAAATAACTTGGTATTTTTTTCTCTCTCTCCATGAAACCATATAGTTCCATTTCTGGAGTTTTTCATCAATTGAATACACTGCTCAAGACCGATGCCTCGGCTCCGAAAATGTACCAAGTTATTTTTTTAATCATTACTAAGATTATGAAGAAGAATATAATAAAGGTATGCCTGATAGTGCAGGTGATTTGTGTACTACTTTTCTTGATAGATGTTATTTGTTTAGGAAAAGACACCTTCTGCTATTTTATACAACAGGTGGAGATTGTTGGGGCTGTTCTCACTTGTTGGGTATGGGTTTATTACCTTGCTAAACTTATCTCCTTTTGCGCTAATGACTCAAAAGTTGGTAGGTTTCTTCTATGGTCAATATCTGTTATTGTTTTCTTTATCTTCCTAATACCCTCCATGAACTTTATCCTCTCTAATATAGCTCTGGGTTGTGAGTATCGTGATAGTCGTCATGAGATACTTATAAAGGTCCATGATCCCATCTTTTTCTTAAGTTATAATCCGCAGTTTGTGTTCTATAAGAAAGGAATGATTATTAATCATTATATGGGAGAGGACATTGCCTATAACCTTCCAGGCGACCAAAATAAGCGATGGAAGTTCTATGATGACCTCGGAGTGGCTGTGCTTACGGCAGACAAAGACTTAAATGAAGGTTTAGGACTACTGTCTGACAACAAGTTCTATTATATTGATGAAGCCAAGGCCATGACCCACAAGAAGGAGATAAGCCAGTTAGCACAGCAACTCTTCTGTGAGAACGATAAGTATATAGTCTTTGCTGATGGGTATTACCTAAAGAATGGTTTTGATACTCGTTCTATCTATGATACAAAGTCACGCTTGTTGCGTCAACTCTTTTTTAGTGATAGCGTGGGCATAGAAGTACCAGATACACGATATAAGCATTTCTCAAAAGTTGATAATGATAGTATTATAGCTTGTATAAGATCAATTCCTTTATCTGTATTACCCGTCAATGTGGGAAAAGATGATACTTTAGGTATGAGTATTAATGAGCGAGTTGTTACAGATCAGAACGCAAAGTCCAATCCAGCTGTGAAGAGGAAATTAATGTGGCTGTTCTATAAACTAAACTAAGAAGCCGTCTTTATGTTTGCTCTAGTCTAAAGTGAATAATTCAGTAAAACTAATTTTGCTGTCATTACTGTCATGCTTTTTGAAGATGCAATACTTTGTTATACAGATAGTTGCTGCCAAATGTTAAAATGACAGCAACTTGATAATAACATTATTCTTATAATAGTGTGTGATAAAAGACTTCTGTTTTTACCTCAAATCCGCAACTAAGCCCTTGAAGGTTCTTATTGCGTTTACACGTCCTCTCATTACTGAATTTGCAGATAATTTGAACTTGAAGCACCCACTTCTGCCTACAATATCCCCTTACCCCACAATGTGACTTGAGGCAATACACAATATCATTCCCATAAGTTGTAGGCACTATCCAAAATCAGTCTGGAAAACATCTGCGTAAGCATAATTACAGGTATAGATATTCAGCACATACCGCCTTGATGTCTTGATCCACTTGGCTGGTACAGAGATAAACCTGAAGACAAACGCTTTTATGCGACTTGTTACATTGAGTCCGAACTTCTTTACGTCAAGTCTTTGAATAATGGCCTTGTAAAAGTTACGGATAAGTGCTGTAAGAAGAAGGAACACTGTGTTCTCTGCCA